>NZ_MECK01000625.1 GCF_014596465.1 Streptomyces sp. CBMA123 | reverse complement strand
GTTGGCGGTCAGCGGCAGCGCGGGCAGCGCGGCGAACCGGGCGGGCACCAGGGCCGGGGGCAGCACCGCGCGCAGCCGGGCGCGCAGCGCCCGGACCTCCGGGTCGCCCGCCCACACCACGCAGGCGACCAGCTGCTCGGCGCCGTTGTCGTCGGGGCGGGCCAGGACGGCGCTGTCCAGGACGCCGGGGAACTGGCCGATGGCGTTCTCGACCTCGCCGGGCTCGACCCGGATGCCGCGGATGTTGAGCTGGTAGTCGATCCGGCCGAGGAACTCCAGGGCGCCGTCGGGGAGTCGGCGGGCCAGGTCGCGGGTCCGGTACATCCGGCCGCCGGGGCGGTCGGTGAAGGGGTCGGGCAGGAAGCGGTCGGCGGTCAGGGCGGGCAGTCCGAGGTAGCCGCGGGAGACACCGGGGCCGCCGAGGTACAGCTCGCCCGGCTCGCCGTCGGGCACCGGTTCCATCCGCTCGTCGAGGATGTGGGCGTGCGTCCCGGGCAGCGGGGTGCCGATGGGCAGCCGGTCCCAGCCGCGGATCTCCTCGGCGCCGGCCGCGGTCTCGTGCAGCAGCTGGGAGACGGTGGCCTCGGTGGCGCCGTACTCCTGGACCAGCCGGACGCCGGTGGCGCACCAGTCGGCGACCTTGTCGACGGCGACGGGTTCGCTGCCGACGACCAGCAGCCGCAGTGCGGGCGGGGCCACCGGGCCCTGCCCGCGGTCGAGTTCGCGCAGCCACTCGTACCAGTAGGACGGGGTCAGCTGGAGCACCGAGACGCGTTCGCGTTCGACCAGGGCGAGCAGCCGGGCGCTGTCGGCGAGTTCCTCGGCCGGGTCCAGCACCAGGCAGGCACCGGCGGCCCAGGTGGACAGGACCTCCTCGGCCGCCACCGAGAAGCCGATGGAGGCGAACTGGAGGACCCGGTCGGCGCCGGTCAGCTCCAGCCGGCCGGCGATGCCGAGGGCCAGCGCGGCCAGCGCGGCCTGGCCCAGCGGGACGCCTTTGGGGCGGCCGGTGGAGCCGGAGGTGTAGGCGATCCAGCCGAGGTTCTCGGGGTGCACCCCGGCCTCGTCCAGCGGGCCGTCGGCGACATCCGCGGCCTCGTCGACGAGCAGGACGCGGGCGGTGGGCCCGGGGAGCCGGCCGGCGAGGCCCGCGGTGGTGAGCAGGACGGGGGCGCCGACGTCGCCGAGGACGAAGGCGAGCCGCTCGGCCGGGTACCCCGGGTCCAGCGGCACGCAGGCGCCGCCCGCCTTGAGGACGGCGAGCAGGGCGACGGCCAGTTCCACCGAGCGGTGCAGGTGGAGGCCGACCGGGACGTCCGGTCCGACGCCGGCGCCGCGCAGCCGGTGGGCCAGCAGCCCGGCCCGCCGGTCCAGTTCCCGGTAGCTGAGCCGGGTGCCGCCGCAGTCCAGCGCGGGGGCGTCGGGCGTGCGGCGGACCCGTTCCGCCAGCAGGGCGGGGAGGGTGGCCGGCCCGTCGGCGGGGAGAAGGAGGGGGTTCACGGGACCAGGACCACCTTCATGGCGTGGCCGGCGTCGAAGAGCTTGAAGCCCTCCACGGCCTCGGCGAGGGGCAGTCGGTGGGAGATCAGGAAGGTGGGGTCGATGCGTCCGGTGCGGATCAGCCGCATCAGCCGGTCGCGGGAGCTGATCGGGTCCCCGACGGCGAACCGGAGGGTGAGTTCCTTGCCGAAGGCGAGGCCGGTGGGCATCGGCATGGCCTCCGAGGCGTGGGCGCCGACGGCGCAGACGGTGCCCAGCGGCCGGACGATCTCCAGCGCGCTGCGCAGCGAGGCGTCCACGCCGACGGCCTCCAGGACGACGTCGGCGCCGCGGCCCTCGGTCAGCGCGCGGACCTTCTCGGCGAGGTCGTCGCCGGTGGCCAGCGGCACCGCGCCCTGGGCGGCGGCGGTCGCCCGCCGGCTCTCGGCCGGGTCGATCGCCAGGACCTCGGCGGCGCCCATCAGTTGGGCCGCCTTGAGGGCCATCAGGCCGACCGGTCCGCAGCCGACCACGGCGACCACGTCGCCGGGCCGGATCCCGGCGCGTTCGGCGGCGGCGTAGCCGGTGGCGAGGATGTCCCCGACGAACAGGGCCTGTTCGTCGGTGACCTCGTCGGGGATCGCGGACAGCACGGTGTCGGCGAACGGGATCCGGACGTACTCGGCGTGGCCGCCGGCCACCGGGGTGGTGCCGACCACGGTGTCGTAGCCGAACAGGCCGACCTCGGCGCACTGGTAGTGCCAGCCGCGCGCGCAGTACCAGCAGCTGCCGCAGGCGATCACGTCGGAGGCGACCACCCGGTCGCCGGGGCGGAAGCCGCGCACCCCGGCGCCGACCCGCTCGACCACGCCGGTGAACTCGTGGCCGGTGACGGTGCCGGGGGTGAAGCCGGGTATCTCCCCGCGGTAGGGGTGCAGGTCGGTGCCACAGACGGCGGAGCGGACCACCCGGACCAGCGCGTCGCCGGGGCCGGTCAGCGCGGGGACGGGCGCCTCGACGATCCGGACGTCGCGGGGGGCGTGCCATTGCAGGGTCTTCACGGGTGCGTTCCCCCCTGGGTCGCGGCGAGGAGCCCGGCCGCCGCGCCACCCATCAGGGAGGCGTGTTCGGCCGGGGTGAGTGCGGTGCCGTCGGGCCAGAGCGAGTCGTCGGTGGCGAGTTCGCGCATCCGGGTCACCGAGTCGGTCATGGTGCAGAAGGGGTGGTCGGTGCCCCACATCAGCCGGTCCAGCACGCCGAGGCCGCGGGCCCGGGCCAGGGCGGCGGCGACGGTGGGGGCCGGCCGGTACCAGCTGAAGATGGACAGGTCGGCGTACACCCTGGGATGACGGGCCATCATCTCCAGGGCGGTGTCGGTCCAGGGCGTGCCGAGGTGGGCGAGGATCAGCCGCAGGCCGGGGAAGTCGGTGGCGACGCGGTCGAGCAGCCGGGGGTTGAAGAACCGGGGGTCGGCCTTCTTCGCCGGGGTGTAGCCGGTGTGGACCAGGACCGGGACGTCCAGTTCCTGGGCCGTCTCGTAGACGTCGTTCCAGAGCGGGTCGGCGGGGGACATCCGCAGGTAGCAGGGGGCGGTCTTGAGCCCGGCGAGCCCCAGTTCGGTGACGGCGTGGCGCAGTTCGGCGGCGGCGCCGGGGGTGCCGGCGTCGACCGAGGCGAAGCCGGTGAAGCGCTCGGGGTGGCGGGCGCAGATCGCGGCGACGAACTCGTTGGGGACCTTGAACCCCTCGATCCGCTGGACGTCGAAGGCGAGCAGGAAGGCCCGGTCCACGCCGGCCTCGTCCATGTGGGCGAGCAGCGCGGCCTCGGGCGCGGTCAGGGCCTCCGGCGGCATGCCGGTGGTGGCCATCATCTCCTCGGCGAAGGCGGCCGTGTAGTGCCGGTAGTACTCCCCCGCGTGGACGTGGGCGTCGATGATCACGCGTCGGCCTCCCGTCGCCGCGTCCAGCCGATCAGGTGCACGGCCTTGGGGCCGAGTTCCAGGGGTTCGGCCCCAAGGCCGTGGTGCAGCGTGGTGCGGACCGCGCGCGGGGCGTGGTTGACCACCAGGGCGCGCCGTTCGTCGCCGCGGCCCAGGACGGTCACCTCGACCTCGGGGCTGTCCACGGTGGGCCGCCCGACGAGTTCCCCGGCGAGGCCCTCGGCGGCGGCGACGTCCGCGTAGAGCCGGTGCCAGGGCTGCTCGTCCAGCCGGTGCGGGGCGTTGAGCTGCTGCTCGAACGGGGCGTTGAGGTGGTAGGCGACGCCGTCGCCGTGGCGGTTGCGGGTGAGCGCGGGCGAACCGTCGGGGAAGACGGCGAGCACGGTGGCGGTGGTCGCGGCGAGCACCGGCAGCTGGCCGGCCTCCCGGGCCAGCGGGTACCGGGTGCCCTGCCAGGTGAAGGAGTCGGCGTCCTCGGCCCGCAGGGTGAAGTCGGTGATCCGGACGCCGAACAGCTCCTCCCCGCCGAAGCCGTGCAGCAGGTCGCCGCCGGTGTAGAGCAGGACGCCGCCGGCCGCGACGTACTCGGCCAGGGCCCGCTGGCCGTCCAGGGTGATGTGCCGCACGGAGGGGCAGACCAGCATCCGGTGGCCGCCGGGCGCGCCGGGGGCGACCGGCGGGCCGGCCGTGAACTCGTACGGCAGGTGGGCGCGTTGCAGCAGCTGGGCGGCGTAGAAGCCGGCCGCCGCGGCGGAGCCGCCGGAGGCCAGGTAGCCGGCGTCGCCGTCCTCCCGGTGCTCGGGCAGGTGGACGCCGACGGGGGCGGGCAGCGGCCGGAACCCGGCCAGTTCGCCGGTCGCCCGGCCGGCGAACTCCCGGAAGGCCGCCATGGCCGGCTTGGGCGTGCCGTCGGCGCGCAGCAGGCCGACGAACCGCTCGTTGGGGCGCAGCGCGTACGGCTTGGCCTCGGTGGTGAAGTCCTGCCAGCACCAGACGATCACCCCGCAGGCGCCGGCGGCCAGCGCGCCGTGGGCGGCGGCCCGCAGGTAGTCCCGGGCGGTGTCCTCGTCGCAGCCGTAGCTGCCGAGTTCGTCGACCAGCACCGGCCGGTGCGCCCGGCCGCGGCGGACCAGGTAGGGCACCAGGGCGGTGGCCTTGGGGGCGGCGACCGACTCGATGTGGAACGGGGTCCACACCGGGAAGCCGTGCAGGCCCACCAGGTCGAGCGGGTCGGCGTGCTCGGGCCGGAAGGCGTGCGCGCCGGTGACGGCGGACGCCTCGTTGGCCTGGAGCACCAGGGCGCCGGGGTGGGCCTCCCGGACGGCCTCGGCGAGCAGGCCCCACCAGCGGCGGACCCCGTCGGGGCCCAGCGCGCCGGAGGCGGCCTGGTCGACGTGGATGACCTCGTCGCCGAGGTCGTAGGCGAGGACGTCGGCGACGCCGCCGAGGGCCTTGGCGACGTGCCGGACGAAGCCGAGCTGGCGCTCGGTCATCTCCGGGTCGTGCCAGAGGTCCCGGCCGGCCCGCCACGGCGGGTCGAAGCGCTGGCCGTTCATCCAGATGGTGAGCAGCGAGGGCAGGCACTGCAGCCCGTGCCGGGCGGCGAGCGCGCCGAACTCGCGCAGCCGCTCGGTGGCCACCGGGTCGTAGACGCCGGGCTCGGGTTCGAAGTCGGCCCAGAAGACGAAGAACCGGACGGTGTTGAAGCCGAGTTCGGCCATCCGGGCGAAGTCGGTGTCCAGCCGCTCGGCGTCCCAGTCCCGCCAGTAGTCGCAACCTGTGCTGGAGGGGTGGTAGTTGAAGCCCACGCTGAAGTACGGTTCGCCGTCGCGGTGGAAGCCGCTGTCGACGAGGGTGTAGCGGTGGGCGGTGGACGGGCTCACGCGCCGGCCCCGGAGGCGTCGGTCAGGGCGCCCCGGAGGGCGTGGACCACCAGGTCGGTGTCCTCGTCGGCCATGTCGACGTGCAGCGGCAGCGACAGTTGACGGTCCATCACTTCTTCGGTGACCGGGAGGTCGCCCTCGCGGTGGCCGAAGCGCTCCCGGTAGGCGGTGAACAGGTGGCTGGGCGGGTAGTGGACGCCGCTCTGGACGCCGGCCGCGCGCAGGGTGTCCTGGATCCGCCCGCGGGCGTCGCCGTCCGGCAGCAGCACCGCGTACAGGTGGTGGGCGGCGAGCTCGACGGGCCGGTCGTGGAAGGGCAGGCCGAGGCCCTCGGTGCCGGCCAGGCCCTGCCGGTAGCGGGTGACGATCTCCTGGCGGCGCGCCTGGCGCTGCGGCAGGTCGGCGAGCTGGACCAGGCCGATCGCGCTGCCGAGCTCGGTGGGGCGGTAGTTGAGGCCGAAGGAGTCGACGTCGTAGAGCGAGGGGCCGCCGCGGTGGCGGTCCTGGGCGCTGACGGTGAGCGCGTGCGAGCGCAGCCGGCGGATCCGTTCGCGCACCTCGGGGTCGCGGGCGACGACCATGCCGCCCTCGCCGGTGGCGAGGTTCTTGGTGGCGAAGAAGCTGTAGCAGCCGATGTCGCCGACGGTGCCCAGCACGCCGTGCGCGGAGCGGGTCGCGGGGGCGTGCGCGGAGTCCTCGACGAGGGCGATGCCGTGCTTGCGGGCCAGGGCGGCGAGCGCGGGCAGGTCGGCCGCGTGGCCGCCGTAGTGCATGGCGACGATCGCCTTGGTCCGGGGGGTGATCCGGGCGGCGACGTCGGCGGGGTCGACGCAGAGGTCGTCGGGGCCGGTGATGTCGGCGAAGACCGGGGTGGCGCCGCACAGGGTGACCATGGCCGCCGCGGAGACGAAGCTCAGCGACGGCAGGACGACCTCGTCGCCGGGGCCCAGGCCGAGGGCGAGGAAGGCCAGGTGCAGGGCGGCCGTGCCGTTGCTGACCGCGACCGCGTCCTCGGCGCCCGCCGCGCGGGCGAAGGCCTCCTCGAACTCCCTGGTCACGGGCCCGTTGGACAGCCAGCCCGAGCGCAGCACCGCCGCCACGGCGTCGGCCTCGGCCTCGCCGAGCCGGGGCCGGTACAGGTTTACCTTCCAGTCGGACATCTCTTGCTCCACCATCCCCCCGCGCGCCTGTGGTGCGCGGTGTTCGTTCGGGTGCCGCGTGCGTGTGCATCGGGCACGGTGCGGTGGTGCCGGCGGTGGGCCGCTCGGCAGCACGCGCGGGTCGCCCCCTCGGTCCCGCGCTCGGCGGGGCCGGAAGGAAACGCCCTAAGGGGTGCCGGCCGGGCCGGCGGTGCGTGCGGTGAGCCGGTCGTAGACGGTCTGGTACCGGTCGGTCACCGCGTCCCAGCTGAGCTCCCGCTCGGTGCGGGTGCGGCCGGCCGCCCCGAGGGCCGCCGCCTCGGCGGGGTCGGCGAGCAGCCGGACCACCGACGCCGCGACGGCGTCCGGGTCGGGCTCGCAGAGCAGTCCGTCCACGCCGTGCCGGACGACCTCATCGCCGCCGTCGAAGGTGACGGAGACGACGGGCTTGCCGTTGACCCAGGCCTCGACGAAGACCAGCGGGAAGATGTCCACGGTGGACGGCAGGCAGAACACGTCGCAGGCGGCGAGGGCGTCGGCCTTCTCGTCCTCCTCGACCATGCCGAGGTCGAGGATCCGCGGGTCGCGGTGGGCCGCGAACACCTCCGCGCAGTCCTCGTCCCAGTCCGGGCCCGCGAACACGAACCGGGCCTCGGGGTGGTCCGCCCACACCTTGCGGGCGGCCTGGAGCAGCAGGTGGTAGCCCTTGCTGCGCATCTTGCGGCCGAGGAAGAGCACCATCGGCCCGTCGATTCCGTGGCGGGCCCGGAAGGCCGCGCCGTCGGGCGCCGCGGTGGCGCTCAACTGCGGTCCCTGGCCGTTGAGGTGCAGGGCCGCCGGGTCGACGCCGGCCTCCAGGAACAGCCGCCGTTCCGCCTCGGTGAGCACGAAGACGGCGTCCGCCTGCCGGGCGACGTCCAGCACGGCCTCCCGGTCCTGCCACACCCCGGCCGCCGAGGCGGGTGTGAACACCAGCGGGACGTCCCACTCGCGGGCGAGCCGCAGCGCGGCCTGCGGGTAGTCCGGCCACACGCAGTCGAAGGCGTGCACCAGGTCGGGCCGTTCGGCGGGCGGGGCCGAGGCCGGCAGCACACCGACCCCGACTCCGGCGCCGGTCATCCAGCGGGCCGACTCCTCGTCCATGCTGCTGCAGTACAGCCCGACCCGGTGGCCGCGCCGGGCCAGCGACTCGGCGAGGTTCTGGGCCATCGCCTCGGCGCCGGCCCGGGCCGGGAAGTAGCCGCGGTGGACGATCCGCACGTGGGTCATGACCGCTGCTCGCGGGCGGCCCGGTCGCGGGCGTACCACTCGTAGGTGCGGCGGACGCCCTCGCGCAGGTCGGTCTTCGGCTCGTAGCCGGTGAGCGAGCGCAGCAGCGAGATGTCCGGGACGCGGCGCTCCGGGGAGAGCGGCGGAGCGGGGTGGACGTCCAGCGCGGGGTGGCGGTCGACGACGTCGAAGACCACCCGGGCGAGGTCGTCGATCCGGATCTCCTCGCGGTCGTTGCCGACGTTGACCAGGAGGGTGTCCTCGGTGGGCAGGGCGGTCAGCGCGGCGATGGCCGCGACGGCGTCCTCGACGTAGCAGAACGCCCGGAACTGGTCGGCGCCGTAGATCTCGAACGGGTCGGCGCCGCCGAGCAGCCGCTCGATGAACTGCGGGATGACGTGCTCGTAGCCCATCCGCGGCCCGTACACGTTGTGGAAGCGGACCATGCGCAGCGGGAAGCCGTACGCCTGGGCGTAGTTGCGGCAGAGCAGCTCGCCGGCGATCTTGCTGAAGCCGTACGAGGAGCGGGCCACCGTCGGGTCCGAGACGACCAGCTGGACGTCCTCGGGGGTCGGCACCGGGGCGACGCCGGCGGTGACGCTGCCCGCGTAGGCCTCGGAGGAGGAGGCGAAGCAGAGGGTGGCGCCGTCCAGCTCCTTGAACCAGTCCAGGACGTGGATGGTGGAGAGCAGGTTGGTGCGCAGCACCCGCTGCGGCTCCTGGTTGGAGTACACGACGCCGACGACGGCGGCGAGGTGGTAGACCTCGTCGAAGTCGCGGGGCAGCCCGGCGGGCAGCGGGAGGGTCAGGTCGTGGGTGAACACCGTGACCTTGGAGCGGAGTTCGTCCAGCTCGTCGTCCTGGCGGCCGCGGCTGAAGTCGTCCAGGACGGTGACGTCGTGCTCGTCGGCGAGCCGGCGGGCCAGGTGCATGCCGATGAATCCGGCGCCACCGGTGATCAGGATCTTCTTACGCATGGCCGAGCCTCATTACGTTGGACGTGGCGGGGAGGATGCGCCAGGTGTCGTAGACGACGGCCGGCGGGGCCATGGTGGCCATCAGCGCGTCGATGTCCTGGTCGCGGTAGGAGAGGTGGTTGTTGAGGATGACCACGGCGTGGGCTCCCTCGAAGCCCTCCGCCAGGTCGACCGGGCGCACGCCGAGGGCGGCGAGGCGCTCGCGCGGGACGGCGAAGTCGTGGCCGACGATCTCGCCGACCCGGTCGCGCAGCACGTCGAGCAGGCCCTCGTAGGCGGCGCCGCGCAGGTCGTCGGTCTCGGGCTGGCCCTTGTAGGCGAAGCCGGAGACCAGCACCCGGGCGGTGGCCGGGTCGCAGCCCTGCTCCCACAGCGCGGCCAGCACCCGCTCGCCGATCCGGCTCGGCAGCGACTCGTTGAGCTGCCGGGCCGCGGCGATCATGCCCGGCGTGTGGCCGTGCGGCTTGAGCGCGTGCATCAGCAGGTACGGGTCCTTGGTGAGGCAGCTGCCGCCGACGAAGCCGGGCAGGCTCAGATCGGGCCGCGGGTAGCCGAAGTTGGCGTTCTTGATCAGCTCCACCGCGTCCAGGCCGAGCTTCTCGGCCATCAGCGCCACCTCGTTGCCGTACCCGTAGATCAGGTCGGTGTGGCAGTTGCAGATCAGCTTGATCATCTCGGCGGCCTCGACCGAGGAGACCGGCACCACGGTGGGCGTCTGCGAGGCGAACAGCTCGGTGGCGCGGCGCACGGCCTCGTCGCTGATGCCGCCGACGATCTGCGGCAATGACAGCAGCTCGTCCAACGCCTTGCCCTGGATGGTCCGTTCGGGGCAGAAGGCGACCAGCGGCTCGGCCACCGTGCGGCGCAGCAGCGGCAGCACCAGGTTGCGGGTGGTGCCGACCGGCACGGTGCTGCGGACGATCACCAGGGTGTTCTCGTCGATCCCGTCGGCGATGGTCTCCACCGCCGCCTGGAGGTGGCGCAGGTTGGGGTCGGTGCCGTCGACCTCGATCGGGGTGCCGACGCAGATGATGACCACCGGCGGCAGCGCGCCGGCCGCCAGCTCGGAGGTGACCTTCAGCCGGCGGCTGCCGGCGGCGTCCCGGAAGACCTCCTCGACGCCGGGCTCGGCGAGCTGCAGCACGCCCGCGTCGAGGTCCTCGGCGACCGCCTTGTTGTACTCGTACCCGAGGACGCTCTTGCCGGTCTTCAGCAGGGCCGCGGTGAGCGTGACGCCCACGTACCCCAGACCCACGACGCAGACGTCGTAGTCGGCGTTGGACATGGTTGACTCCATCACTTCCCCTTCGGGTTCGGAACGGGTGGCATCAGGCGGTCGGGTCGCCGGCGGCGGCCCCGACGACCCAGAAGGTCTTCTCCGGCTTTCCGCCCAGCTGGCGCTTCTGGTCGTCGAGGCCCTTGACCTCGGAACCGCCCGCGTCGACCTCGCGGATGCCCTGCTCCCACATGAGCCGGAACACGGTCAGCCAGACGTACTGCGGAATGGCGGTGAATCCGGTGCTGTCCTTGAAGAGCCCGGTCAGCCTTTCCCGGAAACGCATGGTCATGGTGCAGTAGAGAGCGGCCCGCCGCTCTCCGATGCGCTCCCCCGCGAAGAACATCGCGGGGAATTTCTCGCCGTCCTCGGTGACGATGTTGCCGAGGTAGGAGAAGTAGTCCTTCTCGTTGTCTCCGCCGGGCCGCACGCGGACGATGGCGAGGTAGTCCTCCGGGGTCGAACCGACCACGGTGCCCTGTTCGCGGCGGGCCTGGAAGTAGCTCTCCACGACGCCGCGGGCGCTCTCCTTCTCGGGCCCGGAGTAGTGGTAGGGCTCGATCTGGAAGGAGAGGTGGGGATTGCGCTCCAGGAAGTTCTGGAAGCGCCGGTAGGCCATCTTGTTCTTGTTCTTGTACTTCCGCCGCTCCTCGCCGGCCAGCTTGGCGACCTGGAGCGTGCCGTCCTCGTCCTGGTCGAACACCTCGTCCAGGTAGTAGACCCGGTTCGGGTAGGTCTCGTCCTCCTCCGGGGCCCCGAGGTGCCAGGGGTCGGTGTCGATCCCTGTGAACCCGGCGGCCAGGAAGGCGTCGCGATCCTCGGCCGACAGGTGCCGGACGTACACCGACTCCCGGGCCAGGCCGGCCGCGCGGACGGTGGCGATGAACTCCCGGACCGCCTCGAAGCGGGTCGGGCCCTTCGGGGCGACGATGTGGAGGTGCTTGGCGACGTGCCCCTCCTTGCTGAAGTACCCGACCCCGAAGATGTTGGTCCCGTCGTGGTAGACGAGCCCGTTCGGGTACTTGCTGCTGGCGCCGCGGAGGTTGTAGCCGTTCGCGTAGAGCATGAGGCCGATGTGGCCCATGGCGAACGAGCCGTCCTTGTACTTCTGAATGATGTCGAAGGACTCCTCGACCGGCGTGATGCGCGGCCCGAATATCTCCCTGAGACGGTCCTCGAATTGGTCCCGTTCGATCGCGAGAAGGCGCACAGGTATTCAACCTCCAACAGGCTCGGGAATTGATTTCCAGGAGCCCTGGTCAGTATGCGGCGAGCTTATCGTGTCCGGCTCGTGCAAGAAAGGTGGGAATGGGAATTCCGGCTTTTCCGCGGAATGGACCTCCCGCGGTCAGCGGCCCGGCAGCACCTCGGCCCGGGACCGGCGCAGGGCCGGCGCGGGCAGCGCCTTGCGGTCGAGCTTGCCGATGGGGGTGAGCGGCAGTGCGTCCAGCGGGACGAACTGGCTGGGCACCATGTGCTCCGGCAGGCTGCGCCGGAGGTGGTCCCGCAGCTGCTCCCCGGTCGGCGCGGAGGGGCCGGCCGGGGCCGTGTACGCCACCAGGCGGGAACCGCCGGGAAGATCGTCACGGAGTACTACCGCAGCCTGTACGACACCGGGGCAGGATGTCAACGCCTCTTCGACCTCTCCGAGTTCGACCCGGAAGCCACGCACCTTGACCTGCGCGTCCAGCCGCCCGAAGTAGTCCAGCAGGCCGCTCTCCGGACGCCGGCACACCCGGTCCCCGGTCCGGTACATCCGGGCGCCGGGGGCGCCGGAGAACGGGTCCGGGAGGAACCGCTCGGCAGTCAGCCCGGGGCGGCCCTGGTAGCCGCGGGTGACCTGGGCGCCGCCGACGAACAGCTCGCCGGAGGTGCCGTCGGGCACCGGCCGCAGCTCCTCGTCCAGCACGTAGGCGTGCACGGCGGGCAACGGCGTGCCAATGGACACCATCCGGTCGTCCCAGTCGAGCAGGCAGGCGGCCGCCGACACGGTGGTCTCGGTCGGCCCGTAGATGTTGAACACCTGGGTCACCCCGCGCGCCCGCAGTTCGGCGAGCAGCGCCCTGGGCATCGCCTCGCCGCCGGTGAGGACGGCCTTGACCCGCGGTGGCGGGCCGCCCAGGGCGACCATCTGGGCCAGTGCGGAGGGCACCGCGCAGACCGCGTCACCGGTGACCCAGCCGTCCGGTTCGACCAGCGAGAACACGTCCTGGGCCAGCATCACCCGGCCGCCCGCGTACAGCGGGGCGAAGATGTCGCAGACCGAGAAGTCGAACGAGGTGGGGCAGGTCGCCACCATGGTGGCGGACGCCACCGGCCCCAGCAGGGCGACCGCGGCGGCGACGAACTCGCTCATCGCCCCCCGGGGCACCAGCACGCCCTTGGGGCGGCCGGTGGAGCCCGAGGTGTAGATCACGTACGCGAGTTGGCCGTCGAGCACCGGTGGGGCGTCGGCCGCCGGGGCGTCCGGCCCGCCGCGCACCAGCTCCTCCAGGACCAGCTCCGGGCCGTCGTACGCCAGCGTGCCGGCGTGCCGGCGCTCGGCCAGCACGGCCGCGGCGCCCGAGTCGGCCAGCATGTAGCCGATCCGGTCCTGGGGGTAGGCCGGGTCCAACGGAACGTACGCGGCGCCCGCCTTGAGGACGCCCACCAGGGCGGCGAGCATCTCCGGGGTGCGGCCGGCCAGTACGGCCACCCGGCTCTCCGCCCCGATGCCGAGGGCCCGCAGGTGGGCGGCCACCCGGTCGGCGGCGGCCCCCAGTTCGCCGTACGTCCAGGTGCGCCCCTCGCCGGTGACGGCGGGCCGTCCGGGCTCGCGGGCCGTCCACCGCTCGAACGCGGCGACGACGTCGATGACCGGTTCAGCGCTCGGTGCCGGCACTGTGTCCTCCTCTGCTCTTCATGACGTGAAGCTGGCGGTCCAGATAGGGCGCCAGTGCGCTCCTCGGGTGGGCGGCCACCTCCTCCGGCGGCCCGGCGGCCACCAGTTCGCCGCCGTTCTCACCGCCGCCGGGGCCCAGGTCGACGATCCAGTCGCAGGCCGCCGCGAACTCGACGCTGTGCTCGATGACCACCGCGGTGTTGCCCAGGTCCACCAGGTCGTGGACGACCCCCAGCAGCACCTCCACGTCGGAGAAGTGCAGCCCGGTGGTCGGCTCGTCGATCAGGTAGAGCGTGCGGCCGTCGTCCCGCCGCATCAACTCCCGGGAGAGCTTGAGGCGTTGGGCCTCGCCGCCGCTGAGGGTGGTGGTGTCCTGGCCGAGAGCGAGGTAGCCGAGCCCGACCTGGCAGAGCATCCGCAGCGGGTGGGCGACGGCCGGGATGTCCCCGAACACCTCCAGCGCCTCGGCCACCTCGAGGTCCAGGGTCTGGGCGATGTCCCGCCCCCGGTAGGTGACTTCGAGCACCCGCGGGTGGTAGCGGCGCCCGTCGCAGGAGGGGCAGCGCACCGAGAAGTCCGCCAGGAACAGCATCTCGATCCGGATGGTGCCCTTGCCCGCGCAGCGGTCGCAGCGCCCGCCCTTCTCGGTGTTGAAGCTGAACATCGCGGTGGACCAGCGGCGGCGGACGGCCTCCTCGGTCTTCGCGAAGAGCTTGCGGATCTCGTCGAAGATGCCCACGTAGGTGGCCGGGGTGGAGCGGGAGGAGGCGCCGATGGACTCCTGGGTGACGGTGACCACCCGGCTGAACCGCTCCCAGCCGGACAGCTCGGCGAACGGCCCGACGGGCGCCCGGCGGTGGGTCAGGGCCTGCTCCAGGGCGGGCTGCAGGGTGCGGGTGATCAGCGAGCTCTTGCCGCTGCCGCTCACCCCGGTGACGCAGGTCAGCAGGCCCACCGGGATGGCGGCGTCCACCCCGCGCAGGTTGTGCAGCCGGGCGCCGCGGATGCTCAGCCAGTGCTCCCCGGGGCTGCGCCGCCCTTCCCGGGGTGAACCGACGACCAGCTCACCGCGCAGGTAGGCGGCGGTGCGCGACTCCGGGTGGGCGATCACCTCGGCCGTGGGGCCGGCCGCGATCACCCGGCCGCCCCGGATGCCCGCGCCCGGACCCAGGTCCACCAGGTGGTCGGCGGTCTCCATGGTCTCCTGGTCGTGCTCGACCACCAGCACGGTGTTGCCCGCGTCGGCGAGCTGCCGCAGCAGCGCGATCAGCCGGGAGTTGTCCTTGGCGTGCAGGCCGATGGACGGCTCGTCGAGCACGTAGGTGACGCCGACCAGCCCGCAGCCCAGCTGCCGGGCCAGCCGGAGCCGCTGGCCCTCGCCCGCCGACAGGGTGGGCGCGGAGCGGTCCAGCGAGAGGTAGCCCAGGCCGACGTCGAGCATGAAGGTCAGCCGGGTGCCGATCTGGACCAGCAGCTCCTCGGCGAGTTCGGCGAGGAAGGTGGTGGCGAGCTCGGCGCGGACCTCCGCCAGCCACTCGGCCAGCCGGGCCACCGGCAGCGCGTTCACCTCGGCGATGTTGAGGTCGGCCAGCCGCACCGCGAGCGCCTCGGCGTGGTGCCGGGTGCCGCCGCAGGCGGTGCAGCCGCGGGCCGCCATGAACACCTGGTAGAAGGACTTGCGCTCGGGCGAGTCCGCCTCGCGGAACAGCCGCTCCAGGTGCTGGGCCAGCCCGTCGAAGGGCTTGCGCTCCAGTTCCCGGGCGAGCGGCTCCGGCAGCGGCCGCGCGGTGGCGCCGGTGAGCACCAGCTCGCGCACGCCCTCGGGGAGCAGGTGCCAGGGCGTGTCCAGGCCGGCGCCGGCCAGTTCGAGCACCGTGGGCAGTTCGCGCAGCGGCCACCAGGTCTTCTTGCTGCGGGTGCGGTCCCCGAAGAAGGTCAGCGCGCCGGAGCGGACGGAGGCCTCCGGGTCGCCGACCAGCAGCGCCGGGTCCACCTGGTAGGTGAAGCCGAGGCCCTGGCACTCCTCGCACATCCCGGCCGGGGAGTTGGGGGTGAACCAGTGCGAGGAGGTGGCGCGGGCCTCGGTGCCGCAGTCCGGGCAGATCCAGCCGGCCGTCAGGTGGCGCACGATGGCGCCGTCGCGCCGGGCGACCAGCGGGCCGCCGTCGCGGTGGGCCGCCTCGACGGCCTGCCGGGCCCGGGCCAGGTCCTCCTCGCCGGGGGCGGCGGGCAGCAGCAGGACCCGCCCGCCGGGCTCCTCGCCGACGGCGGGTCGGTACAGCTCCACCGGCTCGGCGGCGGCGGCCAGGGCCAGCGCCGCGAGGTGCTCGCCGACGTCGCGCGGGTGGATGTGCTGCCCGCAGCCGCGGCACTCGTGCCGGCCGGCCCGCGCGAACAGCAGCCGCAGCCGGTCCGAGATCTCGGTGATGGTGCCGACGTTGGAGCGGGGGTTGCGGCTGATGGTGCGCTGCTCGATGGCGACCGTGGGGCTGAGGCCGCTGATCCACTCCACCGCGGGCTTGGGCACCTTGGGCAGCTTCCGGCGGACGTACGCGGACAGGCTGTCCAGGTACTGCCGGTAGCCCTCGGCGTAGATCGTGTCGAAGGCCAGCGAGGACTTGCCGCTGCCGGAGACGCCGGTGAACACCGTGACTCCGTGCCGCGGCACGGCCAGCTCCTCGATCCGCAGATTGTGCTCCCGTACTCCCCGGAGCACGATCCAGTCGCGCGGATCGGGTGCGGCGGGAGTCGTCCCGCCGCCGTGGTCGGCCTTGCTCAATGCGTTCACCGCTTCTCTCTCGGCGTCGTTCAGTGGTGCGGGCTGGGCCCGTCGGGCTGGTCGAGGACCAGCCGGGCGGGGCGCAGGTATCCGGGCAGGAGGGTGCGCAGGCGCTTGGTGAGCGCCGCCGCGTCGGGGGCCTGGTCGGCGGCCCCGGCCGGCCGGGGGGTGATCCGGGCGGTCAGCTTGCCGTCCTCGTCGAACTCCACCCGGGCGTCGGCGACTTCGGGCAGCGCCGTGAGCGCCCAGCGGGCCTCGGCCGGCCGGACGGTGTAGCCGGCCGGGTCGACCCGCTGCTCGGCGGCGGCGCCCCGGTCGGGCTGGTCCGGGCGGCGTTCTAGCCGGTGGTCCCTGGCGGCGGTCGCGGCGGCCGTCGGGGTGCGGGCGGACCCGGGGCGGTGCACGGTGGACCGGGGGCCGTCGCACAGCTGAGGGAGTCCGCCATGACCGACCACGTGTACCGGGTGACCGAGATCGTCGGGTCCTCGACCGAGAGCGTCGACGCCGCGATCCGCAACGGGGTGGAACGGGCCTCCCGGACGCTGCGCAACCTCGACTGGTTCGAGGTCGCGCAGGTCCGGGGCCACCTGGAGGACGGCCGGGTCAAGCACTACCAGGTGTGCATCAAGGTCGGCTTCCGGCTGGAGGACTGAGCTCGCGGCCGGCGGACCGAGCGGGCCCGATCAGGCCGGGCCCCGCTCGGGCAGCACCGGCGGCACCCCGGTGGTCCTGCGGCCGGCCACCGCGGCCGGCCTGCCGGTGGGCGGCAGCGCCACCGTCCTGGTTCGCCACCGCCGCACGGGAGTTCAGGCCTGATGCCGGGTCGTGAACGCGAGCCGGCCCCGGCGGACGGTTGCTCGCCGGGGCCGGCTCGGTGGTCCCGGCGCCGTTGGCTCGGGGGCTCAGGCGCTCAGCGGGTAGCCGGCGTCCAGGTCGTGGAAGACCGCCCCGTTGAGCACGAAGGCCCGCTTGCACTCCTCGACCACCCGGCGCCGCTCGACCTCGTCCATCGCCGCGCCCGCCGCGTCCAGCTTGGCCCGGTACTCGCGCTTGAAGGCGGCCGGGTTGTCGATCTCCTCGAAGACGTAGAACCGCACGCCGTCGCCCTTGCGCTCGAAGCCCCAGGTCTTCTCGGCGACGCCGCGGATGATCTGGCCGCCGGAGAGGTCGCCCAGGTAGCGGGTGTAGTGGTGGGCCAGGTATCCGGCCGGCCACTCGGTGGCCAGTTCCTCGATCCGGGCGACCAGTGCGGCGGTGGCCGGCAGTGGGGCCAGCCCGTTCCGCCAGTCGGGGCCCCGCAGGTGCGCCAGGTCGCGCTCGACGGCGGCGGTGCGCAGCAGCGCCCGGTCGATGAAGGGCCCGGCCAGCGGGTGTTCCGCGAGCTGCCCGGCCCGGCTCTCCAGGGCCCGGTAGACGTGCCAGAGCTGGCCGGTCAGGTCGGCGTAGGCCTCGATCCCGAGCTGCCCGCCCAGCAGGCGGCTCATGAACGAGGACTGTTCCGCGGCCTCGTGCTCCTCGCTGCTGGCGGTGCGGAGCACCGTGGAGAACGGGGTGGGCTCGGGCGTGGTCATGCAGCCTCCTGGGATCGGGATCCACCCTTGATTTTGGTTAGCCTAACCTAAGGTGACCCTCTTGCCGACAGCCTGTCGGTAAAACCGTACGGCCATCTGCCCCGGAAACGACAGGGGCCGGGGCCCGCGGACGAATCCGCGAACCCCGGCCCAGGCTGTCCCGACCTACCTCGAACTCCCCCGATCGGACGGGGAGCGAACGAGATCGGAACGACGGCTCAGTGGCCGCCCTGCTCCGCGAGGCGCTTGATCGAAGCGGTGACCTCGGCCTCGGCCTCGGCGCGGCCGACCCAGTTGGCGCCCTCGACCGACTTGCCCGGCTCCAGGTCCTTGTAGACCTCGAAGAAGTGCTGGATCTCCAGGCGGTCGAACTCCGACACGTGGTGGATGTCGCGCAGGTGCTCCCAGCGCGGGTCCGTCGCCGGGACGCACAGCAGCTTGTCGTCGCCGCCGGCCTCGTCGGTCATCTGGAACATGCCGATGGCGCGGCACTTGATGAGGCAACCCGGGAAGGTCGGCTCGTCCAGGATGACCAGGGCGTCCAGCGGGTCGCCGTCCTCGCCGAGCGTGCCCTCGACGTAGCCGTAGTCGGCCGGGTAGCGGGTCGAGGTGAAGAGCATCCGGTCGAGCCGCAGCCGGCCGGTCTCGTGGTCGACCTCGTACTTGTTACGAGAGCCCTTCGGGATTTCGATAAGGACGTCGAATTCCAACGGTTCCTCCAAGGTAGGGACTGACAGAATCCAAGTGTCTCCTACGGGAGTGAGTGCTCAGGAAAGGGGCCGGTCGGTGGGGGCTGGGGTGGGGGCGGCGCGCCGTCGCAGGAGGATGGCGGCCGGACTGTTCGGAGCGGCCCTGCTGGTCGCCGGAACGGTGCTGGGGGCGGGCGGTGCGTACGCGCAGCCGTCCCCCACCGCGGGCGGACGCAGCGCGGGGCAGGGCGAGGACGGCAACGGCCAGGGCGACCGGGACGCCCGGGACGGCCGGGACGGTCAAGGCGACCAGGGCGGCCGGGACGGCCGGGACGGCCGCAAGGGCGACCAGGGGAAGACCAGGCCCGGTCCGGGTCAGAGCTCCGGCGGGCCCGCCCGCCGAGCCGAGTCGCCCGGTGCCGCGCCTGGTGACAGCGCCGCGCCCGGTGACAGCGCTTCGCCGGGCGCGCGCCCGGTGCCCGGGGCGGGCGCCGTGCTGGCCACCGCCGGCAACGGCCCGGAGGCCGCCGTCCCCACCGCGCAGGGGCTCCAGCAGGCGCTCGCCCCCGCCCTCGCGGACAAGAACCTGGGCACCGTGACGATCGCCGTCGCGGACGCCGCCGACGGCCGGCTCCTGTACGGCTCCGGGGAGAACACCCCGGCCACCCCCGCCTCCACCACCAAGCTGGCCACCTCGGTCGCCGCTCTGTCCCTGATCCCCGCCGACACCCGGCTCACCACCCGGGTGGTGCGCGGCGCGGACCCGGGCAGCATCACCCTGGTCGGCGGCGGCGACCCGACGCTCACCGCGCTGCCCGCCGACCAGGTGCGGATCGGCGGCCAGCCCGCCGACGCCGACACCGCCCCCGCCTCCCTGGAGGCCCTGGCCCGGCAGACCGCCACCGCCCTCAAGGCGGCCGGCACCACCACGGTCAAGCTGGACTACGACCTCTCGCTCTACAGCGGCAACCCGCAGCACAGGAACCCCGACAACCAGAACATCGCCCTGGTCGTCCCGCTGATGGTGGACGAGGCCAAGATCGACCCGAAGAGCAAGGAGGAGGCCCCGGCCCGGGTCGCCGACCCGCCCGCCGCGGCCGCCGCGGCCTTCGCCGCGATGCTCACCGCCCAGGGCGTCACCGTCGAGGGCAAGGCCAAGCCGGCCGCCGACCCGGCCGCCGCCGACGCCGCCGTCCTCGGCAAGGTCGACTCACCCACCGTCGCGCGGCTGGTCGAGCGCCTGCTGACCACGTCGGACAACCAGCTCGCCGAGGCGATCGCCCGTCAGGTCGCCCTCGCCGGGCACCAGCCGGCCGGCTTTGCGGGCGCGGCGACCGCCGTCTCCCAGGAGCTGACCAAGCTCGGCGTGCCGATGACCGGTGTGGTCCTCAATGACGGCAGCGGCCTGCACCCGGACAACGAGATCCCGCCCGCCGTGCTGGTCAAGCTGCTCTCGCTGGCCGCCTCCGACCAGCACCCCACCCTGCGGCCGGTCCTCACCGGCCTCCCGGTCGCGGGCTTCACCGGCACCCTCGACAAGCGCTTCGGCTCGGGCTCCGGCGCCGCCGACGCGGCCGGCCTGATCCGCGCCAAGACCGGCACCCTCAGCGGCGTCAACACCCTGGCCGGCACCGTCGTCGACGCCGACGGCCGACTGCTCGCCTTCGCCGTGATGACCCGCACCACCGCCCCCGCCGACTCCGCCCGCGCCGCCATGGACCGCATCGCCGCCCGCCTCACCTCCTGCGGCTGCCACTGACCACCCCGTGCCCGGCCGTGGGCGGCTCGCCTTCGCTGCCGCCGGACCTCCTGCGGCCGCCACCGACCGCCCCGCGCCCCGCCGGTGGCGGCCGGGTTCGAAGGGGTGCGGGGGCGGGCAAGGTAGCTGCGGGAGAGGCGGATCCGGCCGTGCGCCGGACCGGCTGGGTGTTCGCGGCGGGTGGCTGCCGTCGGTGGTGGTGAGCACGTACGGTGAGGTCATGACGAGCGCGAGTGGCGGGGCTGACATGGTCGACTGGAATCTCGCGGTCGCAACCGCGACCAGGTTGGTGCGCCCGGGGCCGGAGGTGAGCCGGGCGGAGGCGGCGGCGGTCGTCGCCGAGCTGCGCCGGCACGCGCTGGAGGCCGAGGAGCACGTACGGGTGTTCACCGGGATGCGGTCCAGCAGCCTGACCGCGGCCGCCGCGACGCCGGTGCTGGTGGTGGACCGTCCGGGCTGGGTGCGGGCGAACGTGGCGGGCTTCCGCACGGTCGTCCAGCCGCTGGTGGAGAAGTTGCAGGCGCGGCGGGCGAACAGCGCGGCGGCGGGCGTCTTCGGGGCGGTGGGGGAGAAGGCCACCGGGATCGAGGTCGGGGCGCTGCTGGCGTTCCTGGCGACGAAGGTGCTGGGCCAGTACGAGACCTTCGCCCCGGCCGAGCCCTCGCTGGAGGCGCCGGACAGCCCGGCGGCGCTGTTCGACAAGCCGCGGCTGGGCCCGGAGAGCCCGGGCCCGGGCCGGCTGCTGCTGGTGGCGCCGAACATCGTGCACGTCGAGCGCGAGCTGGACGTCGACCCGTCCGACTTCCGGCTCTGGGTCTGCCTGCACGAGGAGACGCACCGCACCCAGTTCACCGCAGTGCCGTGGCTGCGTGACCACATCCAGTCCGAGGTGCAGTCCTTCCTGGCGGAGACGGACGTGGACCCGGGCGCGCTGCTGGACCGGCTGCGCGACGCGGCGGGCTCGCTGGGCGCCGGCCTGCCGGGGACGGGCGGCCGGGAGAGCCGGGACGGCGCCCCGGCCGGGAACCTGCTGGAGATCGTCCAGTCGCCCGCGCAGCGCGAGATCCTGGGCCGGCTGACGGCGGTGATGTCGCTGCTGGAGGGCCACGCGGACGTGGTGATGGACGGTGTCGGCCCGGCCGTGGTGCCGACGGTCGCGGAGATCCGGGAGAAGTTCCAGCAGCGCCGCGACCGCGGGGCGAACCGGCTCGACCTGGTGCTGCGCCGGCTGCTCGGGATGGACGCCAAGCTGCGGCAGTACCAGGACGGCGCGGTGTTCGTCCGGGCCGTGGTGGACCAGGTCGGCATGGAGGGCTTCAACCGGGTGTGGACGTCCCCGAACACCCTGCCGACCAAGGACGAGATCCACGACCCGGCCGCCTGGGTCGCCCGGGTCGCCCGCTGAGGAGCCCCGGGGCCCGAGCGGGCAATCCCGGCGCGCAGTGGGACCGCCGTCGGTCGGCGGCGGTCAAACCCGCTCGTACGAGTGGTCCAATCGAGCAGAGGGTGGGTGAAGATACGTTTCTCCATTCACCCGAACGTGGGACGGTGGTCGTACCGGTGGCGCGGGTGGCGTAGTGGGTCCCCACTTTCTGCCACCATCTGTGAGCGCCCGGTAACGCGGCGCAATGCAGGCGCGCGGTTCCGGCCGCCCGCCGCAGTCCTGTCCCCTCCGTCGAGGAGTCGTCCGCCGTGGGCCCTCACCCCGCCGTCGCCGCGATACGCCTGGCCGTCCGCCGCACGCTCACCGACCTCGCCGCCGAGGCCGGTACCACCTTCACCGCGCCTGTGCGCGAGCCCCGCGAGCGCCCGGCCGGGGCGCCGCTGGTGGGTGCCGCCGTCGGCACCACCCTGATCGGCAACGCCGCCCGCCACCCCTCCGGGTTGCCCCGCACCCCGGCCGCCCCCGGCTCGCCGCTGGTCCTGGTCGCCGTCAGCGGCGGCGCGGACTCGATGGCGCTGGCCATCGCCGCCGCCTTCGAGGCCCCCAAGATCGGCCTGCGGGTCGGCGCCGTCACCGTCGACCACGGCCTCCAGGCCGACTCCGCCGACCGCGCCGCCCAGGTGGCCGAGCGCCTGCGCTCCCTGGGCCTGGACCCGGTCGAGGCGGTCCCGGTGCTGGTCGGCCGCTCCGGCGGCCCGGAGGCCGCCGCCCGGGACGCCCGCTACGCCGCCCTGGACGAGGCCGCCGAGCGCCACGGCGCGATCGCGGTGCTGCTCGGCCACACCCGGGACGACCAGGCCGAGACGGTGCTGCTGGGCCTGGCCCGCGGCTCCGGCTCCCGGTCGCTGGCCGGGATGCCCGCCCAGAAGGGCCGCTACCGCCGCCCGCTGCTGGAGCTGGACCGGGCGGCCACCCGGCAGGCCTGCTCCGCCCAGGCGATCCCGGTCTGGGACGACCCGCACAACTGTGATCCCGCCTACACCCGCTCCCGGGTCCGCCACGAGGTGCTGCCGGTGCTGGAGAAGCACCTCGGCGGCGGCGTGGTGGAGGCGCTGGCCCGGACGGCCCGGCTGTTCCGCGACGACGCCGACGCCCTCGACCAGTGGGCCTCCTTGGCCGAACGCGACCTCCGTACGGGCGAGGGCGCCCTGGACGCGGTGAAACTGGCCGAACTGCCGCCCGCCGTGCGGCGCCGGGTGCTGCGCCGGGCCGCGCTGCGCGCGGGCTGCCCGGCGGGGGACCTGTTCGCCCGGCACCTGGAGACGGTGGACCTGCTGGTCACCGGATGGCGCGGCCAGGGGCCGCTGCACCTACCCGGGGGCGTCGAGGCCACCCGCAGGTGTGGCACGCTGGTGTTTCGGCGGCAGGGCGACTGAGGGCGAGGCATGTCCCGGGGGAGCCGGCCGTCGGCCACACAGACCCCGAACGTTTGAGGACGTATCCCCGGTGGACCAGAACGACATGGGCGCTGACCTCGCGAAGGTGCTCATCAGCAAGGACGAGATCGACGCCAAGCTCCAGGAGCTGGCCGAGCGTATCGACCGGGACTACGCAGGCAAGGACCTGCTGATCGTCGGCGTCCTCAAGGGGGCCGTCATGGTCATGGCCGATCTCGCCCGGGCTCTGCACTCGCAGGTCACCATGGACTGGATGGCCGTCTCCTCGTACGGCATGGGCACCAAGTCCTCCGGTGTGGTGCGGATCCTGAAGGACCTGGACACCGACATCGCCGGCCGGGACGTCCTGATCGTCGAGGACATCATCGACTCCGGTCTGACGCTGTCCTGGCTGCTGGGCAACCTGGGCTCGCGCGGCCCGGCCTCCCTGGAGGTCTGCACCCTGCTGCGCAAGCCGGACGCGGCCAAGGTCGAGATCGACGTGAAGTACGTCGGTTTCGACATTCCCAACGAGTTCGTGGTCGGCTACGGCCTGGACTACGCGGAGAAGCTGCGTAACCTCCCCTTCATCGGTACTCTCGCCCCGCACGTCTACGGCGGCTGAGGGCCCGTTCGGGCTACGGGTGGGAACAGTAGGCCGTTCCCGCCCGTTGGACCGTCGGACAATGAACCAAAACCGTGTCGCTGTGCTCCCGCCATGGGTGGGTCCGACTGCGGTACGGTCCAATAAACCGCTCTTCACATGAGCACCGACAGGATGCGCCCTGGCCCTCGGCCACACGGCGCCGTTCAGTGGCAGGAGGGACGGGGCGGCAACGCCCCGCATGGATGGACGTCAAGCGATACTTCCGTGCGCCGATCATGTGGATCGTGTTGGCCGTCCTCGCCGTCATCGTCTTGATGCAGGTCGTTTCGGATTCGAACGGCTACAAGACGGTGGACACCGGCCAGGTGGTCGCGGCGATCGACGCGCACAATGTCAAGTCGGCGCAGATCACCACCGGTGACTCGAACACCATCAAGATCCAGCTGAAGGACGGCGCCACGCTGTCCTCGGCCGGGACGGGCAAGGCCCCGTCCGGCAGCAAGTTCCAAGCCTCGTACATCGGTGACCAGGGCGTCGCGATCGCGGACAAGCTGCAGTCGCAGATGAACGACAAGAGCAGTTCGCTCACCGAGGGCTACACCGTCAGCCCGGAGAAGCAGAGCACCTTCGTCAGCCTGCTGCTGTCGATGCTGCCGATCGTGATCATCGTCCTGGTCTTCCTGTTCCTGATGAACCAGATGCAGGGCGGCGGCTCCCGGGTCATGCAGTTCGGCAAGTCCAAGGCCAAGCTGCTCACCAAGGACACCCCGAAGACCACCTTCGCCGACGTCGCCGGCGCGGACGAGGCGGTCGAGGAGCTCCACGAGATCAAGGAGTTCCTGCAGGAGCCGGCCAAGTTCCAGGCCGTCGGCGCCAAGATCCCCAAGGGCGTGCTGCTCTACGGCCCGCCCGGTACCGGCAAGACCCTGCTGGCGCGTGCCGTCGCGGGCGAGGCCGGGGTGCCGTTCTACTCGATCTCCGGTTCCGACTTCGTCGAGATGTTCGTCGGTGTCGGCGCCAGCCGCGTCCGCGACCTCTTCGAGCAGGCCAAGGCGAACGCCCCGGCGATCATCTTCGTCGACGAGATCGACGCCGTCGGCCGGCACCGCGGCGCGGGCCTCGGCGGTGGCCACGACGAGCGCGAGCAGACCCTCAACCAGCTGCTGGTCGAGATGGACGGCTTCGACGTCAAGGGCGGCGTGATCCTGATCGCGGCGACCAACCGCCCCGACATCCTGGACCCGGCGCTGCTGCGCCCGGGCCGCTTCGACCGCCAGATCGCGGTGGAGCGCCCCGACCTCCAGGGCCGTCTGGACATCCTCAAGGTGCACCAGAAGGGCAAGCCGATCGCGCCCGACGTCGACATGTCGGCCGTCGCCAAGCGCACCCCCGGCTTCACCGGCGCCGACCTGTCGAACGTGCTCAACGAGGCCGCGCTGCTGACCGCCCGCTCGGACAAGAAGCTGATCGACAACGGCATCCTGGACGAGGCGATCGACCGCGTCGTGGCCGGTCCGCAGAAGCGCACGCGGATCATGTCCGACAAGGAGAAGAAGATCACCGCGTACCACGAGGGCGGTCACGCCCTGGTCGCGGCGGCCTGCCAGTACAGCGACCCGGTGCACAAGATCACCATCCTGTCCCGCGGCCGGGCCCTCGGCTACACCATGGTGCTGCCGGAGGAGGACAAGTACTCCACCACCCGCAACGAGATGCTCGACCAGCTGGCCTACATGCTGGGCGGCCGCGCGGCGGAGGAACTGGTCTTCCACGACCCCACCACCGGTGCCTCGAACGACATCGAGAAGGCCACCGCCACGGCGCGGGCCATGGTCACCCAGTACGGCATGACCGAGCGCCTGGGCGCGATCAAGTTCGGCAACGACAACTCGGAGCCGTTCCTGGGCCGCGAGATGGGCCACCAGCGCGACTACTCGGAAGAGGTCGCCGGGCTGGTCGACGAAGAGGTCAAGAAGCTCATCGAGAGCGCGCACAACGAGGCCTGGGAAATCCTGGTCGAGAACCGTGACGTGCTCGACAACCTGGTTCTGGAGCTCCTGGAGAAGGAGACCCTGAACAAGGAGCAGATCGCCGAGATCTTCGCCCCGATCGTCAAGCGCCCGGCCCGGCCGGCCTGGACGGGCTCCGCCCGCCGCACGCCGTCCACCCGGCCGCCGGTGCAGTCGCCGAAGGAGCTGGCGCTCACCAACGGCGCCGCCGCCTCCGACACCGTGCCGGTCGACATCGTGAAGCTCCCGCCGCTGCCGGCCGCCGAGCCGCCGACCGAGAGCTGATCCGGCCTCCGTAGGGAATGGATGCCGCGTCACCAGGGTTTGTACCCTGGAGGCGCGGCATCCGTGCTGTTCAGCCAGAGTCTTCCCACGAGTAAGCGAGGCCCGCATGATCGACCCGGTGACGCTCGACGGTCCGCCCGCCGTCGGTGCCTTCGACCAGAAGCGGGCCGAGAACGCCATCCGCGAGCTGCTGCTCGCCGTCGGGGAGGACCCGGACCGCGAGGGCCTGCTGGAGACGCCGGCCCGGGTCGCGCGGGCCTACAAGGAGATATTCGCGGGCCTGTGGCAGGAGCCCGAGGAGGTCCTGACCACCACCTTCGACCTCGGCCACGACGAGATGGTGCTGGTCAAGGACATCGAGCTGACCTCGGTCTGCGAGCACCACCTGGTGCCGTTCCGCGGCGTGGCGCACGTCGGGTACATCCCGTCCGCCAGCGGCAAGATCACCGGGCTGTCCAAGCTCGCCCGGCTGGTCGACGTCTACGCCCGCCGCCCCCAGGTGCAGGAACGGTTGACCAGCCAGGTCGCCGACGCGCTGATGCGGATCCTGGAGCCGCGCGGGGCGATCGTCGTGGTCGAGTGCGAGCACATGTGCATGTCGATGCGCGGCATCCGCAAGCCCGGCGCCAAGACCATCACCTCCTGCGTCCGCGGCCAGCTGCGTGACCCGGCCACCCGGGCTGAGGCGATGAGTCTCATCATCGGCCGGTAAGACCGGTAGGAGGGGCGTCGGCCGGCAGGGCTGCGCTCCGGCGACGACTCAGGGCACCTCGGGCTCCGCGTGCGGCGGAGCCGGGGTGCCCAGTGCGTTGCGGCGCTCCGGCATCCGCAGCGTCACCATCCGGCGCCAGCCGAAGGCCCGGTCGTACAGGTAGAGCGCGTGCACCCCGAGGGTGACCACGGCCAGCTGCCAGCGCGGCCAGCGCAGGATCCGGGCCATCCGGGCGGTGACGGCCAGCGCGACGTCCCGGTGGGTGCGGATCTCGCCGCGGGCGCTGGTCTCCAGGGCGTGCCGGACGTACGGGCCGTGGCCCTCGGCGCTCAGTCGCAGCAGCTCCTCATGGCAGTACGCGAGGTGGTTGTCCTCGTCGGCGGAGATCATCCGCATTGCCCGGCCCAGCTCGGGGTTGTCCCGGTACACCCGGACCAACTGGCGCATCTGCTCGGCGGCGCGCTGCTCGGTGACCCGGCTGTGCGCGAGGTAGGTGATGATCTCGCGGTCGGTCAGCGGGGCGTCGCCGTTCAGCCGCTCGTGGGAGAGGCCGACGCCCTGGCGCTCCAGCAGCATGCAGTAGTCGGCCTCGTCGGGGACGGGCACCCTGGGCAGGCCGCGCTTGTGCAGCAGCTGGTTGAAGATCCGGCCGTGCTTGCGCTCGTCCGCGCCGTGCCGGGCGATCTTCGGGGCGAGCACCGGATCCCGGGTGAGGGCGGTGATCCGCTCGTTCTCCCAGCCGCCCTGGTCCTCCCCGTCGGCCGCGATGCTGCAGAACAGCTGGTACGCCTGGTCGTTCCGGTAGATCTCGTCGAAGAGCGATCTGGTGCTCAGCAAGGTGCCTCCTGCGCGGATCCGGGGCGGCGGCCGCCCGGGGCCGGACGGGCGGTCGCGATACGTCCCCCCGAAGCGCCGGCCGGGCGGGCCGACCGGCGGGTAGTCACCCGCACGCGCTAGCCGAGGTGGGAGCCCAGCCATTCGAGCGAGGCGGGCAGCTCCCTGGTCCAGCTGTCGAAGTTGTGCCCGCCGTCGTCCAGGTACAGCGACTCCACCTTGAACTGCGGGTTGGCGGCCGCGACCTGGGTGGCCTGGTCGACGAACTGGACGGTCTGGGGGTAGTCCCCCTCCTTGCGGGTGGAGACCACCAGCAGGTTGAGCGGCGGGGCCGGGAGGTTCTGCAGCCGCCAGCCGAGGTCGTGCTGCTGGGCGAGGGCCTTGTCGCCGCTGAAGAGGTCGCCGCCGGTGTACTGGTCCTGGCGCACCGAGAAGTCGCCGTGCAGGCCCGCCGCGCTGCCGTAGACGTTCGGGAAGCGCATCGACAGGCGCATCGCGCAGCTGCCGCCGGTGGAGTAGCCGATCAGGCCCCAGGAGCCGGCCGCCCGCCCGAGCCGGTAGGTGCTGTGCAGGGCTTCGGGCAGGTCCTTGACGAACCAGGTCTCGGTGCGGGGCCCGCCGGGGACGTCCACGCACTCGGTGTCCCGGGACGGGTTGACCGCCGGGCGGGCCAGCACCAGGACGGTCGGCGGCATCTTGCCGGAGTGCTGCAGCTCGATCGCGGTCTGCAGCAGCGGCAGCTCCTTCATCAGGTTCAGGGTGGTGCCCGGGTAGCCGGCGATGGCCACCACGGTCGGGAAGCGGACCAGGGCGAACTTCGGGTCGAAGTACTCGGGCGGCAGGTAGACGAACATCTGGTCGGAGAAACCGGTCTCCTTGCCGTTGACCCGGACCGACTCGATCTTGCCGACCTCCTCGGGCGTGCCCTTCGGCAGGTTGCCGACGCTCTCCAGGCCCCCCTCGTTGGTCGGCTGGACCAGCTGGTCGGAGACCGGGGTGCCGTTGTGGTTCTCGTTGCCGGCCAGCGCGAGCTTGGCGCCGCCGGGGTTGAGCAGGTCGTCCCAGGAGGTGTAGAACCCGAAGGAGTTGTTCACCGACAGCGCCAGCACCGCGAGGATCGAGACTTGAACGACTGTCAGCAGGCCGATCCGGCCGAGCACCGGCAGCGGGCGCTGCCGCGCCAGCCGGGGCCAGATCCACAAGGTGGTGACCAGGGCCACCGCTCCGAGTGCGAGCAGCGAGTTCACCAGCACGTCGCTGGTCAGTTCCATGCGGTCGGCCTTCCGGTGGGACACTGTCGGTGCAGGCTTCATCGTCTGGCGGGGCGTCAGACCGGGCCACCGCAGCTAGGCTGTCCGGACGCCTCGGCGGGGTCGGGAGGGCGGGGGGAGGCCCGGGGCAACCGGCGCCCTAGAATGCGGCGTCCACCGTACGTAACGCGTACCGGAGGGTCCTGCGCCGCCACGCGGCGGCGGGCCCACGGCTCCCACCCCCGGCTCAACCCGCAGCGCGCCCACGGCACCGGATTACCGTCCGTTTCCGGATCCTTGGTATGCGCATTGCCTGATGAAGGAATAGGCATGAAGGTCCATCACACGTGCTCCCCCGGAGTGAACGGACACCGCACCGCAGCCTCTACGCTGAGCTTCCATGAGCGTTCCCGTGTCCGTTGAGCCGAGCCCCGAGCAGCCGCCGCGCCGTCGGCGCGGTCTGCAGACGCTGCGCAACCAGGCGGCCGCCGTCCCGAGGGCCTGGCTCCCCGGCGCGGTCGGCTACGCCTGTCTGCTGATCGGGCTGGTGGACATCGCGAGCGCGGTGTTCCCCAAGCTCCGGCACACCAAGATGCACACCTTCGCCGGGCAGCTGCCGGGCGGCACCACCAGCCTGGCCGCGGTCGGCACGCTGATGGTCGGCATCCTGCTGGTGCCGCTGGCGCACGCGCTGCGCCGGCGCAAGCGGCGGGCCTGGCGGGCGGTCTGCGTGCTGCTGCCGCTCAGTGCCGCGCTGCACATCGCGCGCTGGCACCAGATCGGCCCGGCGGTCGTCTCGCTGGCGGTCCTCGCCGTGATGCTGGTGCACCAGCGCGAGTTCTACGCCAAGGCCGACCCGCGCACCCGCTGGGGCGCGGTCGTCAACCTGGTCGTCATGGGCACCCTCAGCGTGCTCCTCGGCCTGCTGATCGTGAGCACCCGCACCAGGTACGAGTTCGGCCACCCCGGTCTGTCCGAGCGGCTGCAGCACGTCGGGTACGGGCTGTTCGGCTTCGAGGGCCCCGTCCGCTACAGCAACGCGCGGATGTCCGACCTGGTCGCCTACCTGCTCGGCGGCCTCGGCCTGCTGACCGCCTTCACCACCGCCTACCTGGCCCTGCGCCCGGGCAAGCCGAAGCCGGAGCTCACCGCCGAGGACGAGGAGAAGGTCCGCGAGCTGCTCAAGCGGCACGGCGAGCGCGACTCGCTCGGCTACTTCGCGCTGCGCCGCGACAAGAGCGTGCTGTTCTCGCCCACCGGCAAGGCCGCGATCTCCTACCGGGTGGTCTCCGGCGTGATGCTCGCCTCCGGCGACCCGGTCGGCGACGTCGAGGCCTGGCCGGGCGCGATCAAGGTGTTCATGGCCGAGGCCCGCGAGCACGCCTGGGTGCCCGCCGTGATGGGCTGCAGCGAGGTCGGCGGCGAGGTCTGGACCCGCGAGGCGGGCCTGGACGCGCTGGAGCTGGGCGACGAGGCGATCGTCGACACCAGCACCTTCTCGCTCGCCGGCCGGGCCATGCGCAACGTGCGCCAGATGGTCAAGCGGATCGAGCGCAACGGCTACTCCTGCAAGGTGCGCCGGGTCTCCGACCTCACCGTCGAGGAGAAGTACCGGATCGCCGACGCCGCCGCCCGCTGGCGCGGCACCGACACCGAGCGCGGCTTCTCGATGGCCCTGGGCCGCTTCGGCGACCCGCTGGACGACGACTGCGTGGTGGTCACCGCCCACAAGGCCCCGGAGGAGGGGGAGAGCGGCGACGACCTGAAGGCCGTGCTGCACTTCGTGCCCTGGGGGCCGGACGGCATCTCGCTGGAGCTGATGCGCCGCGACCGCGCCGCCGACCCGGGCCTGAACGAGCTGCTGATCGTCGCCGCGCTGCAGGAGGTGGGGGCCCTGGGCATCCGCCGGGTGTCGCTCAACTTCGCGATGTTCCGCTCGGCGCTGGCCCGCGGCGAGCGGATCGGTGCCGGCCCGGTGCTGCGCGCCTGGCGCGGACTGCTGGTGTTCCTGTCGCGCTGGTTCCAGATCGAGTCGCTGTACAAGTTCAACGCCAAGTTCCAGCCCGAGTGGGAGCCGCGCTTCCTGGTCTTCCCGAACACCCGGGACCTGCCGCGGATCGGCTTCGCCGCGATGCAGGCGGAGGCCTTCATCACCCTCGGGATGCCGCGCTTCGGCCGCAGGCGCCAGCGCGAGGGCCTGATGCCCGTCCCGTCGACCCGCGGGGTCGGCGAGGCTGCCTGAGGCACCTCGCACCGTCCGGGGCCCCGCCGAGAATCCTCGGCGGGGGCCCCGTTCGATAATGGGGGCATGAGCGATTCGCCGTCCTTCTCCCTGCCGGCCGGACTGCCGCGGCTCGGCCGCTGCGCCGTGATGGGCGTGGTCAACGTCACGCCCGACTCCTTCTCGGACGGCGGGCTGTGGCTCGACCCCGCCAGGGCGATCGCTCACGGGCTGGCCCTGCGGGCCCGCGGCGCGGACCTGGTGGACGTCGGCGGCGAGTCCACCCGGCCCGGCTCGGTGCGGGTGCCCGAGGAGGAGGAGCTGCGCCGGGTGCTGCCGGTGGTGCGCGAGCTGGCCGACGCCGGGGTGATGGTGTCGGTCGACACCATGCGGGCCTCGGTCGCCGAGCGGGCCGTCGAGGCCGGCGCCGCGATCGTCAACGACGTCTCCGGGGGCCTCGCCGACCCGGCGATGGCCCGGGTGGTCGCCGAGACCGGCGCGCCCTTCGTGGTGATGCACTGGCGCGGGCAGTCCGCCGACATGGACCGGCTGGCCGTCTACCAGGACGTCGTGCGGGACGTGGTCGCCGAGCTGACCGGGCGGATGGAGGCGCTGCTGGCCGCCGGGGTCAAGGAGGACCAGTTGGTCCTCGACCCGGGGCTCGGCTTCGCCAAGACCCCCGAGCACAACTGGGCGCTGCTCGGCCGGCTGGACGCGCTCACCGCGCTCGGCCGTCCCGTCCTCGTCGCGGCTTCGCGCAAGCGGTTCCTGGGTACGCTGCTCGCCGACCCGGAAACCGGGGACCTGCGCCCGGCCCGCGAGCGGGACGACGCGACCGCCGCGGTCTCGGTGCTGTCGGCCCAGGCCGGAGCCTGGGCGGTACGGGTGCACGACGTGTCCGGTACGGCGGACGCCGTCCGCGTGGTCGCGGCCTGGCAGCGCGCGGCGCGGCTGGGGTGAGGGAGGGTCTGTGACAGGTGACGGCAGGTTGAGCGGCGGGACGGCCGGGAAGGCCCGGGAAGTGGACCTGGAGGCGGTGCTCGCGGCGAACCGGGCGTTCTACGAGGCGCTGGAGCGCGGGGACGTCGAGGCGGTCGAGGAGGCCTGGCTGGGGCCGGAGCACGCCGACGACAAGGGCGGCGTGGTCTGCGTGCACCCCGGCTGGCCGGTGCTGCGCGGGCGGGCGCAGGTGACCCGCTCGTACATGCTGATCATGATGAACACGGAGTACATCCAGTTCTTCCTGACCGATGTCGAGGCCGAGGTCCACGGAGATGTGGCCCTTGTCACGTGCACCGAGAACATCCTCTCCGGCGGTGAGGCCGAGGAGGAGGGGGAACTCGGGCCGCTGGTCGGCGGAAAGGTCGTGTCGAGCAATCTGTTCCGTCGCACCCCGGCCGGGTGGAAACTCTGGTCCCACCACGGTTCACCCGTTCTGACCAGCGGGGACGAGGACGACGAGGACTGATTCCGGGGGCTTCGGGAAATCTGCGCGGGTCGGTTGCCGGGGAATTTCCGGGTGGTCACCGAACGTTCACGTCAATCGCCATTCCGGTGCGCGTGGCGACGGTTCGTGCCGGGTAGGACGGTCAGGCGTTGTCCGCGCTCGCGGGTAGATTCGAAACGGAGCGGCGGGTGTGCTGCCCGCCTTCGCCCTGCCCGTCCATGCCTTTCCCGGGTGGGGCCCGTCCGACTGGGAGCAGTGATTCGTTTGCTGGACCGCGTCACCCTGCGGGGGCTGCGAGCCCGGGGCCACCACGGCGTCTTCGAGCGTGAGCGCGTCGAGGGCCAGACCTTCGTGGTCGATCTCGTGCTGTACCTGGACACCCGCCCCGCCGCGTCCGGAGACGACCTCACCCGCACGGCGCACTACGGCATCGTGGCCGAGGAGGTCACCGCGATCATCGCCGGGGAGCCGGTCGACCTGATCGAGACCCTGGCGCAGCGGATCGCCGACCAGTGCCTGAAGCACGACGCGGTCGAGGAGGTCGAGGTCACCGTGCACAAGCCGGACGCCCCGATCACCGTGCCGTTCGACGACGTGACCGTGACCATCCACCGGGGCCGCGCATGACCCCCACCGCGCGCCTGGTTTCCGATGCAGAGGGATTTCTTCGATGAACAGCAGTGACCCGATCGCCGAGCCGAACGCGTTCGACCTGGAGAGCCGGGTGGACTCCGCCGACACCACGCTGCACAGCCAGCGCTGTGCGGTGATCGCGCTCGGCAGCAACCTGGGCAACCGGCTGGACACCCTGCAGGGTGCCGTCGACGCGCTCGCCGACACTCCCGGGCTGAAGATCAAGGCCGTCTCGGCGATCTACGAGACCGAGGCCGTCGGCGGCCCGGAGGAGCAGCCCAACTACTACAACGCGGTCGTGGTGCTGCGCACCACGCTGCCCCCGCGGGACCTGTTGGAGCGCGGCAACGCGATCGAGGACGCCTTCGGGAGGGTCCGGGAGGTCCGCTGGGGTGCGCGCACCCTGGACGTCGACATCCTGGCCTACGAGGGCGTGGTCAGCGAGGACCCGCAGCTGCTGCTGCCGCACCCGCGCTCGCACGAGCGGGCCTTCGTGCTCGCCCCCTGGCTGGACGCCCAGCCGGAGGCCGAGGTGCCCGGGCACGGGCAGGTCGGCGCGCTGCTGGAGGCGCTCGGCGGCCCGGACGCGCAGGGCGTGAAGCGGCGCGAGGACATCCGGCTGACGCTGCCGGAGTAGCACCGGGCAGGACCGGGCAGGACCGGCGGGCGGCCGGGTCGCCCGGATCCACCGGGTCGGCCGGGAACTCGGCCACCGGGCCCGGTCGTACGAGTGGATGCCCGCCCGTCCGGTCCCGGTACGGTGGCCTGACGCCGCCGTCCCGGGCCACCGGGCGGGCGGTCGGCTCTGGCACCCCGGGAAGGACCACCTCCGAGTGAAGCTGCTTCGCCTCCGTCTGCTGATCGGCATCACCGCCGCGACGACGGCGCTGTCCTGGGCCGGTTCCAAGCTGTGGGCGTCCCTGGACACGCTGCCGGCCGTGCCGGCGGCGGCTCCCGTGGTGCTGGCGGCGGTGGCGGTGATCCTGCTGGCGACCGCGCTCTCGCTGCGGTCCCGGCTCAAGGCGGTGCGCGAGCGGCAGCCCGGCGCGAAGCGGGTCGACCCGCTGCTGGCGGCCCGGGCGGTGGTGCTCGGACAGGCCAGCGCGCTGGTCTCCTCGGTGGTCACCGGCATCTACGCCGGGGCCGGGATCTACCTGCTCGGCGAACTGGACGTGTCGGCCCGCAAGGACCAGGCCGTCACCGCCGGGCTCTCGGTGCTGGCGGGGGCCGCGGTGATCGCGGCGGCGCTCTGGCTGCAGCACGTGTGCAAGCTGCCGGAGAACCACGACGATCCGAGCGGTCCGGCGGCCTCGCCCCGCTGACGGAACGGCCGGTTCCCGACGGACCTCGCTGAGCAGGGCCTTTTTCGTGATCTTGAGTGAAAAGCCGGGCACGTGCGGTAAAAACTGCGCACTGTCAAGGGCGGAAGGGGACCCTGGGCTGACACGGCCCCAATTCGCACGCTAGTTTCTTGGCATGTCTCGCGGACGCCACCGTCATTCCTCCGTCCTCGGCCGGGTCTTTCCCCCCACCGCCGCCGGCGTACTGCTGGTCGCCGCACTGGCCGCGCTGCTTTTCAGTCAGGACACCGTCCTGGTGCGCTCGGTGGGCATCGCCGCACTGATCGCCACGCTCGGCTTCGCGGTGCTGCTGCGCCAGCGCGACAAGGCGGCCCGGGCGGCCGCCGAGGTGGCCGCGGCGCAGCGGATGCGGGCCGAGGAGCGGTTCGAGGAGCAGTTGGCCGAGGCCGAGTACGCGGCCGAGGTCGCCGAGGAGCGGGCCACCCGGTTCGGGCGGCGGCTGACGGCGGAGAAGTCGCGGCTGGCGAAGGCCGAGACCGAGATAGCCCGGTTGTTGCGGGAGCGGGCCGTGGCGGTCGCGGAGCAGGCGCTCAAGGAGGCCGAGGCGGCCCAGCGGGCGCTCGCCGCGAGCCGCCCCAAGTACCCGGCCAGCCCGGCCGCGTTCGTCCGTGCCGCGTCCGTGCTGCGGCTGCTGGAGCGGCGTGCCGCCGAGCAGGAGGCGCAGCGGGAGCGTACGGCGGGGGCGGAGGTCGCGC
>NZ_MECK01000624.1 GCF_014596465.1 Streptomyces sp. CBMA123 | reverse complement strand
GCTCGCCCGCGAGGGCGACGGCGACCCGGCGCGGCTGGTCCGGCAGCGCGGCGTCCAGCGCGGCCAGCTCCGCGTCGCTCGGCCGGCGGTCGACGGCCGGGCGCGGGGCCACGGTCAGCTCGTCCTTCGGCAGGAACACCGTGCCGGTCTCGAAGATCGCCAGGTCGGTGTTGCCCCGGCCGATGTTGCGGCGCAGTGCGCCGAGCAGGCCCGGCAGCATGGTGGTGCGCAGCGACGGTTCCTCGTCGTTGAGCGGGTTCACCAGCGTGACGGTACGGCGCCGGCGGTCCTCCGGCTCCAGGCCGAGCGCCTCGAAGGCGGCCTCGCCGAGGAACGGGTAGTTGTTGACCTCGACGTAGCCGGCCCCGGCCAGCGCCACGCCGATCCGGCGGTGGACCCGCTGGGCCTCGGTCAGGCCCTTGCCCGGCGGGACGTTCGGCATCCGGGCGGGGACGTTGTCGTAGCCCTCCAGCCGGATGACCTCCTCGGCGAGGTCGTACGGGTCGGTGAGGTCGGGCCGCCAGGTCGGCGGGGTGACCTCCAGGACGTCGGCGCCCGCGACCGAGCAGCCGATCTCCTGCAGGCGCCGGGTGACGGTCTCGCGGCCGTACGCCGTGCCGGCCACCCGGTCCGGCAGGTCGGCGGCGATGGTGATGGTGCGCACCGGGTGCGGGGCCGCGATGTCGGTGACCCCGGCCTCGGCGGTGCCGCCGGCGATCAGCACCAGCAGGTCGACGGCGCGCTGCGCGGCGGCGCGGGCGGCCTCCGGGTCGACGCCGCGCTCGAAGCGCTTGGACGCCTCGGAGGGCAGCTTGTGCCGCTTGGCGGTGCGGGCGATGGAGACCGGGTCGAAGTGCGCGGCCTCGATGATCACCTCGGTGGTGCCCGGACCGGCGGCCGGGTCGAGGATCTCGGTGGAGGCGCCGCCCATGACCCCGGCCAGGCCGATCGGGCCGCTGGTGTCGCAGATCAGCAGGTCGTCGGCGGCGAGCTTGCGCTCGACGCCGTCCAGGGTGGTGAGGGTCTCGCCCTCGGCCGCCCGGCGGACCGTGATCGGGCCGGCCACGCGCTGCCTGTCGTAGGCGTGCAGCGGCTGGCCGACCTCCAGCATCACGTAGTTGGTGATGTCGACGGTCAGCGAGATCGGGCGGATACCCGCCTTCTGCAGGCGGCGCTGCAGCCAGATCGGCGACTTGGCGGTCGGGTCGACGCCGACGACCGTACGGGCCACGAAGCGGTCGCAGCCGGCCGGGTCGCTGACCTTGACCAGGTAGCCGAAGGAGTTGGCCGGCGGCACGTCGAGCAGCGCCGGGTCGGCCAGCGGCAGCCCGTACGCGGCGGCGGCCTCCCGGGCCACGCCGCGCATCGACAGGCAGTAGCCGCGGTCCGGGGTGACGGCGATGTCCAGCACGTCGTCGACCAGCTGGAGCAGCTCGATGGCGTCCGTGCCGGGCTCGTACTCGGGCGGGAGCACGATGATGCCGTTGTGGTCGTCGCCCATGCCCAGCTCGCGGGCGGAGCAGATCATGCCGGCCGAGGTGTGGCCGTAGGTCTTGCGGGCCGCGATCGGGAACGGGCCGGGCAGCACGGCGCCCGGGAGCACGACCACGACCTTGTCGCCGACGGCGAAGTTGGTCGCGCCGCAGACGATCTCCTGCGGCTCGCCGGTGCCGTTGGCGTCGCCGACGTTGACGAAGCAGTGCCGGATCGGCTTCTTGAAGCCGGACAGCTCCTCGATGGACAGCACCTCGCCGACCACCAGGGGGCCCTTGAAGTCGGCGCCGAGCTGCTCGACGGTCTCGACCTCCAGGCCGGCCCGGACCAGGCGCTCGGCCACGTCGCGGCCGGTCTCACCGGCCGGAAGGTCGACGTACTCGCGCAGCCAGGAAAGCGGGACGCGCATCAGATCTCCATCCCGAACGGGAGGGTGAAGCGCACGTCACCCTCGACCATGTCGCGCATGTCGGCGACGTTGTGACGATTCATCAGGATCCGCTCCAGGCCCAGGCCGAAGGCGAACCCGCTGTAGCGGTTCGGGTCCACGCCGCAGGCGACCAGCACCCGGGGGTTGACCACGCCGCAGCCGCCGAGCTCGATCCAGCCCTCGGAGGAGCAGGTGCGGCACGGGCGGTCCGGGTTGCCGACGCTCTCGCCGTGGCACACGAAGCACTGCAGGTCGATCTCGGCGCTCGGCTCGGTGAACGGGAAGTACGAGGGGCGCCAGCGCAGCTCCAGGCCACCGCCGATCAGCTTCTCGACCAGCACCTCGATGGTGCCCTTGAGGTCGGCGAAGGTGATGCCCTCGTCGACGGCGAGTCCCTCGACCTGGCGGAACACCGGGGTGTGGGTGGCGTCCAGCTCGTCCGTCCGGTAGACCCGGCCGGGGCAGACCACGTACACCGGGGGCTCGCGGTCGAGCAGGGTGCGGGCCTGGACCGGGGAGGTCTGGGTGCGCAGCACCACGCCGGAGTCGGCGGAGCCGTCCGGGGCCTGGACGAAGAACGTGTCCTGCATCGAGCGGGCCGGGTGGTCCGGGCCCAGGTTGAGGGCGTCGAAGTTCAGCCACTCGGCCTCGACCTCGGGGCCCTCCGCCACCTGGTAGCCCATCGCGACGAAGGTGTCCTCGATGCGCTCGGCCAGCGTGGTCAGCGGGTGCCGGGCGCCGCGCGGGGCGCGGTCGTACGGCAGGGTGACGTCCACCGCCTCCTCGACCAGCACGCGGGCGTCCCGCTCCGCCTCCAGCTCGGCCTGCCGCTTGGCGAGCGCCTGGTTGACGGCGCCGCGGGCCTGGCCGATCAGCTTGCCTGCGGCGGCCTTGGCGTGCGGCGGAAGGGCGCCGATCTCGCGGTTGGCGAGGGAGAGCGCGGAGCGGTCGCCGATGTGGGCGACCTTGGCCTGCTTCAGCTCGTCCAGGGAACCGGCGGCGGCGAAGGCGGCGATCGCCTCGTCCCGCGCCTGCTCCACCACCTCGGGCTTCAGGGCCTCGACCTCGACCGGGTCGTACGACTTGTTGGGTGCCGACATCTCTATCTTTCCCGTGCTCCTGCTCGTCCGTACTCAGGTGTGGGCTCGCCTTCGCGTCACGCCCGGCGGGGCCGGGGCGCGGGCAGCCGGTCTCCGTGCTGACGGGGAGGGGTGTCCGCGGCACAGCCGCACAGGGCGTTGCGCAACGCCAAAGGTCGAGTGTAGTCGCAGCGCGTAGCGCGGCTGCCGTCAAGCCCGTCCGGATCCCGACCACAGCATGCCTGTATCAGTCGTTCATGCTCTTTCGGAGCATGCCGTGCTTGTCGTTCATCCTCTTTCAGAGCATGCCGCGCTTGTCGTTCATCCTCTTTCAGAGCATGCCGCGCTTGTCGTTCATCCTCTTTCAGAGCATGAAGTCGGGCACCCCGGCGGGCAGGATAAATCGGAACCGGGCCCCGCCGCCGGGCGCGCGGTCGACCCGGATGGAACCGCCATGGGCCTCCACGATGCCCTTGACGATGTAGAGCCCGAGGCCGGTGCCACCGCGCTTGGAGCCCCGCCAGAAGCGGGTGAAGACGCGCGGCATCGACTCCTCGGGGATGCCGCTGCCTTCGTCGCTCACGGTGACCGCTGTGCCTTCCACGATGCGGGGAGGGGTGCCGGAGCGCTCCCAGACGGGCGCCTCGACGACCTCCTTGGCCGGTGCCACCTCGATGGTGACAGTTCCCTCGCCGTGCCGCACCGCGTTTTCCAGCAGGTTGGCCAGCACCTGGTCGACCTTGTCCGGGTCCGCCCAGAGCACGGTGAGCGGCTCGGTGATCCGGATGTCGAAGCGCTCTTCGGGGATGCCGGTGGCGACCTTGCGCTCGACGTGCCGGCGCACCGCGGCCGCCAGGTCGACCACCTGCTTGCGCAGCTCCAGCCGCCCGGCGTCGATCCGGGAGATGTCCAGCAGCTCGGCGATCAGCCGGGTGACCCGGTCGGCGTCGGCGTCCACCGTCTCCAGCATCAGCCGCTTCTGCCCGTCGGTGAACCGCTCCCACTTGGCCAGCAGCGTCGCCGTGAAGCCCTTGACGCTGGTCAGCGGGGAGCGCAGCTCGTGCGCGACGGTGGCGATCAGCTCGGCGTGGCTGCGCTCGGTGCGGCGCCGGGCCTCGGTGCCGCGCAGGGCGATCACCAGGCGCTCCAGCGGCCCCAGCGGCGCCGCCCGGACGTACCGGGCGGAGACCAGCACCTCGCGGCCGCCGGGCAGCAGCAGGTTGCGCTCGGGCTGCCGGGTGCGGATCGCCAGGCCGCCGTACGGGTCGGTCAGCTGCCACCAGCGGCGGCCGTCCAGGTCCTCCAGCGGCAGGACGTCCTCCAGCGCGAGGCCGATCGCGGCCGCCGGGAGCACGCCGGTGAGCCGGGCCGCGGCCCGGTTGAAGCAGACCACCCGGCCCAGCGCGTCGGCGACCACCAGGCCGTCCGGCAGGTCGTCCGGGTCGAGCTCTGGCCCGCTGCCGACCATGGGTTGCCTCCCCGATTACCCACCGTGCCGTTCCCCCCACCGAGGCAGACCCTAGCGCCTCGCAGGCCCCGGCAGTAGGGCTTGCAACGTGGTGATCCCGGCGCGCCCGGGCGCGTGTCAGCCGTTGGAGCGGCAGCCGCCGGGCGAACGCTGTGCCCGGGCGGAGGCGTACAGGCAGACGGCCGCGGCGGTGGCCAGGTTGAGGCTCTCCGCGTGGCCGTGGATCGGTACGCGCACGACCTCGTCGGTGAGCGCGCGGGTCTCCTCCGGGAGCCCCCAGGCCTCGTTGCCGAACAGCCACGCGCCGGGCGCGCCGAGGGTGCCCTCGTCGAGCTCGCGGTCCAGGTCGCGCTCCCCCGCGCCATCCGCGGCGAGCACCCGGATGCCGGCCGCGCGCAGCTGCCCGACCGCCTCCTCGACCGGCACGCCGACCGCCACCGGCAGGTGGAACAGGCTGCCGACGGAGGCCCGGACGGCCTTCGGGTTGTACAGGTCCACCGAGGCGTCGGTGAGCACCACGGCGTCCGCGCCGGCCGCGTCGGCGGTGCGCAGCACGGTGCCGGCGTTGCCGGGGTCGCGCACGTGGGCGAGGATCGCCACCAGCTTGGGCCGGGCCGCGAGCACCTCGGCGAACGGGGTGTCGATGAAGCGGCAGAGCGCCACGATCCCCTGCGGGGTCACCGTGTCGCAGATGTCGGCGATCACCTCGTCGGTGGCGGTCAGCACCGGCAGCCCCTCGGCCAGGGCGGCCTCGACGATGTCCGCGTGCCGCTCGGCGGCCTCCAGACCCACGTACACCTCGACCACGGCGTGCTCGGCCGTCCCCGGCAGCTGGCCGAACGCGATGGCCTCCCGGACGGCCTGCGGGCCCTCGGCCAGGAAGCGGCGCTCCTTGGTGCGCTGGTTCCGCTTGGCGAGCCGACGGGCGGCGACGACGCGCGGCGAGCGCAGGGAGGTGAGCAGGGGGGTCTCGGTGCTCGGCATGGTCTCGTTCTCTGTGGCGGGCGGCGCTGGGCAATGCAGAACCGGACCCGCAGGCGAGCCTGCGGGTCCGGTCAGAGCTCAACCGATCTCGGAAGATCAGGCGGCGTCGGCGGCGGCCTTCGGGGCGTTCACGTCGGCCGGCAGCGCCTTCTGGGCGACCTCGACCAGGGAGGCGAACGCACCCGGGTCGTTGACGGCCAGGTCGGCCAGCATCTTGCGGTCGATCTCGACGCTGGCGGCCTTCAGGCCCTGCACGAAGCGGTTGTAGGTGATGCCGTTGGCACGGGCCGCAGCGTTGATGCGCTGGATCCACAGCTGACGGAAGTCGCCCTTGCGCTTCTTGCGGTCGTTGAAGTTGTAGACCAGCGAGTGGGTGACCTGCTCCTTGGCCTTGCGGTACAGGCGCGAGCGCTGGCCACGGTAGCCGCTGGCGCGCTCCAGGATGACCCGGCGCTTCTTGTGGGCGTTCACTGCCCGCTTGACGCGTGCCACTTGATTACTCCTTGGGTTGGACCACGGACTACTTCACGTGGTCCGTCATTCGAATGGGTCGGGAAGGATCAGCTGCCCCGCACACGGCTCGCGCCGGGCGGGAGGGCGATCACTTGCCGAGAAGCTTCTTGATCTTCTTGGCGTCAGCGGGGGCCAGCTCGACCGTCCCGGCCAGCTTGCGGGTCAGCGTCGAGGGCTTGTGCTCCAGGAGGTGGCGGCGGCCGGCGCGCTCGCGCAGCACCTTGCCAGAGCCACTGATCTTGAAGCGCTTGCTGGCGCCACTGTGCGTCTTCTGCTTCGGCATTTCGCCGTATCTCCTCGTCAGTCCCGTCCACGCCCGCGCGACCTGCGCCGCGCGGGCGTGAACTGGATGGATCTGTGGTGACCGGGCGGGACGCCCTGTCACCCTGGGGGCCGACCCCGGACCGCCGTGAGCCTTGCGGCTCAGGCGCCCTGGGAAGCGGCCGGCTGCTCGACCGGGGCGTCGGCCTCGGCGGCCTCGACCTCGGCGGCGTCGGCCTCGGCGGCGTCGGCCTGGGCCGGGGCGTCGTGCGCCTCGGTCTCGGCCTCGTCGTCCACCAGGTCGTCGGCCAGCGCGTCGTCGTCCTCGGAGGCGGCGTCGGAACCGGGGGTCCGGCCCTGTCGCTCGGCCTTGCGGGCGTCCGCGATGGCGCGGGCCTCGGCCATCGCCTCGGTCTTCTTCTTGTGCGGGCCGAGAACCATGATCATGTTCCGGCCGTCCTGCTTCGGCGAGGACTCGATGAAGCCCAGGTCCTGGACGTCGTCGGCGAGCCGCTGCAGCAGACGGAAGCCCAGCTCGGGGCGGGACTGCTCACGACCGCGGAACATGATCGTGATCTTGACCTTGTCGCCCTGCTTGAGGAACCGGACGACGTGACCCTTCTTGGTGTCATAGTCGTGCGGGTCGATCTTCGGCCGGAGCTTCATCTCCTTGATGACCGTGTGCGCCTGGTTCTTGCGCGCCTCACGAGCCTTCATGGCCGACTCGTACTTGAACTTGCCGTAGTCCATGAGCTTGCACACCGGCGGCCGGGCGGTCGCCGCGACCTCGACCAGGTCGAGGTCGTACTCCTGTGCGAGCTCCAGCGCCTTGGCAAGCGGCACGATGCCGACCTGCTCGCCGCTGGGACCGACAAGTCGCACCTCCGGGACGCGAATCCGGTCGTTGATGCGGGGCTCGGTGCTGATGGGGCCTCCTCGGTTGCACCTTCTGCGATGCGGCCGTCGGACGGCGGTCGCACGTAGTGGACTCGACCACTGGGCGGGGCTTCATTCGTGCTGCGCTGCCCGATACCTCTCGGCACCGCCACACGAAAAAAGCCCCGCTCGGTACAAGCGGGGCTCCACACAACCGGGGGCTGCGTCCGGTGAGGGACGCTGCGGGCGACTCGGCGCCGTGGCGCCCGTCGCGGACCGGACCCGTCGACCGCGAGGCCGACCAGGTGGGAGACTTTCGCGGTTGCCCTCTCGGGCCTCCTCGCAGTGGAGCCTCCACTTGCTGGCCAGGTGCCCATGAGGGATCCCGGCCGGTCAGTCTCGAAGCTTACAGCGTCGCGCTGTCGAACGCCATTCCGCCCCGGCGTACTGCCCTCCCGGCGGCTTCCGGGCCCCTTGTACGCTCCACCTGTACCCACACCGCACGACGGAACGAGCCCCCCTTGAGCAGCGAGCCCACCCAGACCCCCGGCGCGGACGACGACGCGATCGGCTTCGACGACCTCACCCGGGACATCGCCGAGGTCCCGGCCGTCGAGGTGATCACCACCGTGGCGGTGCACCTGATGAGCGCCGCTGCGGTCAAGTGCGGCCTGGCCGAGGGCGGCGAGAAGGACAAGGACCTGGACGAGGCCCGCAAGCTGATCACCGCGCTCGCCGGACTGGTCACCGCCGGCGCACCGGAGATCAGCAACTTCCACGCGGCCCCGCTGCGGGACGGGCTGCGCTCGCTGCAGCTGGCCTTCCGCGAGGCCTCGCTGGTGCCGGACGCGCCGGGCACCGGGCCGGGCGAGAAGTTCACCGGGCCGGTCTACAGCTGAGACGGTCCGGCCGGGGCCTCCACATACGAAATTTCGTACCTGGAGGCCCTTCGTCGTGTCTACCGCCGGTACAGCGGCTCCCCCGGCAGCTGGGCGCCGGCCGGCAGCACCGCGAGGTCCAGCCCCCGGTCCAGCCGCACCCGCAGCACCGGGTCCCCGGCCACCGCCTGGCCGACCCGCTGCGCGGCCTCCTGAAGCCCCGGCTGGTCCAACGCCGGGTCGAACACCACCGCGAGCACCCCGTCCGAGTCCTCCGACGGCGCCAGCAGCCCGCTGACCACCTGCGGCTCGGCCGCCAGCAGTGCCCGGACCGCCTCCCGCACCTCCGGGTCCCGGACCGGCGGCAGGTAGGGGCGGTTCTCCGCCAGGGCCCGCAGCCGGGCACCGCTGAGCAGGAACGGCACCGGCCCGGCCGGGTCGATCAGCAGCGTGTCGGCGCGCTCGGAGAAGGCGACCATCGCGGCCTGCGGCGCCGCCGTCGGCGCCGGGCGGGCGTCGGCGCGCCAGCGGGTGAGCGTCTCCAGCGAGGTGAAGGCCGGCAGGGCGCGGCGCCCGTCCGGGGCCTCCAGGACCGGGACGGCCATGTCGCTGCTCTTGTCGTGCTTGTGCCCGTGCTCGTCCACCTCGACCTCGCCGAGGAGGGCCACGATCGGGACCATCAGCCGGGTCGGGGTCAGCGCCGCCAGCACCTCGGGCTCCACCGCGCGGTCCTGCGACCAGCGGGCGAGGGCCTCGGTGAGCGCCTGGTCCGCCGTGCCGTCGTCGTCGGAGAAGCCGGGATTCGGGATGCTCTTGCCGACGAACGCCGGGTTGGAGAAGTCTTTGCGGTCCACCCGGCCGACCCTATGCCACCGGGCCGCACCGCCCGTATTTTCCCGCACCCGACCCCTACCCACCGGTAGCGCGCTGTGGCAGCCTGCGCGCATGGCCATCCTCGTCGCGCGCACCCCTGTCACGGACCGGCACCGGTACGACCGGGCCACCGCCCACCTGGACGGGCCGGTGGCCGTCGTGGACCTCACCGCCTTCGACGACAACGCCGCCGACCTGGTGCGCCGGGCGGGCGGCAAGCCGATCCGGGTGGCCAGCAAGTCGCTGCGCTGCCGGGCGCTGCTGGAGCGGGCGCTGGCCATGGACGGCTTCCTCGGGGTGATGAGCTTCACCCTGGACGAGTCGCTCTGGCTGGCCCGTACGGGCGTGCGCGACGTCCTGCTCGCCTACCCGTCCACCGACCGCGCCGGCTACGCCGAGCTGACCGGGGACCAGGAGCTGGCCGGCCGGGTCACCGTCGTGCTGGACGACCCCGCCCAGCTGGACCTGATCGACAAGGCCCGCACCGGTGACGCCGAGGTGCGGGTCTGCCTGGAGCTGGACACCGCGCTGCATCTGCTCGGCGGGCGGGTCCGGGTGGGCGCCCGGCGCTCGCCGCTGCGCACCCCGGAGGAGTTGGTCGGCTTCGCCGAACTCGTCCAGCGCCGCCCGGGCTTCCGGGTGGTCGGCCTGATGGCGTACGAGGGGCACGTCGCCGGGGTCGGCGACCGGGTGCCCGGGCGGCCGCTGCGCTCGCAGCTGATCCGGCTGATGCAGGCCAGGGCGCGGACCGAACTGGCCGAGCGGCGCGCGGCGGTGGTGCGGCGGCTGCGGCAGGTGGCCGAGCTGGAGTTCGTCAACGGCGGCGGCACCGGCAGCGTGGAGTCCACCGTGGCCGAGCGGGCCGTCACCGAGGTCGCCGCCGGGTCCGGGCTGTACCAGCCGCAGCTGTTCGACAACTACCGGGTGTTCCGGGGCCGTCCGGCCGCGCTGTTCGGCCAGCCGGTGGTGCGCCGCCCCGGCGTCGGGGTGGTCACGGTGCTCGGCGGCGGCTACCCGGCCTCCGGCGCGGCCGGGCCGGACCGCTCCCCGGTGCCCTACCTGCCGCCGGGGCTGCGGTACGACCCGATGGAGGGCGCGGGCGAGGTGCAGACCCCGCTGCTCGGCCCGGCCGCCGACGACCTGCTGATCGGCGACCGGGTCTGGTTCCGGCACGCCAAGGCGGGCGAGCTGTGCGAGCGCTTCGCCGAACTGCACCTGATCGAGGGGGACCGGATCGTGCGGACCGCGCCCACCTACCGGGGTGAGGGCAAGACGTACCTCTGACGGACCGCCACCCGGTGCCCTACCGTGGTACCGACACGACGAACCACGAGGGGGCGCCATGGAAGCGGAGATCGTGCAGCAGATGGTGACGTCGGGCGCCTCGTCACTGGCCGGGCTGATGGCCACCGCGGCCTGGCAGCAGGTCAGCTCGCGGGTCTCCCGGATGTTCGGGCGCGGCGAGGAGGACGAGGCGACCGGCGCCGAGCTGGAGGAGATCCGGGCCGAGGTGCTGGAGGCCGGCGACGACCGGGAAGCGCTGGCGGACCAGACGGCCGTGCTGCGCGCCCGGCTGCGCCGGCTGTTCCGGGAGAACCCGGCCGCGGTCGCCGAACTGCGGGACCTCCTCGCGGAGTTCGCCCCCCAGGAGGCCACGCGGATCGGCTCCGTGCACAACGTGATCCGCGACTCGACGGTGAACAGCGACATCGTCATCCAGGCCGGCACCACGAACCAGCGGTTCTGACCTTTCCGGCGCCTTGAGCGGGCCCGATGGAACACCTGACCGGGGTGTCCCGTCGGGCCTTTGCGCTGCTCGGGCTCCTACGGTCCGTCAACAACGGTACTGCTCCAGGCTATTGCCTTATGGTCCAGACCAATCCTACGCTCTGGCCGGGGGCCCGCGATCCGGGCCGGCGGCCCCCGAACGGGCAGGCGTGTCCGCTCCCCCACACCCGCCCGGAACGACGGCCAAGGAGTCCCCACCCCATGTCCATCAAGCGAACTGCCCTGTCCGTCGGCGTGGTCGGCGCTGCCGTCCTCGCGGTGGCCGCGACCACCGCGGGCACCGCCGCCGCCCACGGCACCATGACCGGCCCGGTCAGCCGGATCGCCGCCTGCTACGCCGAGGGCCCCGAGCACCCGGTGTCCCAGGTCTGCAAGGACCTCGTCGCCGCGAGCGGCACCCAGCCGCTGTACGACTGGAACGAGGTCAACATCGCCAACGCCAACGGCAACCACCAGGCGCTGATCCCGGACGGCAGGCTCTGCTCGGCCAACCGCGACAAGTACGCGGCCCTGGACTGGCCGCGCACCGACTGGCCGGCCACCCCGGTCAGCGCGGGCAGCTTCACCTTCCAGTTCCGCACCACCGCGCCGCACGTCGGCACCCAGACCGTCTACATCACCAAGCCCGGCTACGACCCCACCAAGCCGCTCAAGTGGTCGGACCTCGACCCGACCCCGGTCGCCCAGGTGCCAGTCGACCGCACCGCCACCAACGGGTACTACACCTACCCGGGCACCCTGCCGCAGCGCACCGGCCGCCAGCTGCTCTACATGATCTGGCAGCGCAGCGACAGCCCGGAGGCGTTCTACAGCTGCTCCGACGTCGACTTCGGCGGCGCCACCACGGCCGGCGCCCCGGCGGTCTCCTCGCTCGCCGCCCCGGCCGCGCCCAGCGACGCCCAGATCGCGGCCGACGCCCCCAAGTCCACGGTCGCCCACCACGGGCACGGCGGGGACCCGAACGCCCCGGCCGGCCGGCCGATCCCGACCACCTCCGCCGCCGTGGCCGGCACCTCGGCCACCGGCCCGCTGCTGCTCGCCGGCGCCGCCGCGCTCGGCGTCGGCTGGGCGGGCATGGTGCTCCGGCGCCGTCGCGTCGAGGCTGTTCGACGCGACTCCTGACGCCGGACGACGCGGGGCCGGGCCGGCCCACCCCCGTCCGGTCCGGTTCCGCGGCTCCCGGGCCCACGACGGACCCGCAGGACCCGACAGCGACGGCCCACCCGGGAGGGGTCCTCCCGGGTGGGCCGTCGCGCTGTGAGGAGCGGGGGGCTCAGGTGGTGGCGGTCCCGGAGCCGTCGGTTCCACCGGTGGAGCCGCCACCGGAACCACCGGTGGAACCGGAACCACCACCGGGCCCGGAACCGCCGCCGGAGCCCGGCAGGCCGGGCATCCCGGGCACGCCCGGGACCTTGCCCTTGAAGTCGGCGATGCCCTTCACGATGGTGTCCATCACGGAGACGTCCGGCGCCTTGTCGGCGATGTCGAAGCCGAAGTGCACCGAGACCAGCGCCTTGCCGTCGGCGGACGGGAAGACCACGGTCTCCACGTAGCCGCTGTTGCCCTTGGCCGCGTCCACCTTCCAGCGGACCAGGTAGCCGTCCTGGCCGTTGACCTTCACGGCCTCGGACTTGAGCTCCTGGTGGCCGGTGACGTCGCCGTAGGAGTCCTTGACGGCCTGCGCGATGTCCGCCTTCGCCGCCGCCTGGGCGTCCGTGCCACCGCCGGTGATCCGGCCGGTGTTCACCCCGCCGAGGGTGCAGTTGTCGGTGCCGTCCGGGCACTTGTAGGCGCCGATGGTCAGCGCGGCGTAGCCGTTGTCGGTGGTGCCGGCCTGCCAGCCGGAGGGGGTGGGCAGGGTGAGCCCGTTCACGAGGTCGATCGCCTTGTTGGCGCCCGGCTTGGCCTTCCCGCTGCCATTGCCGTTGCCATTGCCGTTGCCGCCGCCATTGCCGTTGCCGCCGCCACTGCCGTTGCCACCGCCACTGCCTTGGCCGCCACCGTTGCCACCGCCGCCGAGGCCGGGGAAGCCGAACACCCCGCCGTCGTCGTTCGGCGCCGGATGGGTGCGGGCGGCGCTGCGCTGCGGCTGGTTGTCGTGGCGGCCGTCCATCGCCAGGTAGGTGATCCCGGAGCCCGCGCCCAGGCCGAGCACGGCGGCGACCACGGTGGCCACGACCAGCTTGGACGGCTTGCGCCGGGCCTTGCCCGGCGGCCGGCCGGGCGCGCCGTAGGCGGTGCCGAAGGGCGGCGGCTCCGGGTAGCGGACCGTCGGGCCGCTGTCCAGGACCTCGCCCTCCAGCACGGTGGGCTGCTCGGCCGCTCCGTGCCCCGGAGCCGCGGCGGCCGGGGGCTCCGGCGGCGGGGCGTCCGAGGGTGCGGGCCGGGTGTCGGCCGTCCAGCCCTTGCCGTCCCACCAGCGTTGCGGTCTCGGGTCACTGGTGGTGTCCTTCGGGTCCGGGTACCACCCGGCGGGAATCTGCTCGCTCACAGCAAAGAATCTAAAGGTAGCCGGATAAACGCGAAATCAGCGCAGCCGGGAATTCCGGAGGTTTTCGATGAGATTACGGTGAGAAGCCCCTGCGGGCCGGGGGCCCGGCCCTACAACGGGGTGACGTACGCCCCGGAGATGCCGCCGTCCACCAGGAACTCGCTCGCGGTGATGAACGAGGAGTCGTCGCTGGCCAGGAAGGCCACCGCGGCCGCGATCTCCTCGGCCCGGGCGAACCGGCCGAGCGGGATGTGCACCAGCCGACGGGCCGCCCGCTCCGGGTCCTTGGCGAACAGCTCGCGCAGCAGCGGGGTGTCCACCGGTCCGGGCGACAGCGCGTTCACCCGGATCCCCTCCCGGGCGAACTGCACGCCCAGTTCCCGGGACATCGCCAGCACCCCGCCCTTGGAGGCGGTGTACGAGATCTGCGAGGTGGCGGCGCCCATCCGGGCCACGAAGCTGGCGGTGTTGATGATCGAGCCGCGCCCGTGCCGGCGCATGTACGGCAGCGCGGCCTTGCAGCACAGGTAGACCGAGGTCAGGTTGACCTCCTGGACCTTGCGCCAGGCGTCCAGTTCGGTGGTCAGGATCGAGTCGTCCTCCGGCGGCGAGATGCCGGCGTTGTTGAAGGCGACGTCCACGCTGCCGTAGGTCTCGTACGCCTCGTCGAACAGCGCCTCGACCATGTACGGGTCGGTGACGTCGGTGTGCACGAACAGCCCGCCGACCTCCTTGGCGGCCGCCCGTCCGGTCTGCTCGTCCAGGTCCGCGCAGACCACCTTCGCGCCCTCGGAGGAGAGCCGGCGGGCGGCGGCCAGACCGATCCCGCTGCCCGCGCCGGTGACCACGGCGGTACGGCCGACCAGGCGGCGGCAGACGATGTCGTCCTGCTCGGTCATGGACTGTCACTCCTCGCTGTGGATGAAGACGTTCTTGGTCTCGGTGAAGTGACGCAGCGCGTCCGGCCCCAGCTCGCGGCCCACCCCCGACTCGCCGAAGCCGCCGAAGGGCGTCCAGTAGCGCACCGAGGAGTGCGAGTTGACGGACAGGTTGCCCGCCCGTACGCCCCGGGCCAGGCGCAGCGCCCGGCCGACGTCCCTGGTCCAGATCGAGCCGGACAGGCCGTAGCGGGTGGCGTTGGCCAGCCGCAGCGCGTCGGCCTCGTCGGTGAACGGCAGGACGGCGGCGACCGGGCCGAAGATCTCCTCGGTGACCGCCGGGACCGCCCGGTCGGCGGGCGCCAGCACCGTCGGCGGGTACCAGTAGCCGGGCCCGTCCGGCACCTCGCCCCGGGCCAGCACCGGGAGGTCGGGGGTGACGTAGGAGGCGACCCGGCGGACCTGGGCGGCCGAGATCAGCGGGCCCAGCTGGGTGGCCGGGTCGCTCGGGTCGCCGGTGCGCAGCGCCTCGACGGCGGGCACCAGCAGCGCCAGGAAGTCGTCGTAGACCTCGCGCTGGACCAGGATGCGGCTGCGGGCGCAGCAGTCCTGGCCGCTGTTGTCGGCGAAGGACATCGGATCGGCGGCGCGGGCCAGGTCGGCGTCCGCGAAGACGATGCTGGGGCTCTTGCCGCCGAGCTCCAGGGTGACCCGCTTGACCCGGGCCGCGCAGCGGGCGGCGACCTCCTTGCCGACCACGGTCGACCCGGTGAAGACGATCTTGCGTACCGCCGGGTGGTCGACCAGCGCCCGCCCGGTGGTGCCGCCGGCCCCCGGGACCACCTGGAACAGCCCCTCGGGAAGCCCTGCGGCGAGTGCCAGTTCGGCCAGCCGCAGCGCGGTCAGCGGAGTCGCCTCAGCGGGCTTGAGGAGCACCGCGTTGCCGGCCGCCAGGGCCGGGGCGAAGCCCCAGGCGGCGATCGGCATCGGGAAGTTCCACGGCGCGATCACCCCGACCACGCCGATCGGCTCCTGGAAGGTCACGTCCAGGCCGGTGGACACCGGGATCTGGTACCCGGTCAGCCGTTCCACTCCCCCGGCCGCGTACTCCAGCAGGTCCCGGACGTTGCCGGCCTCCCAGCGGGCGTTGCCGAGGGTGTGCCCGGCCTCGCGCACCTCCAGCGCGGCCAGCTCCGGGACGTGCACCTCGACCTGGTCGGCGAACCGGCGCAGCAGCCGGGCCCGGTCGCCGGGCGCCAGCGCCGCCCAGCCCGCCTGGGCCTTCATCGCCCGCTGGACGGCAGCGTCCAACTGCGCGGCGGTGGTGTCCGGGACGGTGGCGAGCAGCTCGCCGGTGGCGGGGTTGCGCACCTCGCTGGTGGTCGTCGGGTCGGTCACGGGAATCGGCTGGGTCACGGGAGTCGGGTCGGTCACGCGAGTCGGCTGGGTCATGGCTCACATCCGTTCGAAGGATCGGTAGCGCTCCCAGTCGGTGACGGCGCCGTCGTAGGCGGCCTGCTCGACCCGGGCCATGTTCAGGTAGTGGTCGACCACGTCGTCCCCGAAGGCCGTCCGGGCCAGCTCGCTCTCCGCCCACAAGTCGGCCGCCTCGCGCAGCGATCCGGGCACCCGGGCGTACTCCTCCGCCGCGTAGGCGTTGCCCAGGCAGGGCGTCGGCAGGTCGAGTTTGCGCTGCAGCCCGTACAGGCCGGCCGCGATCATCCCGGCCACCGCGAGGTACGGGTTGACGTCGCCGCCGGGCACCCGGTTCTCCATCCGCAGCCCCGCGCCGTGGCCGACCACCCGGTAGGCGCAGGTGCGGTTGTCCCGGCCCCAGGCGACGGCCGTCGGGGCGAAGGAGCCCGGGCGGTAGCGCTTGTAGGAGTTGATGTTCGGCGCGTACAGCACGCTGAACTCGCGCAGGGCGACGAGCTGCCCGGCCAGGAAGTGCCGCATGGTGTCGGTCATCCGGCCGTCCCGGTCGGCGAAGGCGGGCGCGCCGACGGCGTCGCGCAGCGACAGGTGGATGTGGCAGCTGTTGCCCTCGCGCTCGTCGTACTTGGCCATGAAGGTGAGCGCGCAGCCCTGTTGGGCGGCGATCTCCTTGGCGCCGGTCTTGTAGACGCTGTGCTGGTCGCAGGTGGTGAGGGCGTCGGAGTAGCGGAACGCGATCTCGTGCTGGCCCAGGTTGCACTCGCCCTTGGCGGACTCCACGGTCAGCCCCGCACCGGCCATCTCGTTGCGGATCCGGGAGAGCAGCGGCTCGACCCGGGCGGTGCCCAGCATCGAGTAGTCCACGTTGTAGAGGTTCGCCGGGGTCAGCCCGCGGTAACCGCCCAGCCAGGCCTGCTCGTAGGTGTCGCGGAAGACCAGGAACTCCAGCTCGGTGCCGATGTCCGCGGCCAGCCCGTACTCGGCGAGCCGGGCGATCTGGCGGCGCAGCAGCTGGCGCGGGGCCGCGTCCACCGGGTGGCCGCCGTGCCGGGCCAGGTCGGCGGTGACCTGGGCGGTGCCGGGCTGCCAGGGGGTCAGCCGCAGGGTGCCGAGGTCGGGGCGCATCGCGAAGTCGCCGTAGCCGGTGGCCCAGGAGGAGAAGGCGTAGCCGTCCACGGTGTTCAGGTCGACGTCCACGGCCAGCAGGTAGTCGCAGGCCTCGGCGCCGTTCTCCGCCACCTCGTCGAGGAAGAAGCGGGCGGCGAACCGTTTGCCCTGCAGTCTGCCCTGCATGTCGGTGAAGGAGAGCGCGACGGTGTGCACCTCACCCGCGTCCACCAGGGTGCGCAGCTCGTCCAGGGTCAGTGGCGGCCGGGGCCGCGAACCCGCGGGGGCGTTCTCGGGCATGGCGTTCTCGGGCATGCCGAAACCCTCCTCCTCGATCACTCTTCGAGATCAAGCGGTCACAGCGAACCGTACGGCCTGCGGCTCACGGCACGGAAGAGGGCGGACGGGTGTGGCGCGCCGAGACGCGTGGTTGACGGGGTATCAGGCGGTGCGGGAGGAGAATGCCCGCCATGGATCGCAGGCCTTTCATCGGCGTCAGCACCTACCTGGTGGACGCGAGTTGGAGCGACTGGCGGGGTCGTCGCGTCGCCCTGGTGCCGGAGCGGTACACCGCGTACGTCCAGGACTCCGGCGGCATCGCCGTCCTCCTGCCGCCCGACGCCCCCGAACGCGCAGCCGAGGTGCTCGCCCGGCTCGACGCCCTCGTCATCGCCGGCGGACCGGACATCGACCCGGCCTACTACGGGCAGCCGGCCCACCCGTTGACGGACGTCGACTCCCCGGAACGCGACGTCTGGGAGGTCGCCCTGCTGCGCGGCGCCCTGGCGGCGGGCATGCCGGTGCTGGGGATCTGCCGGGGCATGCAGGTGCTGAACGTGGTCTGCGGCGGGACGCTGGTGCAGCACCTGCCGGACGTGCTGGACGTGGACGTGCACGCCGGTTCGCCGGGGTGCTACGGCGCCCACCTGGTCCGGCCGGTGCCCGGCACCCTGCTCGGCGGCCTCCTCCCGGAGACCGAGCTGGAGGTGCCCACCTTCCACCACCAGGCCGTCGACCGCCTCGGCGCCGGCCTGCGCGTCAGCGCCCTCGCCCCGGACGGCACGGTGGAGGCCGTCGAGGGCCCCGGCTTCACCATCGGCGTCCAGTGGCACCCCGAACAGGGCACCGACCTCCGCGTCATGCAGGCCCTCGTCCGCGCCGCCACCGCCGCCTCCCTGGACGCGGTCGCCCTGCACTGAGCCGTGGCGCTGCCCCTCCGCGGGGAGGCGTGCAGATAGCCCCGGAGGCGGCGGCGTGCCGGGGTCCTCCTCGGCGGTCCACCGGTGCGGCCAGGCACCCCGGGCGCCGCCCCGGGAGGCCCGGCTGCCGATGGTCCAGTGGCAGCCCGGCAGGCTGTCCTCGGCCGGCGGGTTGACGACCAGGGCGGAGCGCACGGCGGGTGCGAGCGCGGACTACTCGGGCCACCGGGGCTCGCCGCCCAGCGGGCCGTCGAAGTCCCGGCCGAGGCCCCGGGGGATGCACCGGTGCGGGAACCACTCACGCGCCACCATGAGGTGACGATACGTCAACTCACTGGCGGTGAATGAGAGTTCGGAGAGCCAGCGGACGGAATCCGCGGTAGCGATCTGCACGGGCCATGATCGTCGCGGACCGGCGCGAGGCTGCGCAAGCCGGCTCCACCCGCCGGGTGACGGAGACACCCGGATTCACCAGGGTCCATGCCGGAGGCATCGGGGATACGCCGTCCGGAGGAGCCCTTCATCGGCAACGACAACGGTCACCAGTACAGCCTTTGGATCTTTGTCGATTCTGCGGTTCACTTCGAGTGCGGGGCGATCGCACCCCGTCACCACTCACCCGTGCGTCCAGAGAGGACTTCGATGGCCGGGCACGAGCACTCCCACGATGATCATGCGCATGACCACCAGAGCTCGCAGGGCCTCGGCCATGGCGGTCACGGTGGCCACGCGCACGGCCACGGGGGCCACGGCGGGCACTCCCACGGCGTCGCCGCCGACGCCGACCGCCGCTGGCTGGTCAGCGCCCTCACCCTGATCGTCGTCTTCATGGCCGGTGAGGTCGTGGTCGGCTTCGCCGCCCAGTCACTGGCCCTGATCTCCGACGCGGCGCACATGCTCACCGACGCCGCCTCGATCGTGCTGGCCCTGATCGCCATGCGGCTCTCCGCCCGCCCGGCCCGCGGCGGCTACACCTACGGACTCAAGCGCGCCGAGATCCTCTCCGCGCAGGCCAACGGCGTCACCCTGCTCGTCCTGTCCGCCTGGCTGGGCTACGAGGCGGTCACCCGGCTGATCACGCCGCCCGAGGTCACCGGTTCGCTCGTGCTGGTCACCGCGCTGATCGGGATCGTGGTCAACCTGGCCGCCGCCTGGTGCATGTCGAAGGCCAACCGCAGCTCGCTGAACGTCGAGGGCGCCTTCCAGCACGTACTCACCGACCTGTACGCCTTCATCGCCACCGCCGTGGCCGGCGCGGTCATGCTGACCACCGGCTTCGCCCGGGCCGACGCGATCGCCTCGCTGATCGTGGTCGCGCTGATGCTCAAGGCGGGCATCGGCCTGGTCCGGGCCTCCGGACGGATCTTCCTGGAGGCCGCCCCCGCCGGGATCGACCCGAACGCGGTGGCCGACCGGCTGGTCACCGAGCCGCTGGTCGAGGAGATCCACGACCTGCACATCTGGGAGATCACCTCCAACCAGCCCGCCCTGTCGGCGCACATCCTGGTCACCCCCGGCGGCGACTGCCACGCCGTCCGGCGCGAACTGCAGCGCCGGCTGGCGAAGGAGTACGGCATCACCCACAGCACCCTCCAGGTCGACCACGTCGGCGAGGACGAGGCGGGCGCGCTGCTGCAGATCGCCGGCCCCGGCGAGCCGGCCGCCGAACACTGCGCCGACGCCCACGGCCCCGTGCACCGCGCCGGCCCGCACGAGCACTGAGGCCGCCTTCCGTCGTCGCGGTGCGGCATGATCTGACGCGTGACCGCACCGCGACTGATGCTCCTCGACTCCGCCAGCCTGTACTTCCGGGCCTACTACGGCGTACCGGACACCCTGCGCTCACCGCAGGGTGAGCCGGTCAACGCCGTCCGCGGCCTGCTGGACTTCATCGCCCGGCTGGTCCACGACCACCGGCCCGACGAACTCGTCGCCTGCATGGACGCTGACTGGCGCCCCCAGTGGCGGGTGGACCTCATCCCCTCCTACAAGACCCACCGGGTCGCCGAGGCCCCGGAGGCCGCCGAGGCCGGCGAGGAGGAGGTGCCGAACACCCTCGCCCCGCAGGTCCCGGTGATCGAGCAGGTGCTGGACGCCCTCGGCATCGCCCGGATCGGCTCCCCCGGCTACGAGGCCGACGACGTCATCGGCACCCTCACCGCCCGCGCCAAGGGCCCGGTGCAGATCGTCACCGGCGACCGCGACCTCTTCCAACTGGTCGACGACGCACGGCAGATCACCGTGCTCTACCCGGTCAAGGGCATGGGCAACCTGCAGGTCACCGACAACGCGCTGCTGCTGGAGAAGTACGGCGTGGACGGCGCCCGGTACGCCGACATGGCGGCCCTGCGCGGCGACCCGTCGGACGGCCTGCCCGGCGTCAAGGGCATCGGCGAGAAGACCGCCGCCCAACTGATCAACGAGTACGGCGACCTCCCCGCCATCCGCGCCGCCGCCCTCGACCTCGGCTCCAGGCTCACCCCGGCCCGCCGCCGCAACATCGTCGAGGGCGCCGCCTACCTCGACGTCGCCCCCAAGGTCGTCCGGGTCGCCGACGACGTCCCCCTCCCCGACTTCGACCCGGCCCTCCCCCACGAGCCCCTCGACCCGATGACCCTCGAACACCTCTCCACCCGCTGGGGCCTCGGCACCTCCCTGGACCGCCTCCTGGAGGCCCTCGCCACCCGCTGACGCACACCCCGAAGGGCCCGCCCGTTCGAGTCGAACGGGCGGGCCCTTCGGAGTGGTGACTAGCCCACGGAGGAGTAGGCGATGATGCCGCGGCGCAGGCCGTCGACGGCCTTGCGGGCAGTCTTGCGGAGTTCGGCGTCCTCGCCGGCCGCGTCCTGGATCTGGCCGAGGACGTCGATCAGCTGCTTGGTCCAGCGGACGAAGTCGCCGGCCGGCATGTCGGCGTCGCGCAGGACCTGGTCGAGGTTGTGGCCGAGGGCCCAGCGGTAGGCGGCCCAGGCGAAGCCGAGGTCGGGCTCGCGCTGGCCGACGCCCTCGGCGGTGTTGATCCGGTGCTGCTCCTCCAGGGCGTCCAGGTGGCCCCAGATCCGGACCATCTTGCCGAGCGCCTCCTTGGCCGCGCCCTCCGGCACCCGGGGGGCGACGGCATCGTCGGACTGGCGCGATTCGTACACCAACGCCGAGGCGCAGGCGGCGAGTTCGGCGGCGGCGAGGCCGCTCCAGACGCCTTCGCGGATGCATTCGGAGGCGAGCAGGTCGAGTTCGCCGTAGAGCCGGCCGAGCCGCTTGCCGTCGTCGGTGACGGTGTCGCCCTGGAGGTAGCCGAGGTCGGTGAGCAGTGCGCAGACCCGGTCGAAGGTACGGGCGATGGTGTGGGTGCGGGAGCGCATCCGGCGTTCGAGCAGTTCGGTGTCGCGGTGCAGCCGGTGGTAGCGCTCGGCCCAGCGGGCGTGGTCCTCGCGGTCGGAACAGCCGTGGCAGGGGTGCTGGCGCAGTTCGGTGCGCAGCCGGGTGATCTCCGGGTCGTCGGCGGCGGCCGCGCGGCCGCGCCGGAACCGCTCGGGTTCGAGGTGGCCGGCCTTGGTGCGCAGCGCGGAGGCGAGGTCGCGGCGGGACTGGGGGCTGCGCGGGTTGAAGGACTTGGGGATGCGCAGGCGCTCGATGGCGGCGACGGGGTACGGGAAGTCGATCATCGCGAGCCGCTTGACCTGCCGTTCGGCGGTGAGCACCACCGGGCGCGGGCCGTCCTGGAAGTCGGGGTGGCGCGGGCCGCCGCGGCCGGAGCGGTCGACCGGCGGCAGGCCCGGGTCGAGGACCAGGGCGAGGCCGGCGAACTTGCCGGTGGGGACGTGGATGACGTCGCCCGGCTTGAGCTGCTCGATCGACTCGATGGCGGCGGCGCGGCGCTGGCTGGTGCCCTCGCGGGCCATCTCGTTCTCGCGGTCCTTGAGCCGGCGGCGCAGCTCCATGTACTCGTCGAAGTCGCCGAGGTGGCAGGTCATCGACTCGCGGTAGCCGTCCAGCCCCTCCTCGTTGCGCTGGACCTGGCGGGCGATGCCGACGACCGAGCGGTCCGCCTGGAACTGGGCGAAGGAGGTTTCCAGCAGTTCGCGGGAGCGGTGCCGGCCGAACTGGGAGACCAGGTTGACGGCCATGTTGTACGAGGGCCGGAACGAGGACTTCAGCGGGTAGGTGCGGGTGCCGGCCAGGCCGGCCAGGGCCTCCGGGTCGAGGCCGCGCTGCCAGAGCACCACGGCGTGGCCCTCGACGTCGATGCCGCGCCGCCCGGCCCGGCCGGTGAGCTGGGTGTACTCGCCGGGGGTGATGTCGGCGTGGGTCTCGCCGTTCCACTTGACCAGCTTCTCCATGACCACCGAGCGGGCGGGCATGTTGATGCCGAGCGCCAGGGTCTCGGTGGCGAAGACGGCCTTGACCAGGCCCTTCACGAAGAGCTCCTCGACGACTTCCTTGAACCGGGGCAGCATTCCGGCGTGGTGGGCGGCGATGCCGCGCTCCAGCCCGTCCAGCCACTCGAAGTAGCCCAGGACGTGCAGGTCCTCGTCGGGGATGTCGGCGCAGCGCTCCTCGACGATGGCGCGGACCAGGGCGCGGTCGGAGTCCTTGTTGAGCCGCAGGCCGGAGCTGAGGCACTGCTGGACGGCGGCCTCGCAGCCGGCCCGGCTGAAGATGAAGGTGATCGCGGGCAGCAGGCCCTCGGCGTCGAGCCGGTCGATGACGTCGACCCGGCCCGGGGTCCAGACCCGGCCGGGACGGCCGTTGGGCATGGAGCGGCCCCGGCCGCGGCCGAAGCGGTCGCGCGGGTTGCGGTCGAGTTCGGAGCGGGCGAGCCGGACCAGTTCGGGGTTGACGGCCTTGCCGGGGTTCTTGAGGCTGTGCTTGGGGCGGCCGTCCCGGTCGGGGTCGGCGAACAGGTCGTACATCCGGTTGCCGGCCATCACGTGCTGCCAGAGCGGCACCGGGCGGGTCTCGGAGACGATGACCTTGGTGCCGCCGCGAACGGTGTCCAGCCAGTCGCCGAACTCCTCGGCGTTGGAGACGGTCGCGGAGAGCGAGACGAGGGTGACCGACTCGGGGAGGTGGATGATGACCTCCTCCCAGACGGCGCCGCGGAGGCGGTCGGCGAGGTAGTGCACCTCGTCCATGACGACGTAGCCGAGGCCGTCGAGGGTGCTGGAGCCCGCGTAGAGCATGTTGCGCAGCACCTCGGTGGTCATGACCACCACGGGGGCGTCGCCGTTGACGCTGTTGTCGCCGGTGAGCAGGCCGACCTTGGCCGCGCCGTAGCGCTTGACCAGGTCCCCGTACTTCTGGTTGGAGAGCGCCTTGATCGGCGTGGTGTAGAAGCACTTGCGGCCGGCCTGGAGGGCCAGGTGCACGGCGAACTCGCCGACGATGGTCTTCCCGGAGCCGGTGGGGGCGGCGACCAGGACGCCCGAGCCGGCCTCCAGGGTCTCGCAGGCCTCCAGCTGGAAGTCGTCCAGCGGGAAGTCGTAGAGCTGCTGGAAGCCGTACAGGGCGGTGGCCTGCTCCTGGGCCCGGCGACGACTGGCCGCGTACGCCTCGGCGGGGCTGAGCTCCTGGTCTTCCTGGGGCTCTGGATCGGGGGTGTTCATCGCCGTCCGGGTGTGGTTGGTGTGATCTCGCATCTCAGCGAGAGGTTACCCGGGTGGAGTGACATCGATAGCACCGTTTTCCGTGCGAGGAGATCACTCCTCTCTCAGATCCATAGTTGCAAATGTCTTCAAGCGACCAGGAGTGGACCAGATCCGAACGTCTGCGGTCATCAGCGGTGGAGTCCGGGAGTTGCTGCCTACCTTCGTGAGCCACAGCCACCAACTCACGGGAGGACCGCCACGATGGCGAACCTGGAGACGTCCCTCAAGGACGCCATGTCGATCGACGGCGCGATCGGCGTCGCCCTGGTCGACTACGGCAGCGGCATGGCCCTCGGCACCCTCGGCGACGGCGGCGAGCTGGACCTCAACGTCGCCGCGGCCGGGAACACCGACGTGGTCCGCGCCAAGATGCGGGCGATGGAGGCGCTCAACCTGCTCGACAACGAGATCGAGGACATCCTGATCACGCTGACCCACCAGTACCACATGGTGCGGCCGATCACGACGCCCAGCGGGCGCGGGCTGTTCCTCTTCCTGGTGCTCCACCGCAACCGCTCCAACCTGGCGATGGCCCGCCACCGGCTCAAGCAGATCGAGCTCTCGCTGGAGATCTGAGCCCGCCGACACCAGGGAAGGGGGGCCGCGTGACGGTAGCCGTCTACCAGGCCAAGGCCGAGTTCTTCCGGATGCTCGGCCATCCCGTCCGGATCCGGGTGCTGGAGCTGCTGCAGGCCGGACCGACACCCGTGCACTGCCTGCTCGCCGAGCTGGAGGTCGAGCCCTCCAGCCTGTCCCAGCAGCTCGCGGTGCTGCGCCGGTCCGGCATCGTCACCGCCACCCGGGACGGCAGCACGGTGGTCTACGCGCTGGCCGGCGGCGACGTCGCCGACCTGCTCCGAGCAGCCCGGCGGATCCTCACCGGGCTGCTCGCCGACCGGAACACGCTGCTCGCGGAACTGCGGGCGGCGGGCGGCCAAGCCGCTACTCCTTCAACAACTCCACCAGCCCCTCCGCCAGCCGCTCGTAATCCGCCGCCCGGTTGTACACCTGGCCGCTGACCCGCAGCACCCCGCCGTCGGGCCCCGGCCGGACGGCGACCCGGACGCGGTGGCGCCGCCACAGCTCGGCCACCAGCGCGCGGCACGACGCGTCGGAGCCCGCCCGGCCCTCCGGCATCCGTACGGTGCGCATCCACACCCCGGGCGTCGCGGGCAGCGCCCGCAGGCCCACCCGCTCCACCAGCACCCGCTGGCCGTACGCGGCGAGCGCGGCGTTGTGCGCGGCGACCGCCTGGTGGCCCAGCTCGCGCAGCAGCGCGAAGCCGGCCGGGGCGGCCAGCCAAGGGGTGTAGTCGCAGGTGCCGCGCCATTCGACGTTGGCCGGGAAGCCCCGGTGGTGCTCCCAGGACAGCGCGAGCGGGCGCACCCGGGCCGTCCACTCGGGACGGACGGACAGCACGCCGGTGGCGCGCGGGGCGAAGGCCCACTTGTGCAGGTTGCCGAACCAGAAGTCGGCGTTCGGATCGACCGGTTCGGCCAGCATGCCGGGCGCGTGGGCACCGTCGACCAGGGTGGTCACCCCGCGCTCGCGCAGCTCGGCGACCAGCTCCGGGGAGGCCACCGTACGGGCGGTGAGCGAGGTGATCCGGTCCAGGACGGCGACGGTGGTGCGCCCGTCCACGGTGGCGAGCACCGCCTCCCGGACGGTCCGCTCGTCCGGGGCGTCCAGCGGCACCTCGGCCACCACCAGTTCGGCGCCCGCCTCGGCGGCCCGGCGGGCGACGGCCTCGGTGACCGCGCCGTAGCCGTGGTCGGTGACCAGGATCCGGTCGCCAGGGGCGAACGGGATGCTGTCCAGGGCGATCGCCGCCGCCTCGGTGACGTTGGCGACCAGCGCCAGCCGGTCCGGGTCGGTGGCCAGCTCGGCGGCGATCCGCTCCCGGACCCCGGCGATCCGGGCGGGCAGGTCGGCGAAGAAACCGTCCGGGTCCAGCTCCTGCTCGGCCCGCAGCGCCTCCTGCACCCGCTGCACCGGCAGCGGCACGGCGCCGTACGAGCCGTGGTTGAGGTGCGCGGCCTGCGGCGAGACGCTGAACAGCCCCTCGGCGGCGGGCAGCGGGGCCGGGGGCTCCGCGGTGGTCAGGTCCTCGGTGGTGGTCAGGTCCTCGGTCACGAAGGTTCCTCCCCTGGAACAGCAGACGAGTCGAGTGGTGTATGACATTTCATATGGCACGAGGGCCCGGTCCGTCCATCCACCCCACCCAACGCGCCTCCCGCACACCTCTTCGGGGCGATCCATTGAGTTCCCGCGGGCCGGACTGGGAAACTCCGCCTGACCGCCGCCCGGCCGGGCGGCACCGCGAACGGGGAGCGCACGGGATGAGGATCGCAAGACCGGGACCGGTCGGACAGCGGCAGTGGACCCCACTGACCATGACCAACGCGGGGCTCGCCTTCGGGCTGGAGCTCGCCATGCTGGCCGCGCTCTGCTACTGGGGGTTCAAGACCGGCTCCACCCTGGCCACCCGGCTGCTGCTGGGGCTCGGCGCCCCCGCCCTGGCGGGCACCTTCTGGGCGCTGTTCCTGGCCGCCGGCGGCCCGCGGTTCCGCCAGCCGCTCGGCGTGGAGATCGTGCTCAAGCTGCTCGCCCTGCTCACCGGGGCGCTCGCGATGCACGCCACCGGGCGGACCACCCTGGCGGTGGTCTACGCGGTGCTGGTGCTGGTCAGCGTGGCCGTGGAGTACACCGCCAACTGACGTCGCCGACGCGCGGAAGGCCCCGGGTCCCCCCGACGAAAAGGGATCCGGGGCCGGTCCGTGAAGGGCTGGGCCCATGAAGCGCCGGCCCGTGAAAGGCCGGTCCCTGAAAGGCCGGTCCGCGAAAGGCCGGGACCATGAAGCGCGCCGGTCCGCGAAGGGCCCGCCCGCGAGACTGACCCGCTCCGCGAAGGCCCGCTACCGCAGCCGGCGGGCGGTGAGGTAGAGGTTCATCGCGTACAGCGCGACCCCGCCGGCCAGGATCGACGCGGCGGCCGCGTAGCGGCGGGAGAAGAGTTCACGCCACCCGCCCGAGGCCTCCGCCGTCGGCGACTGCGGTGGGCAACTGGGCTGCTCGGCAACGGTCGTGGCGGTCTCGACGGCAGAGGATTCGGTCACGTCCGATACGCTAGGACTTCAAGAGAACTTGAAGTCAAGGAGTGGTGACCATGGCCGGAACCGCACCGGTCGACCTGCTCAGCGTCGGCGAGGTGGCCCGGCGCGCCGGGATCGCCACCTCCGCGGTCCGCTTCTACGAGGAGCAGGGGCTGATCTCCTCCGAGCGGTCGGCGGGCAACCAGCGCCGCTACCGGCGGCACGTGCTGCGGCGGATCTCGCTCATCCTGGTCGCCAAGCGGCTCGGCATCCCGCTCTCCGAGGTCGCCGAGGTGTTCACCTGCCTGCCCGAGGACCGGATGCCGGGCAAGCACGACTGGGAACGGATCTCCCGCCGCTGGGCCGACCAACTGCGCGCCCGCCGGACGGAGTTGGAGCGCCTGGAGGACGAACTCACCGGCTGCATCGGCTGCGGCTGCGTGTCGCTGCGCCGCTGCCGGGTGCTCAACCCGGGCGACGAACTCGCCACCGAGGGGCCGGGCCCCCGACTGCTGCTGTCCTCCGAGGAGCCATGAGCCCCACCGAGGAACCCCGCCGAGGAACCAGGCGCCCCTCGGCGGAGCCATGAGGTGGAGCCATGAGGTGGAACCCGGTCGGACGCGGCCCTCGTGAGGTTCCCCGCCGCGCCCGACCGGGGGCTTGTGAGGCCGCCGGTCAGTCCGGGAAGTGGCAGGCCGCCTGCCGGCCGCCCGTCCCGACCACCTCCAGCAGCGGCCGCTCCGTCCGGCAGCGCGCCTGCGCCTTCGGGCAGCGCGGGTGGAAGCCGCACCCGGGGGGCGGGTCGGCCGGGCTCGGCGGGTCGCCGAGCAGCACGATCCGCTCCCGGGCCCGCTCGGCCGCCGGGTCCGGCAGCGGGACGGCGGACAGCAGCGCCCGGGTGTACGGGTGCGCCGGGCTGCCGTACACCTCGGCCTTGTCGCCGATCTCCACGATCCGGCCCAGGTACATCACCGCGACCCGGTCGCAGACCCGCTTGACCACCGAGAGGTCGTGCGCGATGAACACGTACGCCAGGCCCAGTTCACGCTGCAACTGCTCCATCAGGTTGACCACTTGGGCCTGGACGGAGACGTCGAGCGCGGAGACCGGCTCGTCCGCGATCACCAGTTTCGGCGAGGTGGCCAGCGACCGGGCGATACCGATGCGCTGCGCCTGGCCGCCGGAGAACTCGTGCGGGTAGCGGTCGAGGTGCTCGGGGATCAGCCCGACCAGTTCCATCAGGTCGGCGGCCCGGCCGCGTGCCTCCTCGGCGGACGCGCCCTGGACCAGCAGCGGCTCGGAGATGATCCGGGCCACCGTCTGGCGGGGGTTGAGCGAGGAGTACGGGTCCTGGAAGACCATCTGCAGGTGCCGCCGGTGCGGCCGCAGCCGGGCCTGGGAGAGGCCGCCGATCTCGGTGCCGTCGAAGGTGACGGTGCCCGAGGTGGGGTCGAGCAGCCGGACGATCATCCGTCCGGTGGTGGACTTGCCGCAGCCGGACTCGCCGACCAGGCCCAGGGTCTCGCCCGCGCCGAGGTCGAAGCTCACCCCGTCCACCGCCCGCACCGGCGCACCGGGCCGGCCGGTGCGACTGCGGCGGCCGGCGAAGGTCTTCACCAAGTCCCGTACGGACAGCAGTGGTTCCGCCATCAGACGGCTCCTTCCGGCACCAGTGGCAGGTGGCAGGCGGCCCGGTGCTCGGCCGTGGCCGGACCGAGCGGGCCGAGCGACGGGCGCTCGGCCAGGCAGCGGGCGTGCTCCTCGGCCGGCGCGCTGCCGGTGCGGGCGCAGCGCGGGGCGAAGGAGCAGCCGGGGGCGGGGACGAGCAGGGACGGCGGGCTGCCGGGGATGGCTCGCAGCGGGGCGTCGTCGGTGTCGTCCAGGCGCGGCAGCGAGTCCAGCAGGCCGCGGGTGTACGGGTGCGCGGGTGCGGCGAACAGCCGGTCCACCGGGGCCTGTTCGGCCGCCCGGCCGCCGTACATGACCAGTACCTCGTGGGCGACCCGGGCGACCACGCCCAGGTCGTGGGTGATCAGCACGACGCCGAGGCCGCGGTCCTGCTGGATCCGGGCGATCAGGTCGAGGATCTGGGCCTGGACGGTGACGTCCAGCGCGGTGGTGGGTTCGTCGGCGATCAGCAGGTCGGGTTCGCAGGCGAGCGCCATGGCGATCATGACGCGCTGGCGCATGCCGCCGGAGAACTGGTGCGGGTACTCGTCGACCCGGCGGGCCGGTTCCGGGATGCCCACCTCGGCGAGCATCTCGACGGCCCGGGCCCGGCCGGCCTTGCGGCCCGCGCGGAAGTGCACCCGGTAGTGCTCGGCGATCTGTTCGCCGACCGTGTAGAAGGGGTGCAGGCTGGACAGCGGGTCCTGGAAGACCATCGCGATCCGCCGGCCCCGGACGGTGCCCAACTCCCGTTCCCCCAGGCCGGTCAGCTCCTGCCCGTCGAGCCGGATCGAGCCGGTGACGGTGGCACCCCGGTGCAGGCCCATGACGGCCAGCGAGGTGACGGACTTGCCGCTGCCGGACTCGCCGACCAGCCCGAGGGTGCGCCCGGCCGCGACGGTGAAGGAGATGCCGTCCACGGCCCGGACGGTGCCGCGCGGGGTGGCGAAGGCGACCTTGAGGTCCTCGACCTCCAACAGTCCGGCCATCAGTACCTCACTCTCGGGTCGACGTACGCGTAGAGCAGGTCGACCAGCAGGTTGGCCGCGACGATGAAGAACGCCGCGAGCAGGGTGACGCCGAGGATCACGGGCTGGTCGGAGCGGGCCAGTCCGTCGTAGAACAGCCGGCCGACGCCGGGCAGGCCGAAGATCGACTCGGTGATGACGGCGCCGGCCAGCAGCCCGCCCAGGTCCATCCCGAAGATGGTGAGGATCGGCGTGGTCGCGGAGCGCAGCCCGTGCTTGAAGGTCACCGTGCGGGCCGGCAGCCCCTTCGCCCGGGCGGTGCGGATGTACGGCTCGGCCATCGCCTCGATCATCGAGTTGCGGCTCTGCCGGGCGTACATGGCCGCGTACAGCAGGGCGAGCGCGATCCACGGCAGCAGCAGGTTGGACGCCCAGGCCAGCGGGCCGTCGGTGAACGCGTGGTACGAGGGGTACGGCAGCAGCCCGGCCGTTCTGACCACGCCCCAGATCAGCATGATCGAGGTGAAGTAGACCGGCAGCGAGGCGGCCCCGACCGAGAGCACCATGAGGATCCGGTCGGTGAAGCCGCCCTTGCGCAGCGCCGAGGTGACGCCCGCGCCGAGGCCGAGGAGCAGCCAGAGCACGGCCGCGCCGAGGGCCAGCGAGATCGAGACCGGCAGCCGGTCGGTGAGGAGGTCCCAGACCGGCAGCCCGTACTCGTAGGAGTAGCCGAGGCAGGGGAAGCCGCAGTGCACGGCGCTCGGGCCGGTGCCGTAGTCGCGACCCGCGAAGATCCCGGTCAGGTAGGCGGTGAACTGCTCCCAGACCGGCTTGTCCAGGCCCATCGCCGCCTTGACGTCGGCGAGCCGCTCGGGGCTGCAGGTCTTGCCGCAGGCCGCCGCGGCCGGGTCGTTCGGCAGCAGGTAGAAGATGGTGAAGGTGATGGCGCAGATGGCGAGCAGGATGCCCGCCACGCCGAGCAGCCGGCGGCCGAGGTAGAGGATCACGACCGGGCTCCCCGGGGGTCGAGGATGTCGCGCAGGGCGTCGCCGAGCAGGGTGAACGCGAGCACGGCGAGGAAGAGGAAGGCCGTCGGGATGAGGAAGTACGTCGGGTCGGTCTCGTAGTGGGCGATGCTCTCGGCGATCATCTGCCCCCAGGACGGGGTCGGCGGGCGGACGCCCACGCCGAGGTAGCTGAGCGCGGCCTCGGTGGCGATCATGCCGGGGATCAGCAGCGTGGTGTACGCGATGACCGGGCCGGAGACGTTCGGCAGGATCTCCCGGGTGAGGATGCGCCAGGAGCGGGCGCCGCCGACCCGGGCGGCCTCGACGTACTCGCGGTGCTTGAGCGAGAGGGTCTGGCCGCGCACCACCCGGGCGATGCCGGGCCAGGTGAACAGGCCGATGACCAGGGTGATCAGCAGGATCCGGTTGACGTCCTTGGCCACCGACATCATCGCGATCATGAAGATCAGCGAGGGGAAGGACATCGTGAGGTCCATCAGCCGGGACAGCACGGCGTCCGTCCGGCCGCCGAAGTAGCCCGCCGCGATGCCGGCCAGGGTGCCGGCGACCACGACGACCGCGGTCGCGCTGAACGCGATCAGCAGCGACCCCTGGCCGCCGTGCAGCACCCGGGCGAACAGGTCGCGCCCGGTGATCGGCTCGACGCCCAGCCAGTGCCGGGTGCTGATGCCGCCGAAGTCGCCCCTGGGCATGCCGCCCAGGTAGGCGTCCACGGCGCGCTTGTCGAACTCCTCGGGGGACCAGCCGCCGAGCGCGCTCAGCGGGCCGGCCAGGGCCGCGGCCAGGACCAGCACGCCGACGGCGATCAGGCCGAACCGGGCCGAACCGCGGGCCCACAGCTGCTGCCCCACCCGGCGCCAGGGCCCGCGGCTCGCGCTCCCCGCGGGGCCCGTCGCCACGGCGACGGGTTGCGTGGTGGTGGTCATCCTCAGCCCTTGCCCTTGGCCGGGTCCTTGACGCCGACCACGGCCAGGTCGATCATTCCCGCGTAGCCCGAACTGCCGAACGCGCCCGCCACGTTGGTGCCGACCATCAGCGGGCGGCGCTGCCACATCAGCGGGACGGCCGGGGCCTTCTTCATCAGGTCCCCGTCCAGCTGCTGCCAGGCCTTGTTGGCCTCGTTGACGTCCGGCATGGCCGCGATCCGGTCCATCTCGTCCATCGTGGCCTGGTCCCGGAACTGGCTGAAGTTGCCCTGGTTGCCCTTCTCCTTGATGGTGCGTCCGTCGAACTGGAACGGCAGGAAGGTCGCGGCGGACGGGTAGTCCGGGCACCAGCCGTTGATGGTCAGCTCGGGGGCGTTCGCGGTGTCGCCGAGGGTGTCGGTGAAGGCGGACGGGTCCACGGTGTTGACGGTGACCTGGACGCCGGCCCTGGCCAGCGACTGCTGGATCGCCTCGGCCCGGGTCTTGTCGTTGAGCGAGACGGTGAGCCCGACCTTGAGGTCGGTCTTCCCGGCGTCCTTGAGCATGGCCTTGGCCTTCTCCGGGTCCCCGGCCGGCGGGATCTTCAGCGGGTCGGACGTGACCCCGCCGGTCAGCGACGGCGGGAGGAAGGAGGTCGCCACGTCGGCCATCGCCGGACCGCCGAACGCCGTCACCTGGGCCTCGCGGTCGACCGCCCACATCATCGCCTCGCGCGCCTTCGGGTCGTCGAAGGGCGCCTTGGCGGTGTTCAGGTACAGCATGTCCGTACAGCCGGTCCGCTCGGCCGCCATCCGGGCCTTGACGTCCGCCTTGGGCAGCACCTTGGCGACCGACTCGTGCTGCATCCAGGGCATGTTGATGGCGTTGGCGTCGGCGCCCTCGCTGGCGATGATCCGGTCGTCCGCCTGGCCGCCCTTGATGCCCTCGGTGACCACGATCCGGTCCGGGTAGGCCTTGCGGACGGTGTCGGTCGACTGGTCCCAGCTGGTGTTGCGGACCAGCACCAGCTGCTTGCCCCGGTCGTAGGTCTCGATCTTGTACGGGCCGGAGGAGAACGGCCGGGAGTCGTACTGGGTGCCCTTCTCCTGAGACTGCGGCACCGGGGAGAAGGTCGGCAGGGTGACGGTGTCCGAGAACTCGGCCACCGGGCGCTTGAGGTGGAAGACGATCGTCTTCGCGTCCGGGGTCTCGATGCTCGCCAGGTGCTCGCCGGTGAGCGGGCCCTTGTACTTCTCACCGCCGGCCAGGTACTGGATCGCGTAGTCCGGTCCGCCGGTGAGGTCCGGGGAGAAGGAGCGCTCGACGTTGTACTTGATGTCGGCGGCCAGGATCGGGCTGCCGTCCTCGTACTTGAGGCCGTCCTTGAGGGTGAAGGTCCAGGTCTTCCCGCCGTCCGAGGACTTGCCCAGGTCGGTGGCGAGGTCCGGGACGATCTCGCTGCCGGCGGCTCCCGGCTCGGACTTGAAGGTGGTCAGGGTGCGGTAGAGCAGCCGGGTGCCGAAGTCCATGTGCGGGACGGTCCAGTTGCGGGCCGGGTCGAGGTGGGCGAAGTCCTGGTTGGTCAGGACGGTGAGGGTGCCGCCCTTGGCCGGGGTGCCGCCGATGATCGAGCCGCTCTCGGCGCCCGGGCCCTTGGTGTTGCTGGGGGCCGCGTCGGCACCGCTGTCGCTCTTGTCGTTCTTGCAGGCCCCGAGGCCGAGGGTGAGGGTCGCCGCGAGGGCGGCGGCGAGAAGGGCATGGCTGCGCCTGGTCATGTGGCAACTCCGCTGTGGGGGGCCTGCTTTGGTCTGCGGGGCCGGCTCTGGCCGCACCGCCGTGTGACCCGTAACATAGTAATGTGAAATTGCACTGCACAAGAGGTGACGCCCTCCGTTACCCAGCTGTGTCCCACCACCCCCAGCACCCGACCCCCGTCTAGGAGTTCACCGGTGACCCACCCCCAGCCCGGCCTCGCCACCGGAAGCCACGATCTCGCGGTCTCCCCCGCCCTGGACGCCTTCATGGGCACCGCCTGGACCGCCACCCCGCTCCCCGCCGACCAACGCGTCCCCGGCCACCCCCAGTTCGCCGGCCGCCGCGCCCGGCTCTCCGCCGCCTTCCCCGGCGAACGGCTGATCGTCCCCGCCGGCCGGCTCAAGGTCCGCTGCAACGACCTCGACCACCGCTTCCGCCCGCACAGCGCCTACGCCTGGCTCACCGGACTCACCGGCGAGGACCAGGCCGACCACGTCCTCGTCCTCGAACCGACCGGCCCCGAAGGCCACGAACCCGTACTCCACGTACGCCCCCGATCCCCGCGCAGCGGCGGCGAGTTCTACCGCGACCGCCGCTACGGCGAGTTCTGGGTCGGCCGCCGCCCCGACCTCGACGAGACCACCCGGCTCACCGGGCTGCGCGCCGAACACCTCGACGACCTCGGCAAGCTGCTCACCGGCCCGCAACCGCCCACCCGGGTCCTGGCCGGCACCGACGCCCTCGTCGACGAGGCCACCGGGCGCGGCTCCTTCGCCCACGACGCCGAACTCGCCGCCGTGCTCTCCGAGTTGCGGCTGGTCAAGGACACCTGGGAGGTCCAGCAGCTGCAACTGGCCGTCGACCACACCGTCACCGGCTTCGAGGACGTCGTCCGCGCCCTGCCCACCGCCCTGCGCCACCACCGCGGCGAACGCTGGATCGAAGGCGTCTTCGACCTGCGCGCCCGCGCCGAGGGCAACGGCCCCAGCTACACCACCATCGCCGCCTCCGGCGCCCACGCCTGCGTACTCCACTGGATCCGCAACGACGGCGCCCTCGACCCGAACGCCCTGCTGCTGCTCGACGCCGGCGTCGAGACCGACACCCTCTACGCCGCCGACATCACCCGCACCCTCCCCCTCAGCGGCACCTTCACCCCGGTCCAGCGCCAGGCCTACGAGCTCGTCCTCGCCGCCCAGAGCGCCGGCATCGCCGCCCTGCGCCCCGGCGCCCGCTTCCGCGACTTCCACCACGCCGCCATGCGGGTCATCGCCGAAGGCCTCGCCGACTGGGGCGTCCTGCGCGTCCCCGCCGACCAGGCCCTCGCCGAGGACAACGGCCTCTACCGCCGCTACACCCTCTGCGGCAGCGGCCACATGCTCGGCCTCGACTACCACGACTGCTCCAAGGCCCGCGCCGACCGCTACGTCGACGGCACCCTGGAAACCGGCATGGTCCTCACCGTCGAACCCGGCCTCTACCTCCAGCCCGACGACGAAACCCTCCCCCTCGAACTCCGCGGCCTCGGCATCCGCATCGAGGACGACCTCGTCATCACCGACGACGGCGCCCACCTGATGTCCAGCGCCCTCCCCAGGACCGTCCCCGCCATCGAATCCTGGATGGCCACCCTCCTGAGCTGAGTCAGACCCCCCGCGCGCCCCGCCACAGCTGCCCGACGACGGCCTCCGCCGCCCCCGGGCGGGCCAGGCGGTGGGCGGTGCCGGCCCAGAGGTGCATGGCGTCGGTGTCGGCGCGGCGGGTGGCGGCGGCCCGGAGGGGGGCGGTGAGGTGGTGGACCTCGGGGTAGGCGGGCGGGGCGTACGGGCCGTAGCGGTCGATGAAGGCGTTGCGCAGGCCGCGCGCGGGGCGGCCTGTGAAGGCGCGGGTGACGACGGTCCGCGGCAGTTCGGTGAGCGCGGCCCGGTGGGCGGCGGCGGCGCCGGACTCGTCGGTGCGCAGCAGCGCCGTCCCCAGC
>NZ_MECK01000623.1 GCF_014596465.1 Streptomyces sp. CBMA123 | reverse complement strand
TGACGGCGCGGCGCAGCCGGGCGCGGGCGGCGGCGGTGCCTGCCCGCCGCGCTCCCCCGCCGCCGTTCCCGGTTGTCGACACCGACGGGGCCTCCGGCTCTGGTCGGGATCGGCGTCGCCGGCTGGGGCGGCTCACCGACTGGTGACGAATAGTGCCGAAAAGTGACATACCCAGCAGAACCCAGGCTATCCCGGCCGCTGGGTCGTCTTGTCCGATTGACCTATCCGGCGGCTTGCGCGTCGTCCGCCGTCGCGAGCAGGGCGGCAACGTGCGGCAGCACCTCGCGGTCGTGGCCGATCCAGTCCACCGAGTCCAGCTCCGCCGGGCCCAGCCAGCGCAGTTCGTCGTGGTCCTCCAGCGCGCTCGGCTCGCCGGCCAGCAGTTCGGCGGCCCAGAACCGCAGCTCCAGCCCCGGGCGCACGGCCCACGCGCCGGGCAGCCGCCGCAGCGCCCGCGCCCGTACGCCCAGTTCCTCCAGCAGTTCGCGCTCCAGCGCCTGCGCCTCGGTCTCCCCGGGCTCGGTCTTGCCGCCGGGGAACTCCCAGCGTCCGGCGACCGCCGCGGGTGAGTTGCGGCGGGCGGCGAGCACCCGGCCGCCGCGGATCAGCACCCCGCCGACGACGATCCGCTGCGGGGCCTCGGTGATGGTCTCGCCGGTCTGGTCCATGCCCCGACCCTACGGGGCGGGATCCGGGTCCTGGGACTCGACCCAGTACAGCTGCTTGTGGCCGCGCGCCTCGAACTCGGCCGCCAGGCGGTGCGCCTCGGCCTCGGCCAGGTCCGCGGCGACCAGGAAGCGGTTGCCGTTGTCGTCCTGCCGCATCACCCGGAAGGTGCTCATGCCGGGAGGCTACCGGGGATCCACGCCCGGTGTCCCCGGCCGGCGTGGGGGTCGGGCCGGGGACACCGCGGCTGACCCTACGGGCCGTTCGCTACCGGCAGGTACGGGCGGGGTTAACGCCGGGTAACCCGGCGGCCGGGCTCAGACCCGGAGGTCGGGCACCTGCTCGCCGGTGGACAGGCCGAGCGAGCGCCGGATGTCCACGCTGAGCGGCGTGGTCCTGGCGACCAGCGCCCGGGCCCGGCGCAGGTCCCCCGCCAGGTCGTCCCCGGTGGCCGCGGCGTCCCAGGCGGCGGCCGCCTGGGTCTGGGTCTCGGCCAGTTTGTCGACCTTCGGCTGGATGTCGGTCGGCCACTCCGCCGTCGGCCGGCGCAGCGCGGCGGCCTCGGCCCGGGAGGCGGTGGCCATCTTCCGGGCCCAGGACCGGTACTCGGCCTCGGCGACGGCCATGTCCTTGGCGGGCGTGTCCAGGTAGGCCGAGTTGAAGCCCCGGACGGCCTCCAGGTAGGCCAGCTGAACGGAGGTCAGGCTGCGGCGGTCGGTGCGGACCGTCCCCAGGTGCTGGTCCTCGCGGTCCTCGAAGCCGCAGGTGACGTACCGTTCGCCGACCGCCCAGTTGGCGGCGCTCGGGTAGAGGTAGACGTCGTCCATACCGTCCGGCACGGCCCACTGGTCCAGCGCGTAGTCGTCGAGCACTGTGCGGCACAGCGTCGCGGCCCGCTCGCGCACGACGGCCGCGCCCGGGTAGGGGCCGCCGGCGTCGGGGACCTTCGCGGTGCCGGCCACCTCGCCGTTGTGCTGCTCCGAGCAGGCCACCCGGCGCACCCAGGCGACCGTCTCGTCGCCGTTCTCGTCCGGCTTCCCGCTCATGCCGGAGGAGTTGTAGCAGTCCCCGGCCTTCAGCGCGGACCAGCGGACGGATCCGGCCGGCGGCTGCTGGACGTACCCGCCGCCGCGCCCGTCCCGCGCGGAGCCGAAGTCCCCCGCGCCCAGGGCGAGCGAGAGCAGCACGGTGCCCGCCGCCCCGAACACCAGGCCGGTCACCGCCATGCCGCGGCCGCGCTGCCCGCAGCGCCTTATCTGGAGCAGCGCGACGATCCCGAGCACCAGGGCCACCGGCGAGAGCAGGCTCAGGCCGGTCGCCAGGGAGCCGACGGCGAAGCCGTTGGTGCGCGGCTCCGGGCGGGGGTCGTACGGGTGGTGGGGGGCGTGGGCGTACGGCGGGTAGGGGTGGGGCTGCTGGTACGGGTGCGGGGTCCCGGGCCGGAAGCCGGACTCGGCGGAGGGCGGCACCGAGGCCCAGCCGCCGGCCGGCAGCGGCGGGGGCGGCGGCTGGGGCGGGGCCTGCGACGGCGCGGGGGCGGCCTGGGCGGGTTGGCCGGCCGGCGGGGCCCAGGGGTCCTGCGGCTCCGGGGTCTCCGGGGCCCTCTTCGCCGCGTCGCCGGGGTTCTCGCCGGCCCCGGTGTCCCGTGCGTCCTCGGGGTCCGGCTCCTTGCGGAAGTCCACCCGCGGGTCCGGCCCCGCGGCGGCGGGCGGCTCGGACTCAGGCTTGGACACGTGGGCTCCCCCGACCCGCCCGAGCGGGCCTCTTACTCGGCGTTTCGGCTCTCGACACCGCCGCTCGGGCCGGACGGGCCCGCGCTGCGCGGTCGCGCGACTTTACCCGATCTTTCCGAACGCCCGCCCGGCCGTCACCGCCCCGGTCCGTCCTGCGGGACCAGGGCCAGGATCTCGCCGTGGAGCATCGAGAACCACCCGTCCTCGGCGGCGCTCCACTCCCGCCAGCCGTCCGCGATCCGCGCCAGCTCGTCCCGGTCCGCGAAGCCCCGCTCCACCGCCGTCCGGCCGAGGGCCGTGCCGGTCACCCGGTCCGCCCACAGCCCGCCCCACCAGTCCCGCCGCTCGGGCGTCGCGAACGTCCAGGTGCCGGTGCTCGCGGTGACCTCGGTGAGGCCGGCCGCACGGGCCCAGGACAGCAGCCGCCGCCCGGCGTCCGGCTCGCCGCCGTTGGCCCGGGCGGTCCGCCGGTACAGCTCCAGCCAGCGGTCCAGCGCGGGCACCTCGGGGAACCAGGTCATCGAGGCGTAGTCGACGTCCCGGGCCGCGATCACCCCGCCGGGGGCCGTCACCCGGCGCATCTCGCCCAGCGCGGCCACCGGATCGGCCACGTGCTGCAGCACCTGGTGGGCGTGCACCACGTCGAACTCGCCGTCCCCGTAGGGCAGTCGGTGCACGTCGGCGAGTTCGAACACCACATTGGACAGCCCGCGCCCGGCGACGTACCCGGCGGCCTGCTCCAGCACCTCGGCGGAAGTGTCCACGGCCACCACCCGCCCGTCGGGGCCGACCAGCTCGGCCAGGTCGGCGGTGATCGTGCCGGGGCCGCAGCCGACGTCCAGCAGCGCCTGGCCGGGCCGCAGCCGGTCCAGCAGGTAGGCGGCCGAGTCGGCGGCGGTGCGGGAGCGGTGCGAGCGCAGTACGGCCTCCTGGTGGCCGTGGGTGTAGGCGGCGGCAGGCTGCGGTTCGGGCATGGGGTCCCCCTGGGGCGTGGTCGGTGTTCCGTCTCCGCGACTGCTCCGACGCTACGCTTCATCCCGTATGGCGAGAAGAACTGTCTCACATGGCGGCCATCGATCGCCCCGGTCCCCGCGGGCCGCCGTACCGTGGAGGCGCCCCGACCGAACGGCCCGACCGAACGGCCCCGACAGAACGGTCCCGCCCATGCCCGGCCCCGGCCAGCGCCCCTTCGTCCTGCTGAGCGCCGCCGTGTCGCTCGACGGCCACCTCGACGACGCCTCCCCCGACCGCCTGCTGCTCTCCAACGCCGCCGACTTCGACCGGGTCGACGAGGAGCGGGCGGCCGCCGACGCGATCCTGGTCGGCGGCAACACCCTGCGCGCCGACAACCCGCGACTGCTGGTCAACGACCCCGCCCGGCGGGCCGCCCGGGTGGCGGCCGGGCGGCCGGAGCACCCGCTGAAGGTGACGCTCAGCGCGAGCGGCGGGCTCGACGCCGACCTGCGCTTCTGGCACACCGGCGGCGCCAAGCTCGCCTACACCACGACGGCCGGGGCGGCGGCGCTGCGACCCCGGCTCGACGGGCTGGCCGAGGTGGTCCCGCTCGGCGACTCGGTGGACCTCGGCGCGGTGCTGGACGACCTGGGCGCGCGCGGGGTGCGCCGGCTGATGGTCGAGGGCGGCGGCGGGGTGCACACCCAGTTCCTCGCCGGAGGCCTGGCGGACGAACTCCAGCTGGCCGTCGCCCCACTGCTGGTCGGTCAGGACGGGGCCCCCCGGTTCGTCCGCCCGGCCGCCTTCCCGGGCGGGCCGGCCCGGCGGATGCGGCTGCTGGAGGCACGTACGGTGGGCGACGTCGTCCTGCTCAGGTACGCCCCGAAGGAGCCCGCGCCGTGACCCACCCCGCCGCCACCGACCTGGACCACCTGCGCCGGGCGGTCGAACTCTCCCGCCGCTGCCCGCCCTCCGGGACGGCCTTCTCGGTCGGCGCGGTGATCGTCGGCGCCGACGGCGAGGTGCTGGCGGAGGGCTACAGCCGGGAGGCGGACGTCCACGACCACGCCGAGGAGGCGGCCCTGGCCAAGCTCCCGGCGAACGACCCCCGACTGCGCGGGGCGACCGTCTACAGCAGCCTGGAGCCCTGCGGCCAGCGGGCCTCGCGACCGGTGCCGTGCGCCCGGCTGCTCATCGCGGCGGGCGTGCCGCGGGTGGTGGTCGCCTGGCGGGAGCCGGACCTCTTCGTCACCGACTGCCAGGGCACGGCCCTGCTGGAGGCGGCCGGCGTCGAGGTGGTGGAGCTGGCGGAGCTGGCCGCTCAGGCCCGGGCGGTCAACGCCCACCTGCTCCCGTGATCTTTTGTATCATTTAGAAACAAAGAGCTCGCCTTCGCCGGCTCGTCGCCGCCATTCTCCCTCCCAGGAGCAGCCCCATGACCGCCGCCCCCGTCCGGCTCACCGCCCGCGCCCTCCTGCTCGACATGGACGGCACCCTGGTCAACTCCGACGCCGTGGTCGAGCGCTGCTGGACCCGCTGGGCCGAGCGGCACGGCCTCGACCCGGTCGCGGCGCTCACCGTCGTCCACGGCCGCCAGGGCCACGCGACCATGGCCGTCCTGCTGCCGGACCGCCCGGTCGAGGTCAACCTCGCCGAGAACGAGCAGATGCTCGCCGAGGAGCGCGCCGACACCGAGGGCGTCGTCCAGGTCCCCGGCGCCGACGCCTTCCTCGCCTCACTGGCCGGCCTCCCGCACGCCCTGGTCACCTCCGCCGACCTGCCACTGGCCCAGGTCCGGATGGACGCCGCCGGCCTGCCGATGCCGCCCGTCCTGGTCACCGCCGAGTCCGTCGGCGCCAGCAAGCCCGACCCCGAGGGCTTCCTCAAGGGCGCCGCCGCCCTCGGCTTCGCCCCCGCCGACTGCCTCGCCTTCGAGGACTCCGGCGCCGGCATCGCCGCCGCCCGGGCGGCCGGCATGCGCGTCATCGGCATCGGCCCCCGCGCCGCCGCCCACCACCCGGACGCCCTCGCCCCCACCCTCGACGCCGTCACCGTCACCACCACCCCCGACGGCACCCTGACCGTCACCGTCCAGGCCTGACCGGACCCGCCGAAGGGGCCGGACTGCACCCGGAGTCCGGCCCCCGGCACGAGAGTTGCGGCACCCGCCAGACGCCGCGGCAGAGTTGCCACCACACAGCCGCGACCCGCGGAAACGCTGATTCCGAGGGCCCGAGTCAGCACGGATCAGCGCCGTGACAGCACGCCAGGACCGGAAATCAGTAGTGGTAGCGGGCCGCCAGGACGATGACTTCCCGGTCGGTGACCAGATAGACGAGGCGATGCTCGTCGTCGATCCGCCGCGACCAGGCCCCTGGCAGGTGGTACTTCAGCGGCTCGGGCTTGCCGATCCCGGTGAACGGATCGCGCAGGACGTCCTCGATGAGCTTGTTGATCCTCGCGAGCATCTTGCGATCGTTCGTGAGCCAGGACGTGTAGTCCTCCCAGCCCTGCTCTTCGAAGACGAGCCTCACTCGACACCCCGCCCGGCATCAGCCGAGTCGGGGTCGATGAGTGTGCGCTCGGAGAGCCCTGTGCCGTTCAGCGCATTGTCGTACGCCTTCAGCAGGCGACGCGCGTTCGCCGGCGAACGCAGGAGATAGGAGCCCTCGCGCAAGGAGGCGTAATCCTCGGCCGAGACGAGCACGGCATTTCCGTGCTTGGACACGATCTCGATGGCGTCATGATCCTCGTTGACCTTCTTGATCAACGGGAAGAGATCCCTGCGGGCCTCGCTCGCGGTGATGGACATGGCGCATACCCCCTTCGGCGAGTGGTACCGAATAAGGTACCACTCAAGCGAGCGCTTCCGGGTGGATCGACGGCCGATGCAGGCTCTCGCACGTCAGCACCAAGTCAGCACGGAAATGACGAGAGGGCCGGACTCCTGGAATCCGACCCTCTCCGACCTGCGCACTTGCCACGTCACGTGACATGCAGCAGTGGTCTGATCACACGTTGAAGCGGAACTCCACCACGTCGCCGTCCTGCATGACGTACTCCTTGCCCTCGATCCGGGCCTTGCCCTTGGAGCGGGCCTCGGCGATGGAGCCGGTCTCGACCAGGTCCTGGAAGGAGATCACCTCGGCCTTGATGAAGCCCTTCTGGAAGTCGGTGTGGATGACTCCGGCGGCCTCGGGGGCGGTGGCGCCCTTCTTGATGGTCCAGGCGCGGGTTTCCTTGGGGCCGGCCGTGAGGTAGGTCTGCAGGCCGAGGGTGTCGAAGCCGACCCGGGCGAGGGTGGCCAGGCCGGGCTCCTCCTGGCCCATGGCCTGGAGGAGTTCGAGGGCCTCGGCGTCGTCGAGCTCGATCAGCTCGGACTCGATCTTGGCGCTGAGGAAGATCGCCTCGGCCGGGGCGACCAGCTCGCGCTGGGCGTTCTTGAAGTCCTCGTCGGCCAGCTCGTCCTCGTCCACGTTGAAGACGTAGAGGAAGGGCTTGGCGGTCAGCAGGTGCAGCTCACGGATCGGGGTGGTGTCGAAGCCGGCCTCGAAGAGGGTCTTGCCGGTCTCCAGGACCGCCTGCGCGGCCTCGGCGGCGGCCAGCACGGAGGCGGTCTCCTTCTTCAGGCGCGCCTCCTTCTGGAGCCGCGGCAGGACCTTCTCGATGGTCTGGAGGTCGGCCAGGATCAGCTCGGTGTGGATGGTCTCGATGTCGTCCTTGGGCGACACCTTGCCGTCCACGTGCACCACGTCCGGGTCGGTGAAGGCGCGCACGACCTGGCAGATCGCGTCCGACTCACGGATGTTGGCGAGGAACTTGTTGCCCAGGCCCTCGCCCTCGCTGGCGCCGCGCACGATGCCGGCGATGTCGACGAAGTCCACGGTGGCCGGGAGGATGCGCTGGGAGCCGAAGATCTCGGCGAGCTTGGCCAGCCGCTCGTCCGGGACGCCGACGACACCGACGTTCGGCTCGATGGTGGCGAACGGGTAGTTGGCCGCCAGCACGTCGTTCTTGGTCAGGGCGTTGAACAGGGTCGACTTGCCGACGTTCGGCAGGCCGACGATTCCGATCGTGAGCGACATGAAGCGCAGTCCCGTGGGCTTGGAGGAGTTGGGTCGGCACCGTACGGGCCGACCCCCAAGTCTACGGGCAGCGCCCCCGGAGCCTCACTCCTCGGTCGGCGCGGGCAGCGGCTCCAGGAACTCCAGCCGGTTGCCCAGCTTGTCGGCGGCGTAGAAGCGGCGGTGACCGGGGTGGCTGTCGTCCCAGATCACCTCGTGGCCATGGGCGGTGAGCCGCTCGGCCAGGGCGTCCAGGGAGGTCACCAGGATGCCCGGGTGGCCCTTCTTGGCCGGGCGGAAGTCCGGGGTGACACCGAGGTGCACCTCGACCCCGCCGCCGCGGAACCAGCAGCCGCCGCGGGCCGCCAGCACCGGCGGCTTCGCCAGTTCCGTCATGCCGAGCACGCCGGACCAGAAGGCGCGGCACTCGTCCTCGGCACCGGCCGGGATGTCGAGCTGGACGTGGTCGAGGCGTTCGAAGGTGAATGCGGCGGTCATCGCGGTCCCCGTACGGTCATCAGATGATCATGGTGAGTCGACTCGGCCGAGCAGGTCAGCCCCTTGAGTGACGATCACAGGAGTACGCCTTCCGGGGACACGGGACAAGACCTGAACGGTCCATTACACAGTGTGGCGATGATCGGACCGTACGTTGGGCGGGTGGAGCAGAGCATCCGTACCCAGCCGCCAGGGCCCAGACGCCGTCCGTCGAGCGGCGCGGCCCCGGCCGCCGTCCCCGGTCCCGGCCGGGCACCCGAGAGCGCCGGAGCCCCCGCGGCTCCCCCCTCCCGGCTACGCCCGGTGGCCGACCGGCCCGCCCCCCGGCCGTCCCCCAAGCGCCGGCTGCGGGTCTACGGGCGGCGGCGGACCGGTCGGCCGACCCGGCTGACCGCGATCGGCACCGGCGTGGTCGCGGTGCTGGCCACGCTCGCGGTGGCCGGCCTGGACCGGCTGCTCTTCGACGACCTCGGCTGGCTGTTCGGCCTCGGTTACCTGATGGTCTGCTTCCAGCTGGCCGTCCGGGTCCGCTACGCCGACCTGCTGGCCGCCCCGATCAGCGGGCCGATCGCCTTCGCGCTCGGCCTGCTGCTGCTCGCGCCGGTCACCTCCTCGGGCGTCACCGCCCAGGTGGTGGCACTCGCGACCGGGCTGGCGCTGCGGGCCGGCTGGCTGTTCTCCGGCACCGGGCTGGCCGCGCTGATCGTGCTGGCCCGCTTCGTCGCCCAGCGCCGGATCCGCCGCTCCCGCTGACGCCCCGGCGGGCGGGCCTCAGCCCGCCGCCCGGGCCGCCGCCATGGCGGCCCCGACGATGCCCGCGTCGTTGCGCAGCTCCGCCGGCACCACCCGCACCCCGCGGTCCTTCAACAGCGGCAGGAACCTGTCGTGCTTGCGGCTCACCCCGCCGCCGATCACGATCAGCTGCGGCGAGAACAGCATCTCCACCAGGTCCAGGTACTCGTCGACCCGCCCGGCCCACTGCTCCCAGCTCAGGTCGTGCCGGTCCTTCGCGGCCGAGGAGGCCCGGCGCTCGGCGTCCTTGCCGCGCAGTTCCAGGTGGCCCAGCTCGGTGTTGGGCACCAGCGTGCCGTCGACGAAGAGCGCGCTGCCGATGCCGGTGCCGAAGGTGAGCACCAGGACCACGCCCGGCTCGCCCCGCCCGGCGCCGTGCGCGGTCTCGGCGAGGCCGGCCGCGTCGGCGTCGTTGAGGACGGTCGCGGGGAGGTCCAGCGCGTCGCGGAACATGCCCGCGGCGTCCAGGCCGATCCAGCCCTTGTCGACGTTGGCCGCGGTCCGGGTGCGGCCGCCGACCACCACGCCGGGGAAGGTCAGCCCGACCGGGCCCTGGTGGTCGAAGTGCCGGACCACCTCGCGGACGGCGGCGACCACGGCCTCCGGCTCGGACGGCTGGGGGGTGAGCACCTTGTGCCGTTCCTGGGCGAGTACGCCCCGGGCGAGGTCGACCGGGGCGCCCTTGATGCCCGAACCGCCGATGTCCACGCCGAATACCGCCGTCATCGCTCCACCCTCCGCCGTCCGGCCGCGGACCGGCTCGTCCACAGCCTGTGCACAAAGTTACGAGAGCCGGGGCGGGGGCGCACCGCAACGGGCGGACGCAACGGGCGGACGCAAAGGACCCGGTGCCCGCACCGGGCACCGGGTCCGACGCGGACGGACTCTAGAGCTTGCCCGCGGCCTCGGCGCGCAGGTCGCGGCGCAGCTCCTTGGGCAGCGAGAAGGTCAGGTGCTCCTCGGCGGTCTTGACCGTCTCGACCGTGTCGTAACCGCGCGCGGCCAGGAACTCCAGCACCCCGTCGACCAGGATCTCCGGCACCGAGGCGCCGCTGGTCAGGCCGACCGTGGTGACGCCCTCCAGCCAGGACTCCTGGATCTCCTCGGCGAAGTCGACCAGGTGGGCCGCCTTGGCGCCGTACTCCAGGCCGACCTCGACCAGGCGGACCGAGTTGGAGGAGTTCTTGGAGCCGACCACGATCAGCAGGTCGGTCTCCGGGGCCAGCTGCTTGACCGCGACCTGGCGGTTCTGGGTCGCGTAGCAGATGTCGTCGCTGGGCGGGCTGACCAGCGCCGGGAAGCGCTTCTTCAGCTCGCCGACGGTGGCCATGGTCTCGTCCACCGACAGCGTGGTCTGGGACAGCCAGACGATCTTGGACTCGTCCCGCACCTCGACGTTGGCGACGTCCTCGGCACCGTCCACCAGGTGGATCCGGTCCGGGGCCTCGCCCATGGTGCCGATGACCTCCTCGTGGCCCTCGTGGCCCACCAGCAGGATGTCGTAGCCCTCGTCGGCGAAGCGCACGGCCTCCTTGTGCACCTTGGTGACCAGCGGGCAGGTCGCGTCGACGGTGGCGAGCTTGCCGGCCCGCGCCTCGTCGTGGACGGCCGGGGCGACGCCGTGGGCGGAGAACACCACGATCGAGCCCTCGGGCACCTCCTCCGTCTCGTCGACGAAGATCGCGCCCTTCTTCTCCAGGGTCTGCACCACGTACTTGTTGTGGACGATCTGCTTACGGACGTAGATGGGCGCCCCGTACTGCTCCAGGGCCTTCTCCACGGCGATCACGGCGCGGTCGACACCCGCGCAGTAGCCCCGGGGGGCGGCGAGCAGGACACGGCGCTGCGCGGTGTTGGACATGGCTCCATCGTACGGGCGGCCGGGAGCCCCGCCGCCCGGGCCGGGGAGCCGCGCCGACAGCAGGCACTTTCCGGTCGAAATCAGTCGGAACTGCTCAAATGTGGTGTCTATGAGCGCTGTGAGCGAGCAGCCGACGCCGAGCGGCCTGCGCCGCACCCTGGGCGTCCGCGATCTGATGGTCTACGGACTGCTGTTCATCGCCCCGATGGCCCCGGTCGGCGTGTTCGGCGTGCTGGACGCCAAGAGCCACGGCGCCGTCGCGACCGTCTACCTGGCGGCGACGGTCGCGATGGGCTTCACCGCCTTCTCGTACGCCCAGATGGTGCGCGCGGTGCCGCAGACCGGCTCGGTGTTCGCCTACGCGCGGGCCGGGCTGGGCGAGGGGCCGGGGTTCATCGCCGGGTGGATGGCGATGCTCGACTACCTGCTGATCCCCGCGGTGGCCTACCTGTTCTCCGGGATCGCGCTGCACTCGCTGGTGCCGGAGGTCTCCCGCTGGTTGTGGACGGCGGTCGCCGTGGTGGTGACCACGGCGCTCAACCTGATCGGGGTGCGTACGGCGGCCACGGTCGGCTTCGCCGTGCTCGCGCTGGAGATCACGGTACTGGTGGTGTTCGTGGTCGCGGCCACGGTGGTGCTGGCGCAGGACGGCGCGCGGCGCGGCTGGGACACCCCGTTCACCGCCGTCGGGGACTTCTCGATGACCGCGGTGCTCTCCGCGGTGTCCGTCGCGGTGCTCTCCTACCTGGGCTTCGACGCGATCGCGACCTTCGTCGAGGAGGCCGTCGGCGCCTCGGCGGCGGTGGCCCGGGCGGTGCTGTGGTGCCTGGCGCTAGCTGGGGTGCTGTTCGTCGCCCAGACCTACCTGGCGGCGGTGCTGGAGCCCACCACCCCCCAGCGGCTGGCCGCCGACCCGGCCGCCCAGGGCTCGGCCTTCTACGACACCGTGGAGGGCGGCGTCGGCCACTGGCTGCACGTGCTGGTGGCGGCCGGCAAGGCGATCGGCGCGGCCTTCGCGGCGCTCGCCGGGCAGGCCGCGGCCGGGCGGCTGGTCTTCGCGATGGCCCGGGACGGGCGGCTGCCGCGCCTGCTCGGCTCGGTCGACCCGGCCAGCGCGGTGCCGCGCCGGGCGCTGCTGGCGGCCGCGGTGGTCACCATGGCGGCGGCGGTCTGGGCGGCCGAGCGGGACGACGGGCTGGACCAGCTGACCTCGGTGGTGAACGTCGGCGCGCTGACCGCCTTCGCGCTGCTGCACGCCTCGGTGATCGGCTGGTACACCGTCCGGCACGGATCGCGGGACCGGCTGCGGCACCTGGTCGTCCCACTGCTGGGGATCGCGGTGATCGGCGCGGTGGTCTACGAGGCCTCGACCACCGCGCAGCTGGTCGGGCTGGTCTGGCTGGCGGTCGGCCTGGTGGTGCTCGGCGTGCAGGGCGGTACGGCGGACGGTGTCGGCGGGCGCCGCTAGCCTCGTACGCATGGCCAACTCCAGCTCCCCCGAAGCCCCGCTCCCGGTCGGCAAGGTCTCCGCGCTGATCGGCGGCTGGATCGACCGGCTCGGCGCGGTGTGGGTCGAGGGGCAGATCACCCAGCTCAGCCGCCGCCCCGGCGCGGGCGTGGTGTTCCTGACCCTGCGCGACCCGCAGGCCGACGTGTCGCTCACGGTGACCTGCTTCCGCTCGGTGTTCGACCAGGTCGCGGACGTGGTGCAGGAGGGCGCGCGGGTCGTCGTGCACGCCAAGCCGGAGTGGTACGCGGCGCGCGGGCAGCTGTCGCTGCGGGCCTCGGAGATCCGGCCGGTGGGCCTGGGCGAGCTGCTGGCCCGGCTGGAGCAGCTGAAGCGGCGCCTGGCCGGGGAGGGGCTGTTCGCGGAGGGGCGCAAGCAGCGGCTGCCGTTCCTGCCCCAGTGCATCGGGCTGGTCACCGGGCGCGGCTCGGCGGCCGAGCGGGACGTGCTGGAGAACGCCCGGCGGCGCTGGCCGGCCGTGCGCTTCGAGGTGCGCAACGTCCCGGTGCAGGGGGTCAGCGCGGTGGAGCGGGTGAGCGCGGCCGTCCGGGAGCTGGACGAGCACCCCGAGGTGGACGTGATCATCGTGGCCCGCGGCGGCGGCAGCGTGGAGGACCTGCTGCCGTTCTCGGACGAGGGGCTGGTGCGGCTGGTCGCGGCCGCCCGTACGCCGGTGGTCAGCGCGATCGGGCACGAGCCGGACCAGCCGCTGCTGGACTTCGTCGCCGACCTGCGCGCCTCCACCCCGACCGATGCCGCCAAGCGGGTGGTTCCGGACGTCGGCGAGGAGCTGGCCAAGGTCCGCCAGCTGCGCGACCGGGCCCGTCGGCACGTGCGGTCCCGGGTCGAGCGCGAACAGCACGGGCTGGACGGGCTGCGCAGCCGCCCGGCGCTGGCCGCCCCGCACCGGATGCTGGACGGGCGCGGCCAGGAGGTGGAGGGTCTGCTGGAGCGGGCCCGGCGCACCCTGCGGCACCGGCTGGACCACGCCCAGAGCGACCTCGGGCACACCCTGGCCCGGGTGGTCGCGCTCTCCCCGGCGGCCACCCTGGAGCGCGGCTACGCGGTGCTGCAGCGGGCGGACGGCTCGGTGGTGACGGACCCGGCGCAGGTCGTGGCCGGGGAGGGGCTGCACGCCCGGGTGTCGGGCGGCGGCTTCGACGTCACGGTGGCCCCGGAGGAGCGGGGTCAGGAGGAGCGGGGTCAGTAGGAGCGCTGCCGGACCGGTTGGGGCGCGTCGGCGGGGACGGCGGGTCGTACCTCGGTCATGCGACGGCGACCAGCGCCGCGCACCGCCGGGTGCACCCGGGTTTCGGCCCGTGGAAGCCCTTCCTGTCGGCGCCAGCCCCTACGCTGGCACGCATGGCAGAGCAGCAGGAGCAGCAGGACGCGGCGGCACCGACGACCCCGGACGACGCGCTGGGCTACGAGCACGCCCGGGACGCGCTGCTGGACGTGGTCCGGCAGCTGGAGAACGGCGGCACCTCCCTCGAGGAGTCGCTGGCGCTGTGGGAGCGCGGCGAGCAGCTGGCGAAGGTCTGCCAGCGCTGGCTGGACGGCGCGCGGGCCCGGCTGGACGCCGCGCTGGCCGCCGAGGAGGGCGAGGTCCCGGGCGGGGAGTGATCCCGCCCGGGTCACACCAAGGCGGTTGTGAGGCAAGTCACAATCGCTTGGGGAATCGTTGAATCTTCACCTATGTTGGAAGAACTGATCGGCCGCGCCGGTCACACCGACGACCCCCCTCCCGCATGAGGTGCAGAAGCATGACCACCGACGCCCTGGTACTCGACGCCGCCGCCCAGGACCTGCTGTTCCGCGAGGCCCGCACCGCGAACACCTTCACCGACGAGCCGGTCACCGAGGAGCAGGTCCAGGCCATCTACGACCTGGTCAAGTACGGCCCGACCGCCTTCAACCAGCAGCCGCTGCGCGTCGTCCTGGTCCGCTCCGCCGAGGGCCGCGAGCGTCTCGTCCAGCACCTGTCGGACGGCAACAAGGCCAAGACCGCCGCCGCCCCGCTGGTCGCCATCCTGGCCGCGGACAACGAGTTCCACGAGGAGCTGCCGACCCAGTTCCCGCACTTCCCGCAGGCCAAGGACGTGTTCTTCTCGGAGCGCTCCGCCCGTGAGTCCTCCGCCGCGCTGAACGGCGCCCTGCAGGCCGCCTACTTCATCATCGGCGTGCGCGCCGCCGGCCTGGCCGCCGGCCCGATGACCGGCTTCGACGCCGAGGGCATCAACAAGGAGTTCTTCGGCGACGGCGAGCACTCGGTGCTGGCCGTGGTCAACATCGGCAAGCCGGGCGAGGACGCCTGGTTCCCGCGCTCCCCGCGCCTGGCGTACGACGAGGTCGTCACCACGGTCTGATCGCGCCCCGCGACGGCGAAGGGCCCGCACCGGTTCGTCCGGTGCGGGCCCTTCCGCGTCCGCGGGCCGGGGCGCTACTTGAGCGCCTGGGCCAGCTCGGCCAGCTCCTCGTAGGAGGCGGTGCCGGTGATCAGGGTGGTAGCCGAGCCGGTCTGGACGGCCAGCGCGCGGGCCTTCTCGCCCTGCACCCGGTCCCAGGCGTGCCCGGCGGCGTCCGAGGTGCCGTCCGGCTGGGCGCCCTCGACCTTGTCGGCGAGCAGCTTCTCGCGCGGGACGTCGGCCTGCTCGACCGCCGCGTACTGGCCGGAGGGCGTCACGAAGCCCAGGTGCCAGGCGTTTCCCTTGCCGTTGTTGATGCCAGCCGGCGTGTAACTGACCGAGGTGGCCCGCCACTTGTCGGACAACCCCTCCGGGGAGAGCAGCGGATAGGGCGCGGCGCGCTTCGCCGAGGCCGCCTCCACCTTGTACGAGACCACGTGCACCGGATCGCTGTTCGCGTCGTGCGGGAGGAACAGGTAACCGATCCAGACGACGAAACCGACCGCCAGCATCGACAGGACCATGTCCCGTACGGTCTGCCGACCCCTCATGCCCTTGCTCTGTGCAGCCACCCCCTCATGGTGACTCATCCACATTCCGGCGGGTCCACCCGGGGTGTGCACGTACGGGTGAAGCGGGACGAACCGGTGGTTTCCGCCACAGGGTGGCGACCTGCGCCACAGACAGTCATCTCATGGGCAGATACGATCGCACTACCCTCACCACGGCGTTCGACCAGGCAGTAGTCGGGCGCTCACTGGCCGTCGCGTACAGAGAGGTAACGACGATGACCACGCAGTACCCGCACCACCTTCCCAGCGCCCTGGAGGTCGCGCCCGAGGCTCCGGACCGGAACCTCGCGCTCGAGCTCGTCCGGGTCACCGAGGCCGCCGCTATGGCCGCCGGCCGGTGGGTCGGCCGGGGTGACAAGAACGGGGCCGACGGTGCCGCCGTGAAGGCCATGCGCACCCTCGTCTCGACCGTCTCGATGAACGGCGTAGTCGTCATCGGCGAAGGCGAGAAGGACGAAGCCCCGATGCTCTACAACGGCGAACGGGTCGGCGACGGCACCGGCGCCGAGTGCGATGTCGCGGTCGACCCGGTGGACGGCACCACGCTCACCGCCAAGGGCATGAACAACGCGGTGGCCGTGCTGGCCGTCGCCGACCGCGGCACCATGTTCGACCCCAGCGCCGTGTTTTACATGGACAAGCTGGTGGCCGGACCGGAGGCCGCCGACTTCGTCGACATCACCGCCCCGCCGGCCGTCAACATCCGCCGGGTCGCCAAGGCCAAGGGCAGCGCCGTCGAGGACGTCACGGTGGTCGTGCTCGACCGCCCGCGCCACGACGACCTGGTCCGGCAGATCCGCGAAGCGGGCGCCCGGATCAAGTTCATCTCCGACGGCGACGTGGCCGGCGCCATCATGGCCGCCCGCGAGGGCACCGGCATCGACCTGCTGATGGGCGTCGGCGGCACCCCCGAGGGCATCATCGCGGCCTGCGCGATGAAGTGCATGGGCGGCGTCATCCAGGGCCGACTGTGGCCCAAGGACGAGGCCGAGCGGCAGAAGGCCCTCGACGCCGGGCACGACCTGGACCGGGTGCTCACCACCAACGACCTGGTCAGCGGCGAGAACGTGTTCTTCGTCGCCACCGGCATCACCGACGGCGAGCTGCTGCGCGGCGTCCACTACCGCTCGGAGACCGCCACCACCAGCTCGCTGGTGATGCGCTCCAAGAGCGGCACGATCCGCGAGATCAACTCCGTCCACAAGCTGTCGAAGCTGCGGGCCTACAGCGCGATCGACTTCGACCGGGCCAACTGACCCGGACGCGGACGCTTCGGCGCGCGGCCCCGGCGGAATCCCCCTCCGCCGGGGCCGCGCGGCGTTTCCGGCCGCCGTCACGGCGCCGGCTGCGGCACCGGTGCCGCTCGCGGCCGGGGTACCGGACCGGTCTTCGGCCCGGCGTCAACCGGCTATCCGGCGCCCGGCCGTGGCCACCCGGGCCGCCTCGCGCAGCTCCGCGTCCCGGCGCCGCCGCCGGGCCAGCACCACTCGCCGCTCGGCCGCCGTCAGCCCGCCCCAGACCCCGTACGGCTCCGGCTGGGCCAGCGCGTGCTCACGGCACTCCAGCAGCACCGGGCAGCGGGCGCACACCTGCTTGGCCTGCTCCTCCCGCGACAGCCGGGCCGCCGTAGGCTCCTTCGAGGGCGCGAAGAACAACCCCACCTCGTCCCGCCGACAGGCCGCACCGGTGTGCCACGGATTGTCCTCGCCCGCGGCCGAGCCCTGGGAGCCGCCCGGGGGTTGCGGCTGCGGGCGGACGTCCGGCCGGCGCTCCAGCACCTGGGCGGCGGCGACTGGCGAGGTGGTGCGGGACTCGATCGGATGCAGCACGGCCGTACTCCTGACGAGGCTCTCGGACACGGGGAACCTCGCTCCCCTGCCGGCTGCGAACCCCCGCTGTCCAACGCCCGGGACGGCCGCTGGGCCGCCTCCGGTGCACAGCCGTACAAGAAGCGATGTGCGGAAGGAACTACCCCGCCCGGCCGCGATTCATGCACACTGCACGCAATCGACTACGGAGTGCTCCGGGCACAACGCCGCGTGCCCGACCGGGAGTTGATTCCCAACCGGGCACGAGACAGGTCAATTCGAGCTATTCCGCACCGAGTTGCTTGCGGACCCACTCCTTGAGCTTCTTGCCCCGGCGCGGCTTGGCGTTGCAACCCCCGAACAGGGCAACGCCCTTGACCCGTACGACCGGAGCGTACGGATCCGCCGCGGTCTGCTCCCGGACGTCGAACCCGCCGAAGATGCCGACCCCGGATCCGAGCAGGCTCACGTTCTCCGGCACCCGGATCTCGACCCCGCCGAAGATCGCCGTCACCGTGATCTCCACCTCGGGGGACTCGAAGACGGCGTCCGAGAGGTCGATCTCCACCCCGCCGAACGCGGTGAAGGCCGTCAGGTGCGAGCCCACCCGCCAGCGGCCCTTGCGGGCGGCGCCGCCGAAGATCGCCACCACCGACGGGGCCTCGTGCCGCGCGGGCGGCAGCGGCCGGGCCGCCGCGGGGGCCGGCGCCGCGGCGTCCAGCGGCGGCTTGTCGAAGGACACCGACCGGTGGGCCGGGAGGTCCCTGGTCAACGGGACCAGGTCACCGAAGGTCTTGGCGGCGTACGCGGCCCCGATCCGCTCGGCGTGCTCGTCCGCGTCCAGCCGACCCTCGGCGTAGGCGTCCCGCAGCAACTCCGCGATCCGCTCGCGGTCGGCGTCCGAGACCCGCATCTCGGCCTGCGCCACCGGGGCGTTGGCCTCGGGCCTCGGCTGGGGCGTCAGTTCGGGCTTGGCCAGGGGTACGGGCGCCGGCACCGTCGGCTGCCCCGGGTCGTCCTGTGACGGCGAGTTGTCCACGGCCCAAGCCTAGTCGCTCGCACTGCAGCCCGAGTGAGCCCGGTCACGCAAGGCTGACCTGTCCGCAGGCGTCCCGCCGGCGGGTCCTACCCTGGATGGTGCTTCGCCGACGCAGCCGGACCACTGGACCCCTAAGGACCGCCCCGATGGCTCCCACGCCAGACTTCGAGTACAGCGACCTGCTCCCCCTGGGCGCTGACCCGACCCCGTACCGCAAGCTCACCTCCGAGGGTGTCTCCACCTTCGAGGCCGGCGGCCGCACCTTCCTCCAGGTCGAGCCCGAGGCACTGCGCCTGCTCACCGCCGAGGCGATGCACGACATCTCCCACTACCTGCGCCCCGCGCACCTCGCCCAGCTGCGCCGCATCCTGGACGACCCGGAGGCCAGCCCCAACGACCGCTTCGTCGCGCTCGACCTGCTGAAGAACGTCAACATCTCGGCCGGCGGCATCCTCCCGATGTGCCAGGACACCGGCACCGCGATCGTCATGGGCAAGCGCGGCCAGTCCGTGCTGACCTCCGGCGCGGACGAGTCCGCCATCGCCCGCGGCGTGTTCGACGCGTACACCAAGCTCAACCTGCGCTACTCCCAGATGGCCCCGGTGACCATGTGGGACGAGAAGAACACCGGCAACAACCTGCCGGCCCAGATCGAGCTGTACGCCACCGACGGCGACGCGTACAAGTTCCTCTTCATGGCCAAGGGCGGCGGCTCGGCCAACAAGTCGTACCTGTACCAGGAGACCAAGGCCATCCTGAACGAGGCCAGCATGCTCTCGTTCCTGGAGCAGAAGATCCGCTCCCTCGGCACCGCCGCCTGCCCGCCGTACCACCTGGCGATCGTGATCGGCGGCACCAGCGCCGAGTTCGCGCTCAAGACCGCCAAGTACGCCTCGGCGCACTACCTGGACAGCCTGCCGACCTCCGGCGACGCCAGGACCGGCCACGGCTTCCGCGACCTGGAGCTGGAGGCCAAGGTCACCGAGCTGACCCAGAAGATCGGCATCGGCGCCCAGTTCGGCGGCAAGTACTTCTGCCACGACGTGCGCGTGGTCCGGCTGCCGCGCCACGGCGCCTCGCTGCCGGTCGCGATGGCCGTCTCCTGCTCCGCCGACCGCCAGGCGCTCGGCAAGATCACCGCCGAGGGCGTGTTCCTGGAGCAGCTGGAGACCGACCCGGCGAAGTACCTGCCGGACACCACCGACGAGCACCTCGACGACGACGTGGTGCGCGTCGACCTCGACCAGCCGATGCCCGCGATCCGCGCCGAGCTGTCGAAGTACCCGGTCAAGACCCGGCTCTCGCTCACCGGCACGCTCGTCGTCGCCCGCGACATCGCCCACGCCAAGATCAAGGAGCGCCTGGACGCCGGCGAGGGCATGCCCAAGTACCTCCAGGACCACCCGGTCTACTACGCCGGCCCGGCCAAGACCCCCGAGGGCTACGCCTCCGGTTCCTTCGGCCCCACCACGGCCGGCCGGATGGACTCCTACGTCGACCAGTTCCAGGCGGCCGGCGGCTCCATGGTCATGCTCGCCAAGGGCAACCGCAGCAAGCAGGTCACCGACGCCTGCGCCGCCCACGGCGGCTTCTACCTCGGCTCCATCGGCGGCCCGGCCGCCCGCCTCGCCCAGGACTGCATCAAGAAGGTCGAGGTGCTGGAGTACGCCGAGCTCGGCATGGAGGCCGTCTGGCGCATCGAGGTCGAGGACTTCCCGGCCTTCATCGTCGTCGACGACAAGGGCAACGACTTCTTCCGCGAGACCACCGAGGGCCCGCTGATCACCAACCTGCGGGTGCGCTCCAAGGAGTAGCCGCTCCCGGTCCCGTCCCGCCGCCCCGGTCGCGCCCGCCGCGCCCGGGGCGGCGGCGTTCCGGCGGCAGCGGCGTCCGCGCGGCGCTCAGGCGTCGAAGTCGTACTCCAGGACGTAGGAGGCGGCGTCCAGGATCATCTCGTTGAGCTCGACGACCTGCCCCTCGTCGGCGAAGGCGGTGCGGCAGATCAGGATGACCGGGGTGCCCGCGGAGAGTTCGAGGCGGGCCGCCTCCTCGCCGCCGGGCATCCGGGAGCGGACCTCCTCGCGGAAGTGCACGGGCTTCGCGCCGATCTCGGCCAGCCGGGCGTAGGTGCCGCCGGGGCCGGTGTCCTCGCGGGTGATCGCGGTGCCGGCGACCAGGACGGCCGGCAGGTAGGAGGTGGAGAGCAGCACCGGCTTGCCGTCCAGGACGAAGCGGCGGTGCCGCACGCACATCGGGACGCCCGGCTCCACCCCGAGCACCCGGGCCACGTGCTCGGGCGCGCCCCGCTCGGTGACCGACACCTGGTCGACCACCAGGCTGCGATTGTCGATGTCCGCGGACCATATCGACCGGCCGGAGCCCCACTGCCCCTGCGCCAGCCGCTGGATGCCGCGCCGGCGCAGCGGCCGGAAGTCCCGGACGAACACCCCCGAACCCCGGCGGGCCTCCGCGATGCCCTCGCTCTGCAGCACGCCGAGTGCCTGGCGGGCGGTCATCCGGGCCACGCCGTACTCGTCCATCAGGTCGTTCTCGCCGGGCAGCCGGTCGCCCGCGCGGTAGTGGCCGGCGTCGATGGCCGCCTTCAGGGAATCGGCGATCCGCTGGTACTTGGGCTGCTTGTCGCCACTGCTGCCGGTCATCGCCGCTCCCTCTCCCTCGGATGAATCGTAGGCGCGCCCGCGGCCGCTGATAAGGAGATACGACCGTTGACATCTCTAGAGATATTAGCTTCTCTAGAGATGCTGGCCAGTCGCCTACCAGAGCGAGGAGCAGCACGGTGAGCACTCGACAGCACGACGCCCGGGCCTACCGGCCACAGGTGGGCGAACTCGTCCTCGACCGCAGGACCGGACGCACCGGCATCTACATGGGCACCATCGGCGGCGAGCACTACCTGCGCCCCGAGCACGGCGGCCGCGAATGGACCGCCGAACCGAACGACGTCTCACCGGCCCCCGAGCCCCGCGATTCGGCCGAATCCGATCAGCCTCGATAATTGCGGCAAAACCACGCAAACCACGGCATTCGAGGCGCCGGTAATCTTCCCGGTGAATCCGGAATTCCGGAACGCTTCGGGGGCGCCGCCCGGGCACGTTACGGATGATCCCGGTCACCATGCGTACGTCGCGGACGGGAATCGGCCACCGATGGACCCGCACACGAATTGGCGCGCACATCACGACAGTGCCCCCGTGCCCGGACGGGGGCACGGGGGCACTCGGCCGGAACGGCTTATGGGTGGCCCAGGATGATGCTCGCGAAGGCCCCCGTGGCAGTGGCCACGTAGCCGGCAGTCACGACAACGGTCGACACGGCGACCACAGCAACCCGACGAAGCTTGCTCATGCAACCCCTCCAACTCCTCAGGCCCGCCCGCTGGCGAACTCGAGTTCGATCCTACGCTCCGTCAGATCCGACACCCCGGAACTGCCGCCAAGTGCCCCCGCACCCGGACGAAGGCGCGGGGCCGTCGGCTGGAACGGCTTACGGGTGACCGAAGATGATGTTCTCCGGCTCGTACGTCTTGCCCGGCTCGCCGGTGGCCGGCGCGTTGGGGTCCTCCGCGCCCTCACCACCGAACAGGTCGTTCTCTATCGCCGTCTTCTGCGCGTCGGAAGGCGCGGCGTACTCGGATGTGTTCGAGGAAGCGGTCACCGCGCCCTCGACAGCCTTGCCCGCCTCCACAGCGGTGGCCGGGGCCTCGGTCTTCGTCCCGTTGCCGGGAGTCGACGGCACCGGGGTCTCGCTCTGGTCATTGGCCATTGGGCGGCCGCCTTTCGGTCATCAAATGCGTTCAGCCCGACCTCCGTGGCGCGGGCGCGGGGACAGTATCGTAGGGTTGATTAAATGTCCGATAAACATCGTGCGACTTGCGGGGCGATCCGACAGAGTCTGGCGTCCGCCTAAGCTGAACCACTACGGCGGACCGCCGAGCGCCCATTTCGCGGAATCGACACCACAGGCCACCGGGGGACTTCATGCAGTTTCGGGAGACGCCGCAGACCCCTGCGCTGCGCTTCCAAGTCCTCGGTCCGGTCCAGGCCTGGCTCGACGGCAAGCCCCTCTCCCTCGGCTCCCCCCAGCAGCAGGCCGTTCTGACCACCCTGCTGCTGCACTCCGGGCGCCCGGTCACCACGCAGGACCTGGTCGACGCGCTCTGGGGCGAACGCCCCCCGACCCAGGCCGTGGCCGCGCTCCGCACCTACGTCTCCCGCCTGCGGTCGGTCATCGAGCCCCGGCGGGAGGTGCGTCGCCCCGCCGAACTGCTGGTCTCGGTCGCCGACGGCTACGCCCTGCGGATCCCGGGCGAGGCCCTTGACCTGTCGGTCTTCGAGCGGCTCTCCGCCGAGGCCGCGACCGCCCGCACCTCGGGCGACAAGCGCGAGGCGCACCGACTGCTGGCGCAGGCGCTGGACCTGTTCAGCGGCCGCCCGCTCACCGGCATCCCCGGTCCGTACGCGGACGCCCAGCGACTGCGGCTGGCCGAGCGCCAGGTCGCCGCCGCCGAGGAACTGTGCGCCGCCGCTCTCGACGTCGGGCTGCACGCCGAGATCGTCGTCGAGCTCAACAACCTGACGGCCGAGCACCCGCTGCGCGAGCGCCTGCGCGAGCTGCTGATGCTGGCGCTGTACCGCTGCGGACGCCAAGCGGAGGCGCTCGGCGTCTACACCGACACCCGCAAGCTCCTGATCGAGGAGCTCGGAGTCGAACCGGGCGTGGGCCTGTCCTCGATACACAACCGCATCCTCGCGGCCGACCCGGCACTCACCCTCCCGGCCGCCCCAGCTCCCGCCACGCACGAGGACGGCCCGGCCGCTCCTCCCCCTCCGGCTCAACTCCCGGCTGACGTTTCGGACTTCAGCGGCCGCTCGAACCTGGTGAGCGACTTGTCCGCGGTACTGATGAACGCCACCGGCCAGGCTGTGGTGGTCACCTCGCTGGCGGGCATCGGCGGCGTCGGCAAGACCACCCTCGCCGTGCACGTCGCCCACCGCGTCCGGTCCGAGTTCCCGGACGGGCAGCTGTACGTCGACCTGCGCGGAGCCGGTGCCTCCCCGGCTGATCCGGTGGCCGTCCTGGGTGACTTCCTGCACACGCTCGGGGTCACGGAGAGCCCCGACTCGCTCGAACAGCGCGCCGCGCTCTACCGCTCTCTGCTCGCCAGCCGACGCATGCTGATCCTGCTCGACAACGCGCGCGATGCCGAGCAGATCCGGTCGCTCATCCCCGGGGTCTCCGGCTGCGCCGTGCTCGCCACCAGCCGCTCCCGGCTCGCCGGCATCCCGGGCGCCCAGTTGTTCGACGTCGAGGAGCTGACCCCGGACGAAGCCCTCGCGCTGTTCGCCGCCATCGTCGGCGAGCACCGGGTCACCGCCGAGCCCGAGGCGGCCATGAAGGTGGTCACCGCCTGCGGGTTCCTGCCGCTGGCCGTCCGCATCGCCGCCGCCCGACTGGCCAGCCGCCCGCGCTGGAGCGTCTCCGATCTCGCCAGTCGGTTAGCGGACCAGCGCCGACGGCTGGACGAGCTTCAACTGGGCAACCTCGCCGTGGAAACCACCATCGGGCTCGGCTACGGGCAGCTGTCCGTCCCCGAGGCCCGTGCCTTTCGGCTGCTCGCCCTGATCGACTCCCCCGACGTCCCGCTGGCAGCTGCCGCGGCGCTGCTCGGCGTGGACGAGAACACCGCCGAGGACCTCGCCGAGTCGCTGGTCGAAGCGAACATGCTGGAGTGCTTCACCCCCGGCCGATACCGTTACCACGACCTCCTCCGGCTCTACGCCCAGCGGAAGAACGAGCGGATCGGGGACACCGAGGAGCAGGAACGAGCGGTCCTGCGGCTGCTCGACCTGTTGATCCCGACCGTCCGCAACGCGTCCCGGACCATCGAACCGGACGACGCGGAGCCGGAGCTGCTGACCACGCCCTCCTCCCCGGGGATCGGCATGCCGACCAGCGCCTCCGCTCAGAACTGGCTCCGAACCGAGGGCGCCCTGTTGCTGAGCGCCATCGCCGCGGCGGCGAACGGGCCCCATGCCTCGCAGCACGCGGCGATCGACCTGCTGATCCTGCTCAACGGTCTCGGCCCGGTCCCGGCGCACGGCCCCCGGGTGCGCCCGATCCTGGAGACCGTCGGGCGCGAGGCCGAGCGTCGCGGCGACTCCGCCGTGCTCGCCCGCGTGCACTTCGCCCTCGGTGCCCTGCACTACGTCACCAGCGACTTTCCGGGCGCTGAGCAGTCACTCCGCCGCAGCCTCGACCACCAGGCGCCGAACGAGCCGACCGTCCTGCTGTTGGCCACGGCCAACACACTGGGCGTGATCCTCAGCATGGGCAACCGCCCGGGCGAGGCCCTGCCGGTCCTGGAACAGGTCCGCGCGACCAGCCGGGCGGTCGGCACGGCCATGGGCGAAGCACGGATCGTCAGCAACATCGCCCGGGTCCAGCACCGGCTCGGCATGATCGAGACAGCGATCGAGTCCGCCAACGACGGCGTCGCCGCCGCCCGGGCGTCCAAGAACGGGCCCCTGCTCGCCCAGACCCTCTACCAGCTCGGCGTGGTGCTCTCCGGCGGCGAGGCCGTCCCGCACCTGAGGGAGGCCCACCAGCTGTACCACGCCCAGCAGAACTCCCTGTGGGAGGGCTACACCCTGGCCCGTCTGGCCTCCGCCCTGCTCGCCGCCGACGAGCACGCCGAGGCGGCCGAGGCCGCCGGTCAGTCACTCGCGATCGGGCAGGACATGGACTCCGCCTACTGCCAGGGCCTGGCCAACGCCGCGCTCGGCGAGGCGTTGCTCGCCCTCGCCCAGCCGGCCCGTGGGCTCGCCTGCCTCCAGGAGGCGTACGCGATCTTCACGCGGCTCGGTGTGCCGGAGGCCTCCCCCGTGGCGGACCTCATCTCCCGACAGCACACCGAGCCCTTCTCTTCTCCCCCCGCGCCGTGAGGCCTCCGCTCCCCCTCGGAGCACCTCCCCCGATCCGCGCGTCGGCGCCCCCGCAGCCCCCCGGCTGCGGGAGCGCCCTCAACGCTTCCCCGGCGCTGGATCCCACTGTGCACCCCACCGATTGACGTTCGATAAACGTCCGATTGTCAGCCTGCGGATCGGCGAAACCGCAGGTCAGCGCCGCAACCCCGGCGCGCTGTGCGGCGTGCGGGCCCGGCCGCACCACCCGGCCCGCACCCCCGTGCTTCCGCGGACCCGGTCCACATCGGCCCAAGCATGACGAGTTGGCCGGAAAGGGACCCCATGACGCAGTGATCGCGCATATTCTCAGATGCCAGTACGCACACGAGTGTCTGCCGGCAACGTGTCGGGGTGCAGGCCGTCTGTGTGATGCGGGGAGCGTGACGTACCGCCACCGGCAGCGGCCCAGGAGGCTGCGGAGGAGCCGACCGGAGGCCACGGGTGGAAGGGTGCCTCTCAACGTGACGACCGGACAGATATCCGACGCGTTCCCCGTCGGCGAGGACGCCGGCGACGACGGGCCCGACGTGCGACGACGCCGGGCGGCCCGGGCCCTCCAGGCGGTCGCGTTCGACACCATCGGCGCCGGGTACGGCGAGGCCTTCCCGGCCAAGGACGGCCAGCTGGAGTGCGGCCGGCAACTGCTCGCCGAACTCGAGCCGGGGGCCCGGGTGCTGGACGTGGGCTGCGGCACCGGTGAGCCGACCGTCCGCCAGCTGACCGCCGGCGGGCTGCGGGTGACCGGCATAGACCTCTCGGACGGGATGCTCACGCTGGCCCGGCAGACCCGGACCGCGGGCCCGTACCCGGCCGAGTTCCACCGGATCGACCTCTACGATCTGGCCACCGAGCGCGCCGACCGGGTCTGGGGCGCGCCCGGACTGGGGCCCGCGGGCCGCGGCGCCTTCGCCGCCGTCACCGCGTTCTTCTCACTGATCCTGCTGCCGCAGGACGAGATCCCGACCGTGCTCGGCCGGCTGCGCCAACTCCTGCGCCCCGGCGGACTGCTACTGCTCGGCATGGTCGAGGCGGACCTGGATCACGTTCCGCTTCCGTTCCTTGGCAGAGAGCTGCGGATCAGTGGGTATCTGAGGGAGGATCTGGAGCGGGTTCTGGTCGCGGCCGGTTTCGCCGTCGAGGAGTGCTCGGGGCATCCGTACGCGCCGGCCAGTACCACGCTGCCGCCGGAGGAACAGCTGTTCCTGTGCTGTCGACGCGTCGGCTGACCGACCAGCGGGCTGGAACGGCCCACCGCCCACACCTCCAGACCACACCGAATCCAGGACAGGCAGCCGTGCGCGACCAGCTCAAGACCGAGGCGGAGCAGCCGCCCGCCGTCCCGGGTCAGCGCCGCCATCTCCCGGCCAGGCCGCCGACGGCACGACCGGACCGCGCCGGCGCGGCGGAACGGGCGGACCGGGTGGCGGACCGCCTCGCCTACCTCGACGCGGCGACCCGGCGGATCAACAGCGCCCTCGACCTGGCCGCGACCCTGCGCAACATCGGCCGGGTGCTGGTCCCGACCCTCGCCGACGCCGCCGTCGTCCACCTGCGCGATCCGCTGCCCAACGTCGAGCGCGAACCCGGCTTCCCGGAGGAGCTGCGGATACACCACAGCACCGGCACCCGGATCGGCCGCCGCGGCCGCAAGAGCGGCGCCGACGACCGGCACCGCTCACGCTTCGGCTCCCGCTCGACCGCCGACACCGGCCCGGCCACCCCGGTCACCCGCGGCGGCGCGCTGGCGCACATCCTGCTGAGCCGCCGCCCCGCCGAGTCGGCCGTCCTCGGCACGCCGGCCGCCGAGCGCACCGAGGCGCTGCTGCGCGAGCTGTACGGCACCCGAGGGCTGGCCCGGCTGGCCGCCGGCACCTCGGTGGTCGCCCTGCCGCTGCGCGGCCGCAAGGCCGTCCTCGGTCTGCTGGTGCTGATCCGCCGGCCTCCTGAACGCACCGGCCGCCCGGCCTTCGACGCGGCGGACACCGCGACCGCCGCGCACCTGGCGACCCAGGCCGGGCTGGCCGTGGACACCGCGCTGCGGTACGCCCGCGAGTGGGAGATAGCCAACGAACTCCAGCGCAGCATGCTGCCGTTGCGGCTGCCGCAGTCGCACGGCGTCCGGCTCGCCCAGCGCTACCTGCCCGGTGAGCGCGGCGCGCAGGTCGGCGGCGACTGGTACGACGCCGTGCCGCTGCCCGGCAACCGGGTCGCCCTGATCGTCGGCGACGTGATGGGCCACTCGCTCACCTCGGCCGCCATCATGGGCCAACTCCGCACCAGCGCACAGACCTTGGCCGCACTCGACCTGCCGCCGCACGAGGTGCTCTACCACCTGGACGAACAGGCCCAGCGGCTCGGCCGCGAACAGCACCTGGCCACCTGCGTGTACGCGGTGTACGACCCGATCGCCAACCGGGTGGTGCTGGCCAACGCCGGGCACGTCCCGCCGGTGCTGGTCCGCCCGGACGGCACGGCCGAGTTGGTGGAGCTGGACTCCGGGGCGCCGATCGGGGTCGGCGGGGTGGACTTCAACTCGGTCGAGCTGCCCGCGCCGCCCGGGTCGGCGCTGCTGCTGTTCACCGACGGTCTGGTGGAGACCCGCACCCGGCCGCTCAGCGACGGCCTGGAGGTGCTCCGCGCGCGGATCGCGGCGGCCCGCTGGCAGTCCCCCGAGCAGCTGTGCCAGGAGGCGCTGCGGATCCTGCCGCCGGGGGACCGCGGCGACGACATCGCCCTGCTGGGCGCCTGCTTCGACGGCATCCCGGCCGGGGACGTCGCCCACTGGTACCTGCAGCCGCGCAACGAGACGCCCGGCCGGGCCCGTCGGCTGGCCGCGCACACGCTGCGCCGCTGGGGGCTGGACGAACTGAGCGAGGCGACCGAGCTGATGGTCAGCGAGCTGGTGACCAACGCCGTCCAGCACGCGACCCGGCCGGTCACCCTGAGCCTGGTGCGCACCACCCGGCTGCGCTGCGAGGTCGGCGACGACAGCCCGCTGCTGCCGCGCCCGCGCCGTACCGGTCCGGAGGACGAACGCGGGCGCGGGCTGCAGATAGTGGCCCGGTGCGCGGACCGCTGGGGCGCGACCCGGCTGGGCACCGGCAAGGTGGTCTGGTTCGAACAGCGACTGCCGCAGTAGCGGGGTGCCCGGTGGGGCGACCCCACCGGGCACCCCGGACGTCACACCTTCACGGGCTCCTTCGCCTGCTCGCCCTCCAGCCGGGCGATCAGCTGCTCGCCCTCCATGTCGACCTTCGGCACGACCTTCTCCAGCCGCTTCGGGAACCACCAGGCCGCCCTGCCGAACAGCGCCATCGCGGCCGGCACCAGCGCCATCCGCACCACGAAGGCGTCCACCAGCACGCCCACCGCGAGGGCGAAGCCGATCGGCTGGACGATCGGGTCGTGCCCGAGGACGAAGGCGCCGAACACCGAGATCATGATCAGCGCGGCCGCCGTCACCACCCGGGCGCCGCCCTTGACCCCGCCGACGACCGCCTCGCGCGGCGCCTTGCCGTGGACGTACTGCTCCTTCATCCCGGAGACCAGGAACAGTTCGTAGTCCATCGCCAGCCCGAACAGCACGCCGATCAGCAGGATCGGCACGAAGCTGACCACCGGGCCGACCTTCGGCACGTCGATCAGGCCGTCCAGCCAGCCCCACTGGTAGACCGCGACCACCGCGCCGAGCGAGGCCAGGATGCTGAGCAGGAAGCCCAGCACCGCCTTGAGCGGCACCAGCACCGAGCGGAAGGCCAGCGCGAGCAGCACCAGGGCGATGCCGACGATCACCGCGACGAACGGCGGCAGCGCCTGGCCGAGCTTGGCGGAGACGTCGATGTTGGCGGCGGTGGTGCCGGTGACGGCGATGCTCGCGCCGGTCGCCGCCCTGAGCCCGTCACGCTGGTCGCGGATCTCGCCGACCAGTGCCGCGGTGGCCTTGTCGTCCGGGCCGGTCTTCGGGATGACCGGCACCAGGGCGGTGCCACCGGCCCGGTCGATCTTCGGCGGCAGCAGGGTCTGCACGCCCTTAAGGCCCTGCAGCCGGCCGGCCACCTCGTGCACCGCCTGCTCCGGCTTCGGCGTGCCGTGGGCGTCCACGACCACCACCAGCGGCGCGTTGAAGCCGGGGCCGAAGCCGTCGCTGACCAGGTCGTACGCCGTGCGGGCGTCCGTCCCGACGGCCTGTGAACCGCCGCCCGGCAGGCCGAGGTTCAGGCTCGCGGCGGGCACCGCCATGGTGCCCAGCCCGGCCAGGCCGACCAGCAGGACGGGCAGCGGGCGGCGGACCACGAAGCGGGCCCAGCGCTCACCCAGGGTGATCTTGCCGTGGGTGGTCAGCGCCCGCTTCCAGATCGGCAGCCGGTCGATCGCGCGGCCGGTGAAGCCGAGCACCGCGGGCAGCAGCGTGATCGCGACCAGGACGGCCACCACGACGGCGCCGGAGGCGGCCAGGCCCATCACGGTGAGGAACGGGACGCCGGCGACGGCCAGTCCGGCGAGCGCCACGACCACGGTCAGACCGGCGAAGACGACGGCGCTGCCGGCCGTGGCGGTGGCCCGGGCGGCGGACTCCTCCGGCTCCAGGCCCTCGTCCAGGTGGCGGCGGTAGCGGAACAGGATGAACAGCGCGTAGTCGATGCCGACCGCGAGGCCGACCATCAGCGCCAGCACCGGGGCGGTGGTGATGATCTCGAAGGAGCCGGTCAGCGCCAGCAGTGCGGCCATCGCGACGGCGACGCCGACCAGCGCGGTCAGCAGCGGCAGCCCGGCCGCGACCAGGGTGCCGAGGGTGATCACCAGGACCACCCCGGCCACCACCAGGCCGATCGCCTCGGAGCCGCCCTCGATCTGGGCGAACTTGTTGTACGCGTCGCCGCCGAAGGCCACCTCCAGGCCGGCCGCGCGGGCCGGCTCGGCGGCGGCCCTGACCGCGTCGCGCTGCCGGTCGGTGACGTCGGCGAGCTTGTGGTCGAAGGAGACCAGCGCGATCGCGACCTTGCCGTCCGGGGAGACGGCGCCGGTGGCGTACGGGTCGGGCACCGCGGCCACGCCGGGGACGTGGGCGATCCGGGCGACGGCCTCGCCGACCGCCTTGCCCGCCTCGGGCGAGGTGAGGCCGCCGGGCGCCCCGGCGGCGAAGACCACCTGGGCGGAGCCGTGGCCCTGCTCGGGGAAGGTGCCCTTGATCCGGTCCAGGGTGGCCTGCGCCTCGGTGCCCGGGACCTTGAACTCGTCGCTGGTCTTGCCCGCGAAGGCGCCCGCGGCCCCGCCGATGGCGATCAGCAGCGCGATCCAGACGGCCAGCACGGCGCGCCTTCTCCGGAAGCAGTGGCGGCCCAGTCGGTACAGGTACGTGGCCAAGGTCTGACCCCTCGTGGTGCGGTCGGCGGACAGGCGGGTGGCCTGAGCGAACCCGTCCCACGGTAGACCCAACTTTGTCAGGTGACAAAGTTGACCGATCCAATCGGTCGACACAGTTGCCCGACCATGGCGCTACCCTGGCTGAATGGCTCATGTCCCCGCCTCCGAACGCCGACCCCAGCTGGTCCGGGCCGCGATCGACCTGATGACCCGGGAGGGAATCTCGGCCGGCAGCACCCGCGCGATCGCGGCCGAGCTGGGCGTTGCCCAGGCGACGGTGCACTACACCTTCGGCACCAAGAAGGACCTCTACCGGGCCGTCGTCGAGGAGGTGACCGCCCAGTTCATCGACCAGGTGCGCGCCGCCTCCCCCGGCGACGGCCCGTTCGGCGAACAGGTCCGCACCCTCGTGCACGCACTCTGGGACGCCGCCACCGGCGAGGACGGGCGCTGCGTCCTGCTCAGCGAGTTCCAGACGCTGGCGATGCGCGACCCGGACGTCCGGGAGATCATGCTCGGGCTGCAGCGCGCCATGGAGGGCACCGCCACCGAGATGCTCGCCACCCTCACCGCCGCCCACGGGCTGACCCTCGCCCTGCCCGCCGACCGGATCGCCGCCCACTTCCTCGCCGGCTTCGACGGGCTGACGGCCCGCCACCTGATCCGGCGCCACCCGGGCGAACGTCCCGACCCGGAGACCCTGGCGGCGCTGGACCTGCTGGTGGCGACCACGGTCGGGCTCTGCCTCGGCGCGCCGGCAGCGGGCTAGACGAAGGCCCTATTCGGCGATCCGGACCGGCAGTTCGGCCAGCACCTCGCGCAGCGCCGCACCGAAGCGCTCGTACTCGGCGCTGCGGGCCGAACCCGGCCGGGTGGCCAGCCCGATCCGGCGGCCCGGCGCCGGATCGGCGAAGCGGACGGCGGCCAGCCGGTCGGTGCGCCCGGCCTCGACGTCCAGCGCGGTGGCGGGCAGCAGGGTCACCCCGAGGCCCCCGGCGACGAGCTGGACCAGGGTGGACAGGCCCGCCGCGCGGGTGGTGGAGCCGGCCGGGTCGGCGCCGACCTCCCGGCAGATGTCGAGGGCCTGGTCGCGCAGGCAGTGGCCCTCCTCCAGCAGCAGCACGTCCAGGTCGAGCAGCACGTCGCGCGGGACGTCGGTCCGCCCGGCGAGCGGGTGCTCGGGCGGGGTGACCAGGACGAAGTCCTCGTCGAACAGCGGGATGTCCCGGGTCGGCGAGGAACCGCCGGCCGGGAGCGCGAGCAGCAGGACGTCCAGCCGCCCGGCGGCCAGGCCCTCCAGCAGCGAGGGGGTGCGCTCCTCGTGGACGTGCGGCTCCAGCTCCGGGAAGCGGTCGCGGACCAGCCGCAGCACGATGGGCAGCAGGTACGGCGCGACGGTCGGGATCACCCCGAGGTGCAGCGGTCCGGTGAACGGACGGCGGGCGGCCTCGACCTCCTCCGTGAGGGCCTGCAGCGAGGCGAGCACCCGGCGCGCGTGCGCGTGCACGCGCTCCCCCAGGGGAGTGACGATCACCTTGCGCGTCGTACGCTCGACCAGTTGGGCACCCAGCGACTCCTCCAGCGCCGCGACCGCCCCGGACAGCGCCGGCTGGCTGGTCCCGGTCGCGGCGGCGGCCTCCCGGAAGTGCCGGTGCTCGGCCACCGCGACGAAGGCCCTGAGCTGGGCGACCGTCGGGGTGCGCGGACTGCGCACTGTGGTGCTCCCCACAGTCGGCTCGGGTTTGGCGGCGGCGCCCCTGCGGGAGCCGGGCCGCGACGTGGGCGATTCGGTATTGATAGCAATCTCCGATCAGACACATCCAGTGTAGCTATTTCCCTGATCAGTCCACGATGTGGAATGGTGGGTTCGTGTCCGGAATCCGGACAAAACTCCCCGCAGTCTCATGTTCTGGAGAAGCGCACGTGCTCACGATCGGTGACAAGTTCCCCGAGTTCGACCTCAAGGCCTGCGTCGACCTGGAGGCCGCGAGCGCCTTCGCCGACATCGACCACAAGACCTACGAGGGCAAGTGGAAGATCGTCTTCTTCTGGCCGATGGACTTCACCTTCGTCTGCCCGACCGAGATCGCCGCGTTCGGCAAGCTGAACGACGAGTTCGCCGACCGTGACGCCCAGATCCTCGGCGTCTCCGGCGACTCCGAGTTCGTGCACCACGCCTGGCGCAAGGACCACAAGGACCTGCGCGACCTGCCCTTCCCGATGCTGGCCGACATCAAGCACGACCTGATGCGCGCCTGCGGCGTCGAGGGCGAGGACGGCACCGCCCAGCGCGCCGTGTTCATCGTCGACCCGAACAACGAGATCCAGTTCGTCATGGTCACCGCCGGCTCCGTCGGCCGTAACCCCAAGGAGGTCCTGCGGGTGCTGGACGCCCTGCAGACCGACGAGCTGTGCCCGTGCAACTGGACCAAGGGCGAGGACACCCTCGACGCCCAGGCCCTGCTGGCGGGCTGACCCATGGCCCTCGACGACCTGAAGGCCGCCCTCCCGGACTACGCCAAGGACCTCAAGCTCAACCTGGGCTCGGTCATCGGCAACTCCGACCTCCCCGCCCAGCAGCTCTGGGGCACCGTGCTGTCCTGCGCGATGGCCACCCGCAGCCCCGGCCTGCTCCGCGAGCTGGATCCCGAGGCCAAGGCCAACCTCTCCCCGGAGGCGTACACCGCCGCCAAGGGCGCGGCCGCGATCATGGGGATGAACAACGTCTACTACCGGACGCTGCACCTGCTCTCCGACAAGGAGTACAGCACGATGCGGGCCGGTCTGCGGATGAACATCATCGGCACCCCGGGCGTCGAGAAGATCGACTTCGAGCTCTGGTGCTTCGCCGTCTCGGCCATCAACGGCTGCGGCCAGTGCCTCGACTCGCACGAGGCCGTCCTGCGCAAGGCCGGCGTCGAGCGCGAGGTCATCCAGGCCTCGATGAAGATCGCCGCCGTCCTGCAGGCCGTGGCCGGCGTCCTCGACTCCGAGGCCGCCCTCGCCGCCGTCAACGCCTGACGCACCCCGTACCCCCTGACGGGCCCCTCCGCTTGCCGGAGGGGCCCGTCGGCGTTTCCGGGCCCCGGGATGGTGCTCAACTCCGCTACAGTGCAAGGCGATCCGTGCACGACATTCGGTCCGAGGGGGAACCGCGGTGTCCGACCACCCGGAAAACGGCGGGGGCTTCCACGTCGACCCGGACGAACTCCGGCAGGCCGGGAGCACCGCCGTCGAAACGGCCGGCCGGATCCCCGGTGAACTCAAAGCACTGCTCGACGCTTCGAACCAGTCCGCGGCCGGACTGCCCGGGCTCCAGTGCGGCACCGCGCTCGGCACCTGCACCACCGTCTGGAACACCCTGCTGACGGACCTGCACACCACGATGGGACGGCAGGGCCAGGGCCTCATCGACGCGGGCCTCGGCTACGGGAGCACCGACCAGCGGATCAGCACGGCGTTCGGCCCGGACACCCGTACCGCCCCAGCCGGCCCGACCGCACAGCAGAAGCAGAACTTCGTCCTGCACTTCGGTTAGGGGGGCGACCGCATGGACCTCGCCACACTGCGCGACAGCGACCTCAGCCACCTGTACGCCGCCGCCGACGCCTACGACAAGCTGCACGGCTGCTTCGGACAGCACCTGGACACGTGGCGCGACGGCGTCGACGGCCGCATCGCGGCCGCCGGTTGGTCCGGGCCCTCCGCCGACGCGGCCCGCCCGGCACTGCGCCGCAGCACCAGCGAGCTGAAGGCCGCCCACAGTGAGATCGGACAGATCGGCCGGAGCATCCGCGCCGGAGCCGACGCGCTGGCCCTCGCCCAATCCGCGCTGCGCACGGCACTGACCGACGTGCAGACGGCCGGTATGTCCGTCGACGCCCGCGGCGCCGTCTCCTGGCCGCCCGGCAGCTACGCCGACCAGCACGACCCCGAGTACCGGAAGAGCTGCGAGCGCACCGCCACAGCACTCGCCACCCGTATCTCAACCGCGCTCACCGAGGCCGGCACCCTCGACCAGGCGATCGCCGCCCGACTCCGGCACTACATCAAGCGCGCCCAGGACGGCACCGGCCTCGACCCGGCCTCCGCCGTCAGCGACCGGCTCGACCTGGCCCTCGCTCCGGACGAGCTGCTGCTCGGCGGCGTCCCCAAGGACGACGCGTCGCCCACCGAGGTCAACGCCTGGTGGAGCGCACTGCCCGCCGACAAGCAGCAGTGGCTCATCAAGGAGCATCCGGACCTGGTCGGCAACCGCGACGGCATCCCCGCCGTCGCCAGGAACCAGGCCAACCGGATCCTCCTGCCGAAACTCATCGCCGCGTACGAGAAGGGCGGCCCGTCGTCCGACCCGCACGGCGCTCTGAAGCTGGACGGGTACCGCAGGATCGCCGAGCGGCTGCGCCGGACCGACGGGACGGAACCGCCGGTCTTCCTGCTCGGCATCGGCAGGGAAGGACAGGGCCGCGGCATCCTCTCCTTCGGGAACCCCGACACCGCCCAGGACGTCACCTCGCTGGTCGGCGGCCTGGGCACCACGCTGCGGCGCATCGGCGGCGGTGACGCGGACCGGGCACTGGCCGTGTACCACGCGGCCCAGCGGGCCGACTCGACACGCAGCACGGCATCCATCGCCTGGCTGGGGTACGACGCGCCACTCGGCTTCGCGGAAGCCGGCGACATGAGTCGCGCCCAGGGCGGCGTCGACGCCTACCGCGCGTTCCTCCAAGGACAACGCGTCACGCACCAGGGAGCACCGGCCCATGTCACGGCCGAGGGCCACAGCTTCGGTTCCCTCCTGGTCGGCCTCGCCGCGAGGAAACCGGCCGGCATCGCCGCCGACGACGTCGTCCTCGTCGGCAGCCCCGGCACCGATGCCTTCCACGCCTCGGAGTTCTCGGTAGGGGCCGATCACACCTACGTCGGCGCCGCCTCCTGGGACCACATCTCCCACCTCGGCTGGTACACCAGGGACCCGGCCGGCGCGGACTTCGGCGCCCGGCGCTTCGCCGTGGACGGTGGGTCTCCCGACTTCACCGCGCACTCGTCCTACTGGGACGACGGCCCCGGCGACGACCACACCTCGGTCGACAACATCGGAAGGATCGTCAGTGGCCACGGCGGCCGGATCACCGAGGCGGCCGGGCGCGATGACTGACCTCGGCCCGCCGTGCCGGCCGTCG
>NZ_MECK01000622.1 GCF_014596465.1 Streptomyces sp. CBMA123 | reverse complement strand
ACGGCGAGGGCGGACGCGGTCACCGCGAGGCGGCGGACCGCTCCGACTCCGAGGGCGGGTACGGGCACGGGCACGCGGACGGGAACGGGCACCGGCAGGGGCACGGCCAGGGGCAGGGGCAGGGCCGGGAGCACGGCTCCGGTCGGGGCGGGGCGCCGGCCGCGCTGCCCTCGGTCGCCGCCTCCGCGGCGCTGGAGAAGGCCCAGGCCGCCGTCCCCGGCGGGCGCGCCGAGGCGCTGCACCGGGTGACCGAGCAGGGCGGCGGCGCCGCCTGGGCGGTGACGGTGGTGGGCCAGGACGGCGTGCGCCACCTGGTGACGGTGGACGGCGCCGACGGCCAGCTCACGGGCAACACCGTCGTCTCCGGTCCCGCCGCCTCCGGCACGGTCGCCTCCGGTCCCGCCGCCTCCGGTCCCGCCGTCGACGGCGCGGAGGGCTGACGTGGCCCACTCCTACGCACCGACGACGCCCCGCCCGGCCGGCTCCGGCGAGGCGCGGGCGGCCAGCAAGGTCCCCGTCGTGGACGGCTGGTTCTGGGTGGTGAAGGTGCTCACCACCGGCATGGGCGAGACCCTCTCGGACTTCCTCGCGCACACCGTGGGCCCCGTCCCCGCGGTGGCCGCCGCCGGGCTGCTGCTGGCCGTCGTGCTGCTGGTGCAGTTGCGCACCCGCCGCTGCCTGCCGGGGCTGTACTGGGCGGTGGTGGTCATGGTCAGCGTGTTCGGCACGATGGTCGCCGATGTGGCGCACGTGGCGCTGGGCGTCCCGTACGCGCTGTCGGCGGGCTCACTGGCGGTGGCGCTGGCGGCGCTGTTCCTGCTCTGGCACCGGGTGGAGGGCTCGCTGGCGATCGACCGGGTGACGGGGCTGCGCCGGGAGTTGTTCTACTGGGCGGCCGTGCTGCTGACCTTCGCGCTGGGCACGGCGCTGGGCGACCTGACGGCGGCCACCCTGGACCTCGGCTACCTGGTGGCCGGGCTGGGCTTCGCGGTACTGATCACGATCCCGGCGGTGGCGGCCCGGGCCCGCTGGGTGGGCCCGGTGGCCGGCTTCTGGTGGGCGTACGTGCTGACCCGCCCGTTGGGCGCCTCGTTCGCGGACTGGCTGGGCGTCGGCGCCGACCGCGGTGGGCTCGCACTGGGCACCGGCCCGGTCAGCCTGGCGCTCGCGGTGCTGATGGTGGTGGCGCTGGCGCTGTCCGCGCGGGCGCGCCGACGCTAGGCCCTCGATGACTGGACGCCCCACCCATCGAGCGTCTACATTGCTGTAGACGTCGGAGGCGCACGGCATCACCCCCCGGACAGCCGTGCGCCTCCGGCCACTTCCCGGCGCGATCAGCCGTCTCAGCCCGATCGGCCGTCTCGGCGTGGTCGCGCGTCTCAGCCCGATCGGCCGTCTCGGCGTGGTCGCGCGTCTCAGCCCGATCAGCCGTCTCAGCGCGGTCGCTCGTCGACCACCCGCTTGATCTTCCCGACCGAGCGCTCCAGCGTGTACGGGTCCACCACCTCGACCGTGACCGTCACACCCACCCCGTCCTTCACCGCCCGCACGATCTCCGTCCGCGCCGCCTCGCGCAGTGCGGCGGGCGCCTCCGGGCGGGCCTCCACCCGGACGGCCAGGCGGTCCAGCCGGCCCTCGCGGGTCAGCCGCAGCTGGAAGTGCGGGGCGACGCCCGGGGTGCGCAGCAGGATCTCCTCGATCTGGGTCGGGAAGAGGTTCACCCCGCGCAGGATGATCATGTCGTCGCTGCGCCCGGTGACCTTCTCCATCCGCCGGAAGGCCGGCCGCGCGGTGCCCGGCAGCAGCCGGCTGAGGTCGCGGGTGCGGTAGCGGATGACCGGCAGCGCCTCCTTGGTGAGCGAGGTGAAGACCAGCTCGCCGCCCTCCCCGTCGGACAGCACCCCGTCCGGCCCCAGCTGATCGGCCAGCGGGTCCACCACCTCCGGATAGAAGTGGTCCTCCCAGATGTGCAGCCCGTCCTTGGTCTCCACGCACTCCTGGGCGATGCCGGGGCCGACCACCTCGGACAGGCCGTAGATGTCGACGGCGTGCAGGTCGAGCCGCTCCTCGATCTCGCGCCGCATCTCCTCCGTCCAGGGCTCCGCGCCGAAGATGCCGATCCGCAGCGAGCTGGCGCGCGGATCCAGGCCCTGCTTCTCGAACTCGTCCAGCAGGGTGAGCAGGTAGGACGGGGTGACCATGATGATCTCGGGGCGGAAGTCCTGGATCAGCTGGACCTGCCGGGCGGTCATCCCGCCGGAGGCCGGGATGACGGTGCAGCCGGCCCGCTCGGCGCCGTAGTGGGCGCCCAGGCCGCCGGTGAACAGCCCGTAGCCGTAGGCGATGTGCACCTTGTGGCCGGGCCGGCCGCCGGCCGCGCGAATCGAGCGGGCGACCACGTCGGCCCACATGGACAGGTCGTTCTCGGTGTAGCCGACCACGGTCGGGCGCCCGGTGGTGCCGCTGGAGGCGTGGATCCGGCGGACCCGCTCCATCGGGACGGCGAACATGCCGAAGGGGTAGCCCTCGCGCAGGTCGGCCTTGGTGGTGAAGGGGAACCGGGCGAGGTCCGCCAGGGTGCGGCAGTCCTCCGGGCGCACCCCGGCGGCGTCGAACTTGTGGCGGTAGATCTCGACGTGGTCGTAGGCGTGCCGCAGGGTGACCCGGAGCCGGTCGAGCTGGTGGGCGCGCAGTTCGTCGACGCCCATCCGTTCTCCGGCGTCCAGGAGGGCGGGTGGAATCGGCTCCCCCAGGCGTCGGTCCGGGTCGGGTGCGCTGCCGGTCATCGTCGCTCCTCCGCAGGTCGGCCGAGTCTGGGAGCCCAACCGATCGTTCGGTCAGGGCAAGCCCAGGCCAAGTAACCCAGCACCCGAACCACCTGTCAAGGCATCGCGCAGCGGTTCCGGAATGCGCAGTTCCGGGGTGTTCGTGCCAGGATCGCGCCCACCGCTTGGCTGGCCGATATGAAAATCATTACGGAATTATTACCCGTAGGCCCCGCTCATCGGCCCGGACCCATGGTTCAGTAGTGCGGCTTCTCCCCCGCACCCCGGAGTGATCACCTTGGCCTCGACCCCTGCGCTGGTCAGCGCGCTGCGCGAGCTCGGCGACAGACCCGCCGTCGTCGCCGACGGACGCGCGATCAGCGGCATCGGCCTGCTGCTCGGCGTCTCCCCGCCGGGCGGCCTGCCCCGGGCCCTCGCCGAACGCGTCGCCGAACACGCCGCCCTGCCGCCCTCCACCGCCCGCGCCGCCGAGGAACGGCTCCGGCACTGGGCCGGCGTCCTCGGCCCGCCGCCCATACGGCACACCGTGCTGCACCCCGCCACCGACCTGGCCGTCGAACTCGCCCTGGCCACCCTGCTGGCCGGCGGCACCGTGCACTGCGCCGACCCCGACCAGCGGCCCGACGAGCAGCTCACCGCCCTCGCCGCCAACGGCACCACCCACCTCAGCCTGCCCTCCGCCCTGCTCTGGCGGCTCAGCCGACAGCCCGACCTCGCCGACCACGACCTCGGCGCGCTCCGGCTCGTCCTGCACGTCGGCCCCGAACCCCGGCAGGACGACGTCTACGCCGCCGTCGACGCCCTCGGCGCCGTCCTCGCCCACCTGCGCGCCCCCGACAACCGGCCCGAGGCCGCCGACCGCCGACTGCGCGCCGACACCGAGGCCGCCACCGCCGCCGCCTGGAAGCACAGCATCGGCGTCACCGCCGAGCAGCTCACCGAATTCGGCGCCCACCTCGACCGGGCCGTCCTCACCGCGCTGCTGCACACCCTCCAGCAGGCCGGGGTACTCACCGACCCCGAACACGGCCGCTCCGAGGCCGAACTCCTCGCCACCGCCCTGGTCACCCCCGCCCAACGCCCCCGGGTCGGCCGCTGGCTCGACGCCCTCGCCCGGCACGGCCTGATCGCCCACCGGGACGGCGGCGCCCAGGGCCCGATCTACCACGGCGCCCACACGGTCAGCTCCGCCGAGGTCCGGGAGGCCTGGCGATCCGCCGTCGACAGCTGGACCGACGGCCTCGGCACCGCCGCCGTCCTCGACCGGGTCCGGCGCGGCGCCCTACGGCTGCCCAAGCTGCTCACCGGCGAGGAAGCCCCCCGACCGGCCGCCGCCCCGGTCCGCTGGGCCGCCGCCCGCGGCTACCTCGGCACCGCCCTCGGCGCCCTCGTCCGCGCCACCGTCGAGGCCCACCAGGGGCCGCAGCCGCCGCGGGTACTCGAACTCGACCGCGACGGCACCGAGACGGCCGTCGCCCGCGCCCTCGCCGCCCGCCCCCGGCAGCACGCCGAACACCACCTCGCCACCGACGGCGGCCGCTACGACGTCGTCGTCGCCACCGCCGGCGGCCGGCCCGAGGAGGAGGTCCCGGCGCTGGTCGACCTGCTCGCCCCCGGCGGCCGACTGCTGCTGCTCGCCCCCGTCACCGAACAGCTCGACCTGCTGATCACCGGCGACCCCCGGGGCCTCACCGCCCACCCGGCCCGGCACTGGCGGACCGCCCTCACCACCGCGGGCTGCCCCACCGTGCTCACGCTGCCGGCGGACGGGCACCCGATGGGGCTGCTCGGGCAGGGGCTGTTCGTCGCGCGGGTGGACTGAGCGGCGGCTGGGGTGCGTCCGGCCGGCTTCGTCCGGACGGGCTGGGCGCGGGTGGGCTGAGCGCGGGTGGGCCGACGGCGGCAGGGCTACGATCGGGCGCATGGCCGCTCCCGCTCCCGTGCGTTCGATCCGCTCCCGGGCCTCGCTCGGTTCCATCGCCTCCCTCGGGTCCATCGGCTCACTGCTGTCCATCGGCTCGGTCGGCTCCGTACTCTCGATCGGATCGGTCGGCAGCGTGCTCTCGATCGGCTCGGCCGGCTCGGTGGTCAGCGCGTTCTCGGCGTGCTCCTGGCTGAGCGTCGGCTCGCTGCTGTCGGTGCGCTCGCGCTGGGCCGTCCGGGGGCTGCGCCCGGTGTGCGGGCCGTCGGTGGGCGGCGAGTGAAGCCAGGGTCACGTACCGCCACCCGATCCGTACCATTTCGATACCGAAGCCCAGGTGAGCTGCGGGAATCCTCGCCGCCCGGCGAGGTCCCCGGGTAGGCTCCGGCTTGTCCTCCGGGCCTCCCGTACGGGCGGCGGCGCGCCGCCCGTGCCGCGTTCCGGGGGCAGACCCCCGCGGGCCGTTCGGTGGGCTCCGCGGACTCCACACCGCGCGCCAGGGCAGTCGCGCGAACGGCGAAGGGCATCGCATTGGCGGATCGGCTCACCGGAGGAGACTCCTCGCTGCTGCGGCGGATCAACGCCGCGGTCACGCTTCGGGCGCTGCGGACCGGCCACTCGGTGACCCTCACCCAACTCGTCGGCGAGACCGGGCTGTCCCGGCCCACCGTCGAGGGCGTGATCGAGGGCCTGGTCGAGACCGGACTCGTCGCCGAGGTCGAGCAGCCCCGGGAGGACGGCCAGCAGGGCACCGGCCGCCGCGGCCGCCCGGCCCGCTGGTTCCGCTTCCGTGCCGAGGCCGGGCACATCCTCGGCATCGAGATCGGCGTCCACGACATCCGGGTCATCCTCGCCGACCTCGCCGGCGAGGTGGTGGGCAGTCACTTCAAGCCGGTCGACGAGACCCTGGAGGCCGAGGACCGGCTCACCGCCGTCCGCACCGCCGTCGCCGAGGTCCTGCGCAAGGCGGGCATCTCCCGGGACAACCTGTGGGCCGTCGGCATCGGCACCCCCGGCATCGTCGACCGCGAGGGCACCGTCCGGCTCGGCACCGCGATGCCCGGCTGGACCGGTCTCGACCTCGGCGCCCGGCTGCGCCGCTCGTTCCGCTGCCCCGTCCTGATCGAGAACGACGCCAACCTCGCCGCCATCGCCGAACACTGGCAGGGCGCGGCGGTCGGCGCCGACGACGTGGTCTTCGTGATGGCCGGCCTCAGCCCCGGCGCCGGCTCCCTGATCAACGGCAGACTGCACCGCGGCTTCGGCGGCGCCGCCGGCGAGATCGGCGCCCTGCACCTGCTCGGCCAGGAGGTCACCCCCGAGAAGCTGCTCTCCACCACCGGCAAGCCGCTCAACCCGCTGGACGAGGCCGCCGTCGCCCGGGTCCTGCGGCTGGCCCGGGAGGGCGACGAGGTCGCCAAGGTCGCCATGGACCGCTTCCTCACCCGGCTCGTCCAGGGCGTCGCCGCCCTGGTGCTGGCCATCGACCCCCAGCTGGTGGTGATCGGCGGCTGGGCGGCCGGCCTGGACGGCGTCCTGGAACCGCTGCGCGAACGCCTCGCCCAGTTCACCCTCCGCGCCCCCGAGGTGGCGCTGGCGGCGCTGGGCTCGGAGGTCGTCTCGATGGGCGCCCTGCGGGTCGCCCTGGACCACGTGGAGGACCAGCTCTTCGCGGTGGACCCGCCCCGGGTGTGACGGGTCAGGGGGCGGCGTAGTCCGGGTCGGCCAGGTCGATGGTGAGGGTGCGCCCCCAGTCGTTGACGAAGTGCGCCAACGGCCAGTCGGCGGAGGCCCGCAGGAACGGATTGCCGCCCGTCGACGCGAACACCCACACCAGTCGCCGGTCGGCGTCGAGCCGGGCGAGGAACCCCTCGTCCCCCATCGCGCCGTCCCCGCAGCAGACGAAGCCCCGCCCGTCCGGCAGTTCGGCCTCGCTCCGCACCTCGATCTCGTGCCCGAACTCCGGCGCCTCGACGTCGAACGGCTCCCCGAGCTCCACCACGAGGGTGTCGGGCCCGTCGATGAAGGCCTCCCTCGCCGTCCCGTCCGCCCGGAACAGCGCGTCGTAGTCGGCGATCTCGGACCTCGCCCACAACTCCTGCACCAGGTTCACCGGCCGCCCCCTTCCGCATCGCCCCACCGCACGGTACTCAGCCACCGGCGGCTCGGTCAACGACGATGGCCCGGACGCCAGTTGGGCGTCCGGGCCATCGTCTGAGGGTGGGTGCGAAGTGGTTCAGGAGGCGGTGCGGACCTCGGTGGTCGCGCCGACCGGGGTGACCTCGACCAGGCCGGTCTCGCCGAAGGTCAGCTTGCAGGTGTCCGCGCGGTAGGTGGAGACGGCGAGCGCCACCAGGCGGCCGGCGGAGGCGTACTGGGTGGTCATGACCAGCACCGGGGTGCCCGGCGGGCGCTCCAGCAGCACGGCCTCGTCGGCCTCGGCGACACCCAGCTCGACGGCCCGGGACTCACCGTCCACCTCCAGGCGCTCCAGCTGGCGCAGCACCGAACGGGCGCGGTCGCTCTCGGCGCGGAAGCCGGGCAGGTGCGGCAGGGCGCAGGCCGGGACGTGCAGCGACTCGGTGGCCATCGCGCGGCCCTCGACCAGGCGGACCCGGCGGACGGTGTGCACCGTGGCGCCCTCCGCGATGCCGAGGCCCTTGGCCAGCCGCACGGAGGCGGGGGCGGTGGTGCAGTCGACCGTGCGCCAGGACTGGCTGCGGCCGACGCCGGGCCAGCCCTCCTCCTGCCGGTTCACCGGGACGCCGACCCGCGGGGCGGCGATCAGGGTGCCGATCCCCCGGCGGCGGACCAGCCGGCCCTCCAGCTCCAGCTGGTCCAGGGCCTGCCGCAGCGTCGCCCGGGCCACACCGAAGCGGGCGGACAGCTCGCGCTCGTTGGGCAGGACCTGGCCGGTGGAGAACTCCGTGTCGATGGCCCGCAGCAGCACCGTGCGCAGGTGCCAGTACTTCGGTTCCGGCACCGCCGAAAGGTCCCCTGTCGTCCCCACCGTGTCCTCCACCTGGTCTTGTCCGCCCTACGACAAGGAGGGCGGATCCCGGGCCCGCTGCCCGCTGTTGCGGCAGGTGGGAGAGCGGGCCTTTATCCGTCCTTCTTTATTAAAGGTCCTTGCAGTAAGCGACCCTAGGTGTTCCGTCCGGAGATGGTCAAGACCAATGACGGGGCTTGATACGACCGTCGCGAACATTCATGCCACGTTCACGACAGCCCTTCGGAGCCCCCCACGGCCGCGCGTCACGCTTCGGGGCAGGCTCGGCCAGTGGGTAGGCTGCCCGGGTGATCGTGGTGACGAGTGTGAATGTGAACGGAATCCGGGCGGCCGCCAAGAAGGGCTTCGTGGAGTGGCTGGCCGGCACGGAGGCGGACGTGATCTGCCTCCAGGAGGTGCGCTCCGAGCCCGGGCAACTGCCCGTCGAACTGCGTGACCTGGACGGCTGGCACGCGATCTGGGCCCCGTCGGTCGCCAAGGGCCGGGCCGGCGTCGCGATCCTCTCCCGCCGGGAGCCGCAGCGCAGCACCATCGGATTCGGCTCGGAGGAATTCGACGACTCCGGCAGGTACGTGGAAATCGACCTGCCGGGCCTCACCGTCGCCAGCCTCTACCTCCCCTCCGGCGAGGTCGGCACCGAACGCCAGGACGAGAAGGAACGCTTCATGGCGGAATTCCTCGTCCACCTCACCACCCTGCGCGCCCGCGCCGCCGCCGACGGCCGCGAGGTCGTGGTCTGCGGCGACTGGAACATCGCCCACCGCCCCGAGGACCTCAAGAACTGGAAGGCCAACCAGAAGTCCGCCGGCTTCCTCCCCGAGGAACGCGCCTGGCTCTCCCGCGTCTACGAGGAGGCCGGCTACGTCGACGTCGTCCGCGCCCTCCACCCCGACCGCACCGGCCCCTACTCCTGGTGGTCCTACCGCGGCCGCGCCTTCGACAACGACTCCGGCTGGAGAATTGACCTTCTGACGGCTAGTCAGAGACTCGCGGACACCTGTGTCAAGGCCTACGTCGAGCGGCCGGCCTCCCACGCCGAGCGCTGGAGCGACCACGCACCCGTCACCGCCCACTTTGACTTCGGCAATAACTGATCCGCAGGAGGCTGCAGTTGAGCAGCACTCAGAAGCGGTCCACGGAGCGACGGCACCCCTCAGCCCAGGCCCACTCGCACCAGTGAACGAGGCCTGTGATCTCGCCCGGCCGGTTTGACAAGTCGATCCGTTCCTTCACCTCCCCGAAGGCCTTGGGCACCAACACGGCATCAATCTGGGCAACTCTCTGCAACCCCCGCGCGTGCGGGGCCGACGCATGGCCGCGGCGCCGCCGAGTTGGCGGCCGACGTGGCGGACCACGTCCTCGTGAAGGCGCTGCAGGACCTCCGCCGGATGGCCATCGGCGGGAGCGGGCTCGGAGACGATGATCCGCTGGGCGGTGATCGGCATCATGGTTTGTCGCCTCACCCGGGTTGGGCTGGCAATCCCCGCCAGATCCCCGACCGTTGACCCGGACCTCCGCCTGACGTGATCAGACACAACCTCTGGCGCCCACCTCACTCCGACTCGTCCTCGATGAGGACGGTCAGCATCGCGTCCAAGTCACCGTCGCTGAGTTCAGGGACTGTCCAGTTGTTGCTCCGCACGTGCGCGATGAGCCCCGGGTCGAACGCCACATGGTAGTGCTCCACGTAGTAAGCCAGGTCCGAGTGCTACAGCCACTGCCCGTCGGTGAGCAGGTGCAGCACTTCGATGGCCGGTAGAACTGAGCACATCGGGGACAGCGCTGGGCGCGGCGAACACGGCCGTGCCACTGCGCAGGTACTGAACGAGATCGCGTTCATGCTCTGACTCGCTGGCTCGCACAACAGCCCGGATCGCCGGCCCGTCTGGCCGACCGTGCTCCAGTTCCCTGAAGTCGCCGACAAAGGGGAACTTGTCGCGGTTCACCCGCTAAGCCTAGATCACTCCCTGAGTGGCCTCGGTAACACACCTGCCTCGATCCGGACACACCGCAGGGACGCTGTCGTTCGTGCGCGCTACCGTTTCTATGCCAGAGAGCAGTTGGGCGCGACAACGGTCAGGGGAGCGCGATGCAGCGCTGGATGTGGTGGGCGATCGCAGGGGTCGGGGGTGCCGCTTCGGTGGCGTTCCTGCTGGTGGTACTGGTGGCGAACCTGGACACGGCCGGGCAGGTGTCCAGTGTGGTCGGGGCCGTCGTCGGGCTCGTCGGGCTGGTGGTGGCGGTCATCGCTCTACGTGCGCCGACGGCGCTTGCCGGTGGGCGCACGGTGGAAGCGCGCGGGGGTGGGGTCGCGGCGGGCGGTGACATCAACGGGACGGGCTCGACCCAGGTGGCAGGCACGGAACGGCGGGACGTTTCGGCCACCGGCAAGGGGTCCGTGGCCGCCGGCGGTGACATCAACGGCATCGACCTCTCCGGCCGCTCCTCGTGAGCCCCTGGCCCTGGCGGCGGCGCGGCAGCGAGCAACAGCTGGTCCAGGTGGCCGTCGACGGGCAGGGCGCGGTCGGAGCCGGAGGCAACATCACCAACGCAGCGCTGGGGCCGAACAGCAGCGCCGTGCACAACGAGTTCCACGGCGACGTTTACCTGGGCACCCCGCCGGAGCCGCCCACGGACACCGAGGCGACGATCGCCGCCTACCTATGCCGCGTGCGCGAGGTCTACCGACGCCTCAACCTGGATGTGCTCGGCCCGTCCGGGCAGGCTGGCGAGCAGCCGTTGATCGAGCTGAGGCAGGTGTTCATGCCGCAGCTCTGCCGTCCGTACGAGGCCCGTATCCCCGGCGAATTGCGGCGGCTGCTGCTGGCGTCGGGCGAACTGGTGGACGCCGAGCTGCCACCAGGCATGGAGGCGTCCGCCACCCGGCTACTGCGGGAAAAACACCTCTCGGAAGCAGCCCGCCCTGTACTCAAGGCGATCGCAGGCGACAGCAACCAGCGACTCGTCGTGCTGGGCGACCCAGGGGCAGGGAAGTCCACGCTGACCAAGTACCTGGCGCTGACGCTGTCCGGAGCACTACAGGAGGTGCCCGCCGAACTTGCTCCACTGGCAGGGATGGTGCCAGTCGTAGTGGAGCTCCGGCAGTACGCGCAGCAGCAAGACCGAACCATCGAGGAGTTCCTGGAGTTCATGCATACCCAGGAACGGATGGCCCTCCCCCGCCAGACCCTGGAGCAACTGCTTGCCGAGGGCCAGGCGGTGGTCGCCTTCGACGGCCTCGATGAGATCTTCGACCCAGAGGTCCGTTCCAACATCGCCCGCCGGATCACCGCTTTCTCGGCCGCTTACCCGGGCGTGCGGACGATCGTGACGTCGCGTGAATATGGCTACCGGTCGGGTGATTTCATAGCCGCCGGGTTCACCCAGGTAATGCTTCAAGACCTGGATCGCGATCAGGTAGAGCAGTTCATCCGTCGTTGGTACGACGCCGCCCATCCTGGCGATCCCTCCCAGGCTGCCAGGACCACCGATCGGCTGTTGCACGCCGTACGCAACGTTCGCGCAGTGGGCGAGCTCGCCGGAAATCCGCTGCTGTTAACCGTTCTATCCGCCATCGGCCTCGGCCGGAGCATCCCCCGCGAACGGCGCGAGGTCTACGCCCACGCCATCGAAGTCCTGGTTGGCCGCTGGGACAAGGACGCCAAGTTCCTTACTGCTCCCACTCCGGCGAACCCAGAAGCTGCCCAGGCATTGGAATGGCTGAACACCAGCCGCCGCCTGAAACTCCTCGAACGCATCGCCCGCCGAATGCAGAACGGCGTGGGCCGACCCGCAGGTACGTTCATCCAACGCGACGAGCTCACCGGCATCATCACTACGTTCCTTTCGGATCACAACATCAACCGGCCAGCCGCCGAAATAGCTGCCGACTATGTGGTCGACCACCTGCGCACCAGAAACTTCCTACTCGCCTACTACGGCGGTGGAATCTATGGCTTCGTGCACCGAACCTTCCTCGAATATCTCACCGCAGCCGACCTGCTCCGCCAACGGGAAGAAGAGGAATGGCCCCGAGATAACCTGGTGGACCTGCTGGATGGGTACGCCAGCGACCCGGCCTGGCACGAAGTGCTGCTTCTGATAGCCGGAAAGCTCAAGCAAAAAGACGTTGCCGCTTTCCTCGCCCGGCTCCTGCAACGGCACCGAAGGGAATCCCGGACCGCGAAGGCGCCGATGCTGATCCTCGCCATCCGAGTACTAGCAGAGGTGGATGAGATCAGTACACCGTCGCATGTGGGGGACATGGATAATCAGCTATCAATCACTTCCCAAAGCGACCATATCGTCAACGCATTAACAATTGCACTACGTCGAGGGTCTCGCCTCATGCTTACTGAGGCGCTACCAGCGCTGGCCACCCTCGACAAGTTCTGGAACGGTCGAAGCCGCTACTTAAACTGGTACTACGCCACTGTGAGCGATACCGGGCATTACCTTAGCGCCTCCACCCAACCCATCGCCGCAGTTCTCAGTCGAGACATCAATGAGGCTGTCCATCAGGCACTCATTCCTTGGAACTCCTCCGCGCGAAACGCCGCTCTGACAGAACTCGCAGCGCGATGGAGTGAGCACCCTGACGCCCACCGCATCCTCCGCGACGCCTCCAGTGATATTGATTCCTCAGTTCGCCGTCAAGCCCTTAATTTCCTGGAGAAGCAGCGACCTGACCGATCAACCATCTATACCTACATTGCCGATAGAAACCCGCACCTACGGCGCCTCGCATGCCGGCTTCTCGTCGAAAAATGGCCCAGCCATCCCAACACCCACTCCACCATCCACAACGCCACCATCGACAAAGACCGGGGAGTACGCATCGAAGCGCTTTGGAGCCTCGCAAATGGATGGCCGGACCATCCGTACACCCATCCCGCCGTCCACACTGCCACCACCGACCCCAGCCAATACGTACGCGAAATTGCACTTCAAATACTCGCTGAGAAGTGGCCGGACCACCCCGACACCCATCCCACCATCCACACCGCCACCACCAATACCAATCAATATCTAGCAAGCGCAACTCAACTCCTCGCGGAGAAATGGCCAGACCACCCAAGAGCCCGCCCCACCACTCGCAACGCCATCACTGACCCCAACCGATACATACGCGGAATCGCACTTCAAATACTCGCTGAGAAGTGGCCGGACCACCCCGACACCCATCCCACCATCCACACCGCCACCACCGATAGCGACTCCGAAGTACGCGGGACCGCGCTTCAGACGCTCGCCGAAAAGTGGCCGGACCACCCCGACACTCACCCCACCATCCACACCGCCACCACCGACACCAACCAATACGTACGCCGCACCGCACTTCAAATACTCGCAAAACACTGGCCCCACCACCCCGAAACCCGCCCCACCATTCAGACCGCCACCACCGACGACGATCCCGAAGTACGCGGCTATGCGCTTCAAATAATCGTAAGGCAGTGGCCGGACCACCCCGACACTCACCCCACCATCCACACCGCCACCACCGACACCAACCAATACGTACGCCGCACCGCACTTCAAATACTCGCAGAACACTGGCCCCACCACCCCGAAACCCGCCCCACCATCCACACCGCCACCACCGACAGTGGTCGACACGTTCAGGGTCGGGCGCTTGAAATTCTGGTGGAATATTGGCCCGACCACCCCGATACCCATCCCACCATTCAAAAAGCCACCACTGACAACGACCCGTATATCCGAAAGGAAGTGCTGCGATTCCTCGCAAAATATTGGTCAGACCTGCCAGCCATCCACAACGCCACCACCGACATCGATCAGACCGTACGTAGTGAGGCTTATCAAGTCCTCGCCGAGTACTGGACCGACCATGTCGACACTCACCTCTCAATTCAGAATGGCATCACCGACACCGATCAGACCGTACGCATGACTGCCCTGCAGCTCTTCGCAGGTCGATACACCGACCGGGCACTCCCCATTGTTCTTAGACACATCCAAAACAACAATGCCGAGGACATGCGGGAGCTCGCGATCAAGCTCCTCGCGCTCCTATGGCCAAATGCTCCGGAAACCGTTATCGCAGTCACCGACCTCACGAAGGATGGGTCCCCAAACATATGCGTGGTCGCCGACCAGGCGCTGAATCTCCTCAACCGCAAATACCCGCTGGCCTGAACCCCGGAGGCGAGGCCGCTGCGGGTGAACGGTGACCTTTTCGGCGGTGGTGCCGAGCACCGTGGCGGCGGCAGTGGCATAGCGGTTGAGGGTGTCGGCGGAGACGTGTGGGTCGGCGTCGGCGGCCCGGGCAGCGGCGGGCGCGATGCGCAGGGCGGCCGGTTCGCCGGCCGCGTCCGCAGCGCGCGCAGGCCCTTTCAGGAGCAATGTGTGCGCCCAAATCCGGCTGCGGCCCGGCAGACTTTGAAGAAGCTCCTCGGGCGTGGGAGCCTACCCGTGCGCTTCCCCCGTCCAGTAGGCAAGGCAGGAGAGGGCATTGAGGGTTGCGGGGTGTGAGGGGCCTAGGACTCGCATCATATCGGCCAGCAGAACCTTGAATGCAGCAACGGCCATTTTCACATTCCCGGCGTGGCCATGCCAGGCGGCAAGGTTACTTCGGGTCGCGAGGGTATCGGGGTGATCCGGCCCGAGGATGCGAACCCGGCCAGCCAGCAGTTCCTCAAATTCGGCGACCGCGCCCACCGCGTCCCCTGCCTCTCCTCGAAAGCCCGCAAGGTTGCTTCGGGTAGTGAGGCAGTCGGGGTGATCGGACCCGAGAATGCGTAGCTGGGCAGTCAACAGTTCCTCAAACGCGGCAACGGCCCCAGCAGAGTCCCCAGCCGCTCCTCGCCAGCCCGCGAGGTTGTTGCGAGTCGCGAGGGTATCGGGGTGGTCAGGGCCGAGGATTCGAATCTGATCGGCCAACAACTCTTCAGCGGCGCTGAAGGCGCCAGCCACATCGCCCGCTTCCCCCCGCCAGCCCGCAAGGTCGCTGCGGGTGGCGAGAGTGCTGGGGTGATCAGGACCCAGAACCCGTACCCGGCCAGCCAGCACCTCCTCAAGAGCTGACGCAGCGCCGGCAGCGTCTCCCAACTCCCCTCGCACCGCCGCTTGATCACTGCGGGTAGCGAGGCTATCGGGGTGGTCGGCGCCAAGAACTCCCAACCGGTCTACGAGCAGCTCCTCATACGCGATTGCGGCGCCCTCAAGGTCACCTGTCTGTCCCCGCCAGAAGGCAAGGTTGCCGCGGGTAGCAAGGGTATACGGATGGTCAGGTCCGACCACTCGTCCTAGCTCTTTGAGCAGCTCCTCAAAGGCGGACACCGCGCCAGCCGCATCCCCGGCATAGCCCTGGGTCGCGGCGAGATTGTTGCGGGTGACAAGGGTGTCGGGATGGTCAGGGCCAAGAACCCGGAGCTGGCCAGCCAGCACCTCCTTATATGCGTTGGCAGCACTTTCCAGGTCCCCCGCCTCTCCCCTCCAGTGGGCAATCTGATGGCGGGTGGCGAGGGTATCAGGGTGGTCGGCGCCCAGGACCCGAACCCGGTCATCCAACAGGTGCTCGTATGCGGTGATGGCGGCTGCCACATCCCCCATCTGGCCTCGCCGACCGGCGAGGTTGCCGCGGGTACTGAGAGTACGCGGGTGATCGGGACCGAGGATCCGTACCTGATCGGCCAACAGTTCCTCTGTGGTGGCGAGAGCGGCTGCCAGATTCCCTACCTCTCCCCGCCAGTGGGCAATCTCATGGCGGGTGGCGAGGGTATCTGGATGGTCTGAGCCTTGGATATGCAGCTGTTCGACGAGCAACCGCTCGTACGCGGCGAGGGCCCCTGCCGCATCACCAGTCTGTCCTCGCCAGAACGCAGTCTCGTGCCGGCAGGCAAGGCTGTGGGGATGATCTGAGCCTAGATTCCGGTCAGCGGCGTTTGCCAAGTGCTCGAAGTGTGCGATTGCCGCCTCAACCTGGCCAGCCTCTCCAAGGCTGCGGCCAGCACGAAACAGCACCGGGTGGGCACCGTCCTGCCACAAGCCCTGGACGCTCCCGCTTAGGAGCGCGTCGGCATTCGCGCGCAAGGTCAGAGCGAAGGCGGTGTCCCGTTCGATGTCCGGCCAGATCTCGGCAAGAGCGTCAGCGCCGGCGCCTGTCAGCTCGGGCAATCGGCCACGGCAGCCCGCGTGCTCGCGGACAGCACGTTGGATGAGCTGGTGGACGCGCAGAGTGCCGCTGGCGAAGTCGTGGTCGAGGAGGTTGAGCCGGTGCAGGATGCGCAGCGCGTCCTCGGCGTCTACCTCGTCCACTTGCCCAGCTTCGGCTGCGCCCACCGCCTCAGCTGAGCTGGGCGTGCTGCCACCAGGAGCGGCGCGGTGAGTGCATAGGTAGTCCCGGGCTGCCGCGCTGGTGAGGACGCTCGACGGCATGGAATTCGGATCCAAGACCGAGGCCAGTTCCATGAGAGGCCGCGCAACGCCGGCGGGCTGGTGGCCGTCAGCGAGCGCGAGGGACATGTCCCAGGCAGCGTTGACGGTATGAGTCTGGGTGTCGGGCAGTCCGCCGATGTCGGGCATAAGGTGTGCCAGGGTCCGGACGCGGTCGGCCAGCAGCGCACGATATCGGGGGATGGAACGGCCCGTGTCGACCAGATACGCGGCCGCCTGCGCCAGAGCCAGCGGAAGGTTCCCAAGGTCGTCGGCCATAGCCGCGATGTCGCCATCGCTGTCGGCATGCCCTTCGCGCCCTGGGCGAGCGAGGGCTTGGCGCAAGTATTCGGCGGACTGCTCAGGCGTGAACAGGCCGATCTGCACCAGCTTGCGTGTGTCGCTGCTCCAAGCCGCGTCCCGGCTGCGGGTGGTCACCACCACTCGTCCCACTGCCACCTCCGGCGGCCACAACCCGGTGAGCGCCCCAGGCTGGGCCACATCATCGAGTACCACCAACCACCGCCGCGCGGTGGACCGCAGCCAGGTCAGGAATCGCTGCGCAGCCTGGTCGGCGTCTAGGCCAACCGCGCCACCAGGCACAACCACCTGCGCAGCCAAGGCATAGACCGAGGTAATCGCCTGTGAACTGGTTGCGTTGACCCACACCAGCAGCTCGATATTCTCTGCGTTCGATGCGTTGTCCGGAACGGGCTCTTCACGGCCTGCGTCAACGGATGCACCAATGCGATCCCACGCAAAGCGGGCGTAGTCGGCGGCCAGCTGCGTCTTGCCCACCCCTCCAGTGCCAGTCACGACTTGACACGGCACGGCTGCCCCACCATCCGACAGGATCCCGGCGAGTACCTCGGTCTCCGGCCGGCGCTGGTAGTAGCCCGCTCGCGCAGGGATGACCCCGATCAGTACCGGCCAGGCCGGTCCCTCCCACGGCACGGCTTGGTGCACCGTCTGGTGCTCGATGTACGTAGCGCTACTGCCCGCACCGATGGCATTGCCCTTAATGTCCCCACCAGCACCGAGCGATCCCTCGCCCCTCACGCTAACCTGCACCGAACGGGCTTCCGCAGAGCCCGCATCAGATGCCCGAAGCCGACTCAGGGGATGCGCTGTCAGTGCATTTCCACCGTCGGCATGAGCGTCCAGACGATTCGACAGCCCAGATGAATCAGTCGCCTCACTGCCACCACCGCGGAGCCTGCGGCGCCACGGGAGGGGGCTCACTGCACCTCACTTCCATCGCCAACGGCGTTGCCGCTGACATCACCTCCCGAAGCCAGCGATTCTGTGCCACGCGTCTCTACCGCCAACCCCGCACCGCCGGAGATCGCCGGCGGAACGGCGGGGGCTGCGGGCGACGGAGCGGCGATCACCTTGCTGTTACCCCGAGTGCGTTGCCAGAGATGCTGCCACCTGCGGCCACTTCCCCCCGCCCATTCGCTCGCACACTCCCGCCCGGATTGACTGTGGCCGGTTGAGGAAGGGCATATACGCTCAGAATGAGGCCGATCAGGGCCACAATCGCACCCGCCACGCTTGCGAGGCGGTCTGCGGTGTCCAAGTCCACAAGCACCGCCACCAGCACCAACCCCACCCCGACCGCGGCGCGCACCCCCCGCTATCGTCCACACGACCCACCGCCTGAATCCTGACACCGTGTGTCCTCTCCAACCTATTGCCAGACATAGATAGTCCAGCACCGTAGCGCCTCGAGGCCACCACGTGGTTGGCCCGTTCATCAGTTCCGTGACCCTGGACACTCCTTGGAAACGCGACATCCGCCCTACGCCGAACTCCCGGCATCCTCCAGCTGGCGTGCTCGTGCTTCGAGTTCGGCGGGCAGGTACCAGCCGCTGGTGGTGGGGGTCATGTAAAGGCGGGCCTTGAGACCGAGAAGGAGTTGACGGCGGTGTTCCTGGTCGGCCTGGGCCCAGGCATCCGCGAAGGTCTGGCCGGTCTCGACTTCCACCCAGGCGGAGGGGCGTTGTGGGAGGGCGGCGAGGCGGCGGCGTTCGTCGACCAAGGTCTCGAGGGCTTCGGCGTACTCGTCGTCGCCGCCCGGGTAGTCGAACAGGTTGCGGCGCTTCTCCTCCCGGAGATCCTTCATCGCCACGATGACGTGGTTGAGCTGCTCGGTGTGGTCCTCACCGGGGATGAACCTGCGCACCGTCATCGCCAGGTCGGCCAACCGGTCCACCAGGGCGACGATCGCTGCGGTGACGCGCTCGCCCTTGATGGACTGGCCCCTGCAGGCTGGCTTGCCGGCCGTCTTCGCGCACCGGTAGTACTCGTAGATCTTGCCGTTCTTGGCGAGGTTCACCTGCCGGTAGAACCGGTCGCCGCAGCGGTCGCAGTGCGCAACGCCGAGCCAGGGCGAGGCGCCGTTCGAGCGTTCCTTGGTGATCGTGCGCTCGTCCATCGCCGCCTGGATCGCGGCCCATTCCTCCTCGGTGAAGAGGGGCTTGGCCATCCGGATCGGCAGGCCCTTGGCGTCGCGGGCGATCTTGCGTGCCTTCACCGAGCGGCCGGTCAGTTTCAGGCCCATCGTCGCGGGCGAGCGCAGGATCTTCCCCACGCTGGTGGGGTTCCAGTGGTTCGACGGCGGCGTCTTGCGCTTGCTCGTGTAGCTGTCGCCCTGGTTCTTGTACGCGTGGGTCGCCGGGGTGTCGAAGCCGGCTGCCTCCAGGACTGTGGCGATCATCCACTGACTCTGCCCCTCCAGGAGCAGCTTGCCCATGTACCGGACCGCCTCGCACGTGACCGGGTCCGGTTCCAGGGTGCGCCCGCCGCCGGGCCGGTCGACGATCCGGTAGCCGTACGGCGGCTGTCCGCCGGCCCACCGGTCCGTCTTGCGCAGGTGCTTGTGCGCAGCGGTGACGCGGGCCTTGATCCGCTTGAGCTCCATCTCCGCGAAGATCGACGCCAGCATCAGGAAGACCTTCGCCAGCTCGTTCCCGAACGACGACTCGCGGCCCTCGCGGTAGTCCAGGGTGATGCCGTCGTCGGTGAAGACCAGGACCTTGTGGTTCTCCTCCGCCCAGTGCGCCACGTCCGCACAGTCCTTCGCGGACCGGAACGCCCGGTCCACCTTGGCCCACACCATGGCATCCCACTCGCCCTGCCGCTCGGTCAGCCATGGCCCCAGGTCTGGACGCTTCCACGGCGTGACCTCAGCAGAGACGTCCAGGTCCTCGAAGGACCCGACGATCTCCCACGCCTTCGAGACCGCATGCCGGGTCGCCGACTCCGCCTGGACCAAGTGCGAGACCTTGCCCTCGTTCCCGTGTGTGTCCGAGACACGCGAACCCACCACCGCCCGAACCGGCGCCAAAGCCGTCATGCTGCTCACAGGAGGTCCCCTACCGCCCAGGCCAGCAGGCACCCTCGAACGGCCCACACTCGAACGAGTGGACTCTTTTAGAAAAGGCGTCCATCCGCTGGCGGATCGACCTTATCGTGACGACTCCGGGCATTGCGGACAAATGCATCGAGGCATACGTCGAGCGCGCAGCCTCCCACGCAGAGCGGTGGTCCGACCACGCACCCGTCACCGCCGGGTTCGACTTCGGCGATAACTGACCGACGATCAGCCGCAGTCGAGCAGCGCCGAGCGGCGACCCCGGCCCGTGGCGCCCCTCAACCTGGGCCCACTCGCACCAGCGGACGAGGCGTGGATCTCGCCCGGCCGGTTTGACAAGTCTATTCGTCGCACCGCCTCCCGCCAGGGGAATCGCGAGAGCTGACTGGCGGACGGTGACGGCTTGCGGCGCCAACACGGGATCGACCAAGGTGGCTCTCCCTATCGGCGGACCCCCGGCAGTCGCTTGATCCGGAATGGAATATCGAAACCGCGTACCGGCCCTACCGGACCGACCACGATTTCCCGACCGGTAGTCCTGCGGACAGGTACATCTCGGCGCCGCCACCGCCACACGGCAGCCCCGACTGCCCTGGGAGCGGCGCAAGTTGTCTGCCACGCAAGCGTGTTGAGTGATCGCCGGAGAGTGGGTCAGCCACGTGCCGGGATATTGACATGCACATGCAACTACGGCTTAACCTTGCCAGGCCTACCAATCGGTAGGGTCATTCTTCAACCGGCCAGCGGATCGCGCAACGATGCCTCGCACTCCCCCTTCGCGAGGCCCGTAGCCCACTGCGCCAGGAGTCGCACCTGCCCCCGACTGCACCGTGACTCACACCGGAGTGCCCATGAGGCCCAATCCCCCGCTGGTCGACCTCGTCATCGGGATCACCCCGTTCCACGCACCGGACGCCGGCCTGGCGGAGGCCGTGTGCCGGGCGGGCGCGCTCGGCGTGCTCGACCTCGGCACCGGCGACCGCCGGACGCGCGAGGAACTCGCCCGACTGTACGAACGCACCCCCGGCCGGTTCGGGGTGCGGGTCGAGCCCGACTGCGGCCTGACCCCCGATGAGCTGCACTCCCCGGGCGGCACCGGCCCGCACACCGTGGTGCTGGCGGCGCCGACCCCGGGCTGGGACGTGGCGAGGCTGGCCGGCGAGTACCGGGTACTCGCCGAAGTGACGGATCTGGCCGAGGCGTTGGCGGCGCTGCGGGCCGGTGCGCACGGCTTGGTCGCGCGCGGCAGCGAGTGCGGCGGGCGAGTCGGGGAGCTGAGCACCTTCGTGCTGCTGCAACAGCTCCTGGCGGCACCGGAGATCACCGCGCCCGTATGGGCGTGCGGCGGGATCGGGCCGCACACCGCCGCGGCGGCCGTGGCGGGCGGTGCGGCCGGGGTGGTGCTGGACAGCCAGCTGGCCCTGCTGGCCGAGTCGGCCTCGCCGGACGAGGCCGCCGCCGCCCTGCGCGGCCTGGACGGCTCCGAGACCGTGCTAGTAGACGGCCGCCGCGCGCTCCGGCGCGCCCAGCCGGACGGATCCACCATGGATCTGCCGCTAGGTCAGGACGGTTTCCTGGCTCAGAGATTCGCCGACCGCTGGAGAACCGCCGGCCGAGCGGTCCGGGCCGTCCGGGATGCGGTGCTCGACGGGTTGCGGGCCGCGGCGGCGCCCGGCGCGGCCGCCGCGCTGCTCGGGCCGGACGCGCGGATGTGTGACGTGCTGGGCAGCGAACTGCCGGTGGCGCAGGGGCCGATGACCAGGGTCAGCGACCAGCCGGCCTTCGCCGCGGCGGTGGCCGCTGCCGGTGCGCTGCCATTCGTCGCGCTGGCGCTGGCGGACCGCGAGCAGACCCGCGAGCTGCTGGCCCGCACGAGCGCGGCGGCGAGCGGACTCGCCTGGGGCGTCGGCGTGTTGGGCTTCGCTCCGGAGGAGGTGCGCGGCGCCCAGCTGGACGAGGTCCTGGCCGCGCGACCCACTCACGCGGTGATCGCGGGCGGACGCCCGTCGCAGGCGAGGACGTTGGAGCAGGCCGGGGTCCGGACATTCCTGCACGTCCCCTCCCCCGGCCTGCTGCGGCAGTTCCTGGAGGACGGCGCGCGCCGGTTCGTCTTCGAAGGCTCGGAGTGCGGCGGGCATGTCGGGCCGCAGCACAGCTTCCCGCTCTGGGAGGCCCAGTTGGCGGTGCTCTCGGACTTCCTGGACACCGCGGACGCGGTCACCCGCATCGAGGTGCTGCTCGCGGGAGGCGTGCACGACGAGCGGTCGGCGGCGATGGTGGCGGCGCTCTCCGCACCACTGGCGGACCGGGGCGTGGCGGCGGGCCTGCTGATGGGCACGGCGTACCTGTTCACCGAGGAGGCGGTCGCCCTGGGCGCCGTCCAGCCGCAGTTCCAGCGGCAGGTGCTGGCCGCGCGCGGGACGGAGCTGCTGCAGACGGCGCCGGGCCACGCCACCCGCTGCGTGCCGAGCCCGTTCACCGCGGAGTTCCGGCGGACTCGCGAGCGGCTGCGGGCGGACGGCGTGCCGGAGCGCGAAGTCTGGCAGCGGCTGGAGCAGTTGAACGTGGGCCGGCTGCGGGTCGCCAGCAAGGGCCTGGACCGGGTGGCGGGTTCGCTGACCGGCGTCAACGAGCAGGAGCAGCTGGCCCGCGGGATGTTCATGGCCGGCCAGGTCGCGGTGCTGCGCTCGGCCGCCACCACGCTGGCCGAGCTGCACACGGCGGTCAGCACCGGCGCGGCCGAGTTCCTGGCCGCCCGGGCCACGCAGTTGGTCCAGCAGCTGGAGCTGGAGCCGGCCGCGGAGGCCGACCCGGTGGCCGCGCCGCTGGAGATCGCGGTGATCGGCATGGCGGGTATGTTCCCTGACGCGCCGGATCTACCGGCCTTCTGGGCCAACGTGGTGGCCGGGGTCGACGCGGTCACCGAGGTGCCCGCCGAGCGCTGGGACCCGGCGCTGTACTACTCGCCGGACGGCGAGCCCGGCAGCACGCCGTCCAGGTGGGGCGGCTTCCTGCCGCCGATCCCGTTCGACCCGCTGAGCTACGGCATCCCGCCGACCGCTCTGGCCAGCATCGAGCCGGTCCAGCTGCTGGCGCTGGAGGCCGCGCGCCGGGCGCTGGTGGACGCCGGCTACGACGGCGGCGGAGCGGAGGGCGGGCGGAGCTTCGACCGCTCCCGGACCACGGTGGTGTTCGGCGCGGAGGCGGGCAGCGACCTGTCGAACGCCGGGGTGCTGGCGTCGGTGCTGCCGGCGTACCTGGGCCGGGTGCCGGAGCCGCTCGCGGCGCAGCTGCCCAAGCTCACCGAGGACTCCTTCCCAGGCATGCTGGCGAACGTCATCTCGGGCCGGATCGCCAACCGGCTGGACCTGGGCGGCGCCAACTTCACGGTGGACGCGGCCTGTGCGTCCTCGCTGGCGGCGCTGGACGTGGCCTGCAAGGAGCTGGTCGCGGGCACCAGCGACCTGGCGCTGTGCGGCGGCGCGGACCTGCACAACGGGATCAACGACTACCTGCTGTTCGCCTCGGTGCACGCGCTCTCGCCGACCGGCCGCTCCCGTCCGTTCGACGCCTCCGCGGACGGCATCGCGCTGGGCGAGGGCGTGGGCTGCCTGGTGCTCAAGCGCCTGGCGGACGCGGAGCGGGACGGCGACCGGGTGTATGCGGTGGTCCAGGGCGTCGGCAGCGCGAGCGACGGCCGTTCGCTGGGCCTGACGGCCCCGCGCCCCGAGGGGCAGCGGGCGGCACTGGAGCGCGCGTACCGCGGTGCCGGGGTCGGGCCGGCCGAGGTGGGACTGGTGGAGGCGCACGGCACTGGGACGGTGGTCGGCGACCGGGCCGAACTGGCCACGCTGAGCCAGGTTTTCACCGAGGCCGGGGCGGCGCCGGGGAGTTGCGCGCTCGGGTCGGTCAAGTCGCAAATCGGGCACACCAAGTGCGCGGCGGGCCTGGCGGGTCTGATCAAGGCGTCGCTGGCCCTGTACACCGGCGTCAAGCCGCCGACCCTGCACCTGGAGCGGCCGAACCCGGCCTGGCGGGAAGCGGAGAGCCCGTTCGTCTTCCACACCGAGGCGCGGCCGTGGGCGGTGCCGCCGGCCGAACGGGTCGCCGGAGTCAGCGCGTTCGGTTTCGGCGGCACCAACTTCCACGCGGTGCTGCGCGGTTACGACAGCCCGCCGCCGGTGCACGGCCTGCCGCAGTGGCCGGCCGAGCTGTTCCTGTTCCGCGGCACGGACCGGGCCGGAGCGCTGCGCGGGGTCGAGGAACTGCTGCAACTGGCGGCGGACGGCGAGCCGTGGCGGCTGCGGGATCTGGCCCTGGCGGCGTCCCGCCGGGCGGAGGCAGGGCGCGGGCCGGTGCAGATCGCCGTGGTGGCCTCGGGCGTGGCCGAGTTGACCGGGCTGCTGCACCGCGCGCGGGCCGGGGAGCACGCTCCGGCGGATGGGCTGCACCTGGCCGGGTCGGCGGGCGTCGAGGCCGGGCAGGTGGCGTTCCTGTTCCCGGGGCAGGGCAGCCAGCGCCCGGGGATGTTCGCGGAGCTGTTCACGGCCTTCCCGGTGTTGCAGCGTCAGCTACGGCTCGGCCGGGAGTTCGCCGAGGTGCTGTACCCGCCGGCGGCCTTCACAGCGGAGGACCGCGAGGCGCAGCGCGCGGCGGTGACCGACACCCGGGTGGCGCAGCCGGTGCTCGGCGTGACCGGTCTCGCGGCGTACGAGCTGCTGGCGCTGGCTGGGGTGCGCCCGGACCTGGCAGGGGGCCACAGCTACGGTGAGTTGGTCGCGCTGTGCGCGGCCGGGGCGCTCGGCGCGGGGGACCTGCCGTCGCTCAGCGCGGAGCGGGCCCGGGCGATCGTGGACGCGGTCGGCGAGGGCGCGGATCCGGGCTCGATGGCCGCGGTGACAGCCGGGTCGGAGGAGGTCGGGCGAGCCCTCACGGCGTCCGGCGCGGCCGGCAGCGTGGTGATCGCGAACCACAACTCGCCACGGCAGACGGTGATCTCCGGTGGGACGGAGGCGGTCGCGGCGGCAGGCGAGCTGCTGCGGGCGGCCGGGTTCGGGGTCAAGCGGCTGCCCGTCGCGTGTGCCTTCCACAGCCCGCTGGTCGGCGGCGCGGGCGAGCGCTTCGCAGCGGCGCTGGCCTCCCGGACGGTACGCGCGCCGGAGTTCCCGGTCTGGTCGAACCGGACGGCCGCGGCCTACCCGGCGGACCCGGCCGGGGTGCGGGCCGAACTCGCGGCGCAGATCGGCGCACCGGTGCGTTTCGTCGAGCAGATCGAGGCGATGTACCGAACCGGTGCGCGCGTCTTCGTCGAGGCCGGCCCGGGATCGGTGCTGACCGGTCTGGTGTCGGCCGTCCTCGGCGAGCGGCCGCACCGCGTGGTGGCTGTCGAGGGGCGTCGCCGCGGGTTGCCGGGCTTCCTCGACGCGCTGGCCGAACTGGCGGTCGCGGGAGTGCCGGTGCGTACCGGGCCGCTGCTGCGCGGCCGGGACGCGGTGGACCCGGGCCGGGTGCGCACCACGCGCCGGCCCGGCTGGACGGTGGACGGGCACTTGGTGCGGACGGCCGCCGGAGACCTGCTGCCCGGTGCGCTGGCGCCGGCCCGACCCGTACCGGAGGCTCTGATGACCGCGCAGGCACCGCAGGAGAACGGCGGGTACGAAGGTTCGGGTGACGCGCTGATGGCGGACTACCTGCGCACCAGCCGGGAACTGATCGCGGCCCAACGGGACGTGCTGATGACGTACTTCGGCGGCGCGGCCGCGGCGCCGGCCCGGCCGGCCGCGCGCAGGGCGGGGAGGGCGGCGCGGCCGCGGGCGCCGATGGCGAGGACGAGTTCGCCGGGGGCGGCGGTCGGGGGGTCCTCCGGGTCGAGGATCGCGACGTCGCGCACGGGGACGTCCAGGCCCTGGGGGGCGGCCTGGAGTTCAACCAGGGGCTCGCCGAGCGACATCAGCAGCCGGCGGAGCGGAAGGCCGGGGGTGGTCACTCCGAGCCTCCTTCGGCCGCTTCATCCGCTTCATCCGCCCGGACAACGGGGTGTGGTTGATTTTAGCCGGGCGGACAGAGTTGTGGGCCGTCCACAGTTGGTTACTCCTGAATAGTTGACTCTGACTATCCGAGAATGGATAGTCAGTACTGACCAAGTGATGAGGAACGTTCTCATGGCGAAGCGACGCAAGGTCTCCAACCCCCTGGCCCTCGCGGTCCTGGCCGAACTCGGAGCCGAACCGATGCACCCGTACGAGATGGGCCGCCGGCTCAAGGAGCACGGCAAGGACCGCAACATCAAGTACAACCGCAGCTCGCTCTACATGGTCGTGGAGCAGCTGCGGAAGGCCGGGTTCGTCGCCGAACGGGAGACCGTCCGCGACACCCAGCGACCGGAGCGCACCGTCTACGCCCCCACGCCCGAGGGCCAGGCGGAACTCCTCGACTGGATGCGCGAGTGGCTCGCCGAACCGCAGGAGGAGTACCCGGCCTTCGGGGTCGCGCTCTGCCTGCTCGTGGTGCTGCCGACCGAGGAGTCGGCCGCCCTGCTCAGCCGGCGGCTGGAGGCGCTGGACGTGCGGATCGACGCCTCGCGCGCCCTGCTGCGCAAGGCCGTCGAGACGGACGTCCACCCGATGTTCGTCGTCGAGGAGGAGTACGCCCTGGCGCTGCTGGAGGCCGAGCGCCGCTACACCGAGAACCTCGTCACCCAGCTCGGGGACCCGGAGTTCAACCGGACCCTGGAAGAGTTCATGAGGAGCCTGGAATGAGCACCGACAGTACGACCCGCGGTTCGAAGAAGGCCCTGGTCATCGGCGGCGGCATAGCCGGACCGGTGACGGCGCTGGCGCTGCGCGGGGCCGGCCTCGAAGCCGAGGTCTTCGAGGCCTACGAGACCTCCGCCGAGGGCATCGGCGGCACCTTCATGATCGCGTCCAACGGGCTGGCGGCGCTGGCCGCAGTCGGTCTGGAGGCGGAGGCCGGCGCGGTCGGCCAGGCGATCGGACGGATGGTCATGGAGGACGCCAGGGACGGCGTGCGCGCCGAGATCCCCGAGGTGTCCGGCCGCCTGATGCGGCGCGCCGAGCTGTACACCGTCCTCCAGCGGCGGCTGCGGGAGGAGGGCGTCCCCGTCCGGTACGGCAAGCGGCTGGTCGGCGCCGAGGAACGCGAGAGCGGCATCACCGCCCGCTTCGAGGACGGCACCACCGCGGACGGCGACCTCCTGATCGGCGCGGACGGCACCCGCTCCGTCGTCCGCACCCTGATCGACCCGGCCGCGCCCGGCCCGCAGTACACCGGCCTGATCGGGGTCGGCGGATACAGCGGTCACCGGCTCACCGGCCCGCGCGGAGCCGGGGAGTCCATCCACTTCGCGCAGGGCCCGCGGGCGTTCTTCGGCTACTGGGCGCAGCCCGGCGGCGCCGGGACGGCCTGGTTCAGCAACATCCCGCGGCCTGAGCAGCTGACCCCCGAACAGGCCCGCGCGGTCTCGTGCGAGGAGTGGCTGGCGCTCTGCCGCGAGGTGCACGCCGACGACCTGCCCGCCCGGGAGGTGCTGGCGGACGTGGACCCGGCGACCGTCGAGGTCTTCCCGCGGCTGGAGATCATGCCGTCCGTGCCGCACTGGTACCGCGACCGGATGGTGCTGGTCGGCGACTCCGTGCACGCCCCGTCCAACAGCTCCGGCCAGGGTGTCTCGCTGGCCGTCGAGAGCGCCGTCGAACTGGCCCGCCGCCTGGGCGCGGAACCCGACCTGGCGAGCGCCCTCGCGGCGTACGAGGCGGCCCGGCGGCCCGCCGTGGAGGCGGTCGCGGCCCGGGCCGCGGTCACCAACGGGCAGAAGGCGAGCGCCGGCGTCTGACCCTCCGCGCCACACGGCCGCCTGACGGGCGGTCGTGACCGCCGCGTGACCGCCTTCGTCGGGCCGGACAACGCCGTACGGGGGAATTTAGCCGCCCGGCCAATCAAGTGGCCGGGCGGGCAGGAATAGCGTTCGTGCTGTGTCCTGCGTGCGACCCGCGCGGGCCTTCCCCCGCATTGAACGAAGGAGAGCGTGCGCTCATGGATGCTGTGACCCAGGTCCCCGCGCCGGTGAACGAGCCGGTCCACAGCTACGCCCCCGGCAGCCCCGAACGGGCTCGTCTGGAGGCCAAGCTGAAGGAGCTGGGCGGCCAGGAGCCGGTCCAGCTGACCATGACGATCAACGGTGAGCGCCGGATGGGCGGCGGCACCGAGTTCCACGTCGTCCAGCCGCACAACCACGCGGCTCGGCTCGGCACCCTGCGCAACGCCACCCAGGCCGACGCGCAGGAGGCCATCGACACTGCCCTGGCCGCGGCCCCGGCCTGGCAGGCGCTCTCCTTCGACTCCCGCGCCGCGATCTTCCTCAAGGCCGCCGACCTGCTGGCCGGCCCCTGGCGCGAGACCCTGGCCGCCGCCACCATGCTCGGCCAGTCCAAGACCGCCCAGCAGGCCGAGATCGACACCCCCTGCGAGCTGGTCGACTTCCTGCGCTTCAACGTGCACTTCGCCCGGCAGATCATGGCCGAGCAGCCGATCTCCTCGGACGGCGTGTGGAACCGCAGCGACCACCGCCCGCTCGAGGGCTTCGTCTACGCGATCACCCCGTTCAACTTCACCGCGATCGCCGGCAACCTGCCGACCGCGCCCGCGCTGATGGGCAACGTGGTGCTGTGGAAGCCGTCCCCGACCCAGCAGTTCTCCGCGCACCTGCTGATGCAGCTGCTGGAGGAGGCCGGCCTGCCCAAGGGCGTCATCAACATGGTGACCGGCGACGGCCTGGACGTCTCCGCCGTCGCGCTCAAGCACCCGGCGCTGGCCGGCATCCACTTCACCGGCTCCACCGCCACCTTCCAGCACCTGTGGCGTTCCGTGGGCGAGAACATCGCCGGCTACCGCACCTACCCGCGGATCGTCGGCGAGACCGGTGGCAAGGACTTCCTGGTCGCCCACCCGTCCGCCGACCCGGCCGTGCTGAAGACCGCGATGACCCGCGGTGCCTTCGAGTTCCAGGGCCAGAAGTGCTCGGCGCTCTCCCGCGCCTACGTGCCCGCCTCGCTGTGGGCCGGCCTCAAGGACGAGTTCGCCGCCGAGGTCGACGGCCTCACCATGGGCGACGTCACCGACCTGTCCAACTTCATGTCGGCCGTCATCGACGAGCGCGCCTTCGCCAAGAACAAGGCCGCCATCGACCGCGCCCGGGCCGACGCCTCCGTCGAGGTCCTCGCCGGCGGCAGCTACGACGACTCGGTCGGCTACTTCGTCCGCCCGACCGTCCTGGTCTGCCAGGACCCGGCCTCCGAGTACTTCCGCGAGGAGTACTTCGGCCCGATCCTCGCCGTGTACGTCTACGAGGACGAGAAGTACGAGGAGATGCTGGCCCAGATGGAGTCCGTGTCGGCCTACGGCCTGACCGGCGCGATCATCTCCCAGGACCGCGCGGCGGCCCAGGACGCGATGCACAAGCTGCGCTTCGCGGCCGGCAACTTCTACATCAACGACAAGCCGACCGGCGCCGTCGTCGGCCAGCAGCCCTTCGGCGGCGGCCGGGCCTCCGGCACCAACGACAAGGCCGGCGCCAAGCAGAACCTGGCGCGGTGGACCTCGACCCGCTCGGTCAAGGAGACCTTCGTCCCGCCGACCGACTACCGCTACCCGCACATGGGCTGACCAGCCCTGTTGCCGACCGTTCCGCTGTAGAGGCCATCGGTCACCCGCGACGCCCGGCCCCGCAGCCGGGCGTCGCCCCGCCGGGGCGGCGGACCACCCCCGTACCGCCGCCCCGGCCCTTTTCTGCCACCCTTGGAAACACCAGCTCCAGGAGTCACGATGCTCCGTTCCGCCCTTCTCGCGGCCTCCCGGTCCCCCCAGGTCCGCACCGTGGTCGAGAAGTTCCCCCCGACCCACGCGATAGTCGAGCGCTTCGTCGCCGGTGACGTCCTCGACGACGCCGTCACCGCGACCGACGACCTGGTCGCCACCGGCCGCAAGGTCACCCTCGACCACCTCGGCGAGGACACCAAGGACGCCGCCCAGGCGGCCGGCACCGCCGAGGCGTACGAGCACCTGCTCAAGGCCCTCAAGGAGACCGGCCTCGCGGCTGGCGCCGAGGTGTCCGTCAAGCTGTCGGCCGTCGGCCAGTTCCTGCCGGTGGACGGCGAGAAGATCGCGCTGGAGAACGCCCGCCGCATCTGCGAGGCCGCCGCCGACGCGGGCACCACGGTGACCCTCGACATGGAGGACCACACCACCACCGACTCCACCCTCGCCATCGCGCGCGAGCTGCGGGCGGACTACCCCTGGCTCGGCGTCGTCCTCCAGGCCTACCTGCGCCGCACCGAGGCCGACTGCCGCGAGTTCTCCGGCCCCGGCTCGCGCGTGCGGCTGTGCAAGGGCGCCTACAAGGAGCCCGAGTCGGTCGCCTTCCAGGGCAAGCACGAGGTCGACCTCGCGTACGTCCGCGCGCTGAAGATCCTGATGGCCGGCGAGGGCTACCCGATGATCGCCTCGCACGACCCCAACATGATCAAGATCGCCGGCCAGCTGGCCCAGTGGAACAACCGCACCCGGGACTCCTTCGAGTACCAGATGCTGTACGGCATCCGCCCCGAGGAGCAGCTGCGCCTCGCGGAGGAGGGCAACACCATGCGGGTCTACCTCCCGTACGGCCAGGAGTGGTACGGCTACTTCATGCGCCGCCTCGCCGAGCGCCCCGCCAACCTCACCTTCTTCCTGCGCGCCATGGCCACCCGTAGCTGACCGGGCGCCGGAGCGACGGACGGCCCGCACCCCTGACGGGGGGTGCGGGCCGTTCCGTTTGCCGGGGCGCCGAGCCGGGGCGCCTAGAGGAAGTCCTTGGTGTCCAGCTCGAACTCGAAGGGGGCGGGGAGGGCGAGCGGCTCGCCGAAGGCGGCCAGGTGGACCTCGGTGTACTCGTCCCGGTGCGGTTTGGAGAAGAGGCTGACCTGCGACTTCTCGCGGTCGATGAGGAGGTAGAGCGGAATGCCGGCGCGGGCGTAGCAGTGCCGTTTGGCGATGCGGTCCTGGTCGGGCTTGGCCGAGGTGATCTCGGCGACCATGGCCACGCCGTCGGGTTCCATCCAGGGCGGAGCACCACGGAAGAGCCGGAGACTTCTCGGGGCGAAGGTGGCGTCCGGGATGACGTGGTCCTTCGGGCAGAGACCGCCGCTCGCCAGGCGAAGACCCTTGCCGCCGGACACTTGCATGTGGACCTTGGACTTCGCCTTCACCTGGTCGATCAGCAGGTCGATGTAGTCCTCGTGATCGCCGTCCGGCGGTGGTGCCACGATGATCTCTCCCTCGATGAGCTCGGCTCGGAAGCCTTCGGGGGAGTGCAGGCTCAGGAAGCTCTCCAGCAGGATGTCGGCCTGCGATGGGGAGTCCGTGATCGGTTGCTCATGCGCCACAGCACTGATGATGCCCCTCCTTCAGAGGGGCGTCACGCTGTTCGTGGCCGGACCGGGTTGTGCAGTACACGGCGGACATTCGCCCGAAGGTGTGGGTTCGAGGCTCGGCATAAGATCCCGGTGCTGGTCAACTGGGTTTTCGGTGGGAGGAGTTGGGGATGCTGAAGCAGTTCGAGGGGCTGTCCACGCCGTTGCTGGCGGATGCCTGTGTGCGGCTCGGGGTGGGGGTGCGGGCGGCGCCGGTGGGGGTGGGGGCGGTGGTGGCCGGGTCGCGGGTCGCGGGGCGGGTGCTGCCGGTGCGGCACTACGGGAGCGTGGACGTGTTCCTGGAGGCGTACGGGGCGGCGCGGGACGGGGACGTGCTGGTCGTCGACAACGGCGGGCGGACCGACGAGGCCTGCATCGGGGACCTCGCGGTGCTGGAGGCGCGGGCCGCCGGGGTGGCCGGGATCGTGGTGTGGGGGCTGCACCGGGACACGCCGGAGCTGGTGGAGATCGGGCTGCCGGTGTTCAGCTACGGCGCGCTGCCGCCGGGGCCGCTGCGGCTGGACGGGCGGGAGCCGGAGGCGCTGGTGTCGGCGCGGGTCGGGCCGCACCTGGTGACCGCCGGGGACGTGGTGTTCGCGGACCCGGACGGGGTGCTGTTCGTGCCGGCCGACCGGGTGGGGGAGGTGCTGGAGACGGCCACCGGGATCGCCCGGACCGAGCGCGCGCAGGCCGGGCGGATCGCGGCCGGGGACACCCTGCGCGGGCAGACCCGGTTTCAGGAGTACCTGGAGCGGCGCGCCGCCGACCCGTCGTACAGCTTCCGGCAGCACCTGCGGCGGGTCGGCGGGGCGATCGAGGAGTGAGCGCCCTACAGCGGGCGGTGCATGACGTGCAGGCCGACGTAGCCGTCGACCGGGTGGTGGAAGGCCTCGGGGACGGTGCCGACGACCTCGAAACCCAGTGACCGGTAGAGCCGGACGGCGTGGTGGTTGTTGGCGACCACCGCGTTGAACTGCATGGCGCGGTAGCCCTGGCGGCGGGCCCAGTCGAGGGTGTACTCGACCAGGGCCCGCCCGATGCCCCCGCCCTGGTGCGCCGGGTCGACCATGTAGCTGGCGCTGGCCACGTGCGCGCCGTTGCCGGGGCGGTTGCGGTTCATGGTGGCGGTGCCGAGGACGCGGCCCTCGGCGTCGACGGCGACCACCGTGCGGTCGGGGGCGGAGTGCATCCACCACTCCCGGCCCACCTCGGAGGTCATGTCCAGGGGGTAGGGGAAGGTCTCGCCGGCGGCGACGATGGCCTGGAAGAAGGGCCAGATGGCCGGCCAGTCCTCGGGGGTGGCTTCGCGGATGATCATCCGTACAGGATGGCCGCAGGACGGGCCGGCGGGCTACTGGTTTCCGGTCCCGGATGTTGCCGGGTCAGCCGCCGAGGACGGCGGGCTCGACCTGGGTGGCGGCGAAGGCCTGGCCCACGGCGTTGGGGTGCACCAGGGCGTACTTGAGCGGGAGGACGCTGGTCAGCACGCCGTCCAGCCAGTGGTCGGCGTCGCAGACGCTGTGCCCGGTGGAGCCGGGGTAGAGGTCCACGTAGGTGTCCTGCTGGGCCGAACTCGCCTGCTCGATGGCCAGGTTGAGCGGCTCCAGGATGCGGGTGCGGGCCCAGGCGAGGTCGCCGGTGGTGAAGGTGGCGAACTGCAGCGGGTTGCCGTACCGGCAGAGGGTGGCGTCCTCGGGGATCAGGTGGGGGTAGCCGACGGTGATGACCCGGGCGGACGGGGCCTTGTGCCGCAGCGCGGTCAGCATGGTGGCGTAGCCGGTGCGCAGCTGGTTGAGCCGGCCGGGCAGCTGGGCGTCGTACGTGTCCTTGCAGGGCGTGCCCTGGCCGAGGGCGGTGGCGCCGAGTTCGATGCAGTCCTTGAGGATCTGGCCGAAACCGAGGTCGTTGCCGCCGATGCCCACGGTGATCACCTTGGCGTCCGGGGCGACGGCGTCGATCTGCGGCGGAACGGGCGGGTAGGGGGCGTTGGGGTCGCTGCCGAGCGGCGGGAGCGGGCGGCCGAGCGGGCTCTGCTTGTCGGCGTAGACGTCCGGGGTGGCGGCTCCGCTGCAGCTGACGTTGCGCAGGTCGACCAGGGAGCCGAGGTCGCGGCGGATCAGCTCGGGGTAGGAGCCGGTGGTGCGGGCGCAGCCGTCCTGGGGCTCGGTGAGGTCGCCGGTGGCCTCGATGATGCCAGCGGTGTAGGAGTCGCCGAGGGCGGCCCACTTCCGCGCGGCGGCGCGGGTGGCGGGCTTGGCGGCGGACTGGGCGGCGGTGGGGGCGATCAGGCCGACGGTGAGTGCGAGGGCGGTGCCGGCGACGGCGAGGCGGGACGGGAAGCGGGGCACGGTCTCTCCTCAACGAGTGCACTGCTGCGGGAGTGCAGGGGGAGAGTGCGATTCACCCCCCCGGAGAGTCAATCGAGTCGATCCGTGGACGACTTGAGATCTCGGGAGGGTGAATTCGCGGGTGTGGCTGTGACGTTCCGGACCGGCGGCCAGGGGCTGGGCTGGGGCTGGGCTGGAGGCTAGAGGAGCGCGGCGGAGGGTTCGATCATCGCCCGGGCGGTCTTGCCGTCGACGAACTCGCCGAGTGCCGTCATCTCCCACTCACCGGAGGGGCGGCGGACCAACTTGCACATCACCACACCGGTGCGCGGCTCGGAGTGGGTGAGGTCGAAGCGGACCAGTTCCTCCTCGGTGCGGACGTCCACCAGGCGGCAGTAGGCGTTCCGCAGCTCGGTGAACTTCTGGCCGGAGAAGGAGTTGACCACGAACACCAGCGCGTGGACCTCGGCCGGGAGGCCCTCCAGGTGGACGGTGATCGACTCGTCGTCGCCGCCGTCACCGCCGACCAGGTTGTCGCCGGAGTGGGCGACCGCGCCGTCGAAGATGGTCAGCTTCATGAACCAGGCCGTCTCCAGGCGCTGGTGCCGGGCGTCGAAGGCGAGGCAGGAGGCGTCCAGGTCGACGTCCCGGCCGCGGGCGGCGGACTCCCAGCCGAGGGCCATCCGGACCGAGGAGAGGAAGGGGCGGCCGTTCTTCACCAGGGAGACGGAGCTGCCCTTGACCAGGTTGACCCGGCCCTTGTCCAGGGTGACCTTGGGGCGCTCGGCGGGTTCGGGAGTCGGGGTGGGCGCGGCCGGGGGCGCGGCGGGCATCGACGGGATGGTGGAGAGGGCGATCCGGGGGTCGACCGCCGGGACGGGCGGGATCGGGGGGACCGGGGGCAGCGGCGGGACGGGCGGCGCGGGCGGGACCGGCGGGGCGGCCGGGGAGTGCATCTGGACGGTCGGGGCGCTCGGCGGGAGCGGGGCGGCGGTCGGCTGCGGGCTCGGGGCCGGGGAGTCGTCGACGGTGACGCCGAAGTCGGTGGCGATGCCCGCCAGGCCGTCGGCGTACCCCTGGCCGACCGCGCGCACCTTCCAGACGCCGCCCCGCCGGTAGACCTCGACCACGATGAGCGCGGTCTCCAGGCCCAGCCGGGGCGGGGTGAAGGTGACCAGGACGGCGCCGGTGTCGGCGTCCCGGACGGTGGCGGTGGGCTCGATGCCGGCGAAGGTGGCGGACTGGTCGGCCGGGCTGGCGGTGACCACGATCGTGCTGATGTCGGCGGGGACGGCCGGGGTGTCGACGGTGATCGCGTCCGGTGCTCCGGCGGAGGCCGGGCGCAGGCTGACGCCGGGCCCGTGCGGGGCGTTGAAGAAGACGAAGTCGGCGTCGGAGCGGACCTTGCCGGCGTCGGTCAGCAGCAGGCCGGAGACGTCCAGCGCCTTGGGCGCGGTGACCTCGACGGTCACCCGCGCGGCGGTCAGCGGTGCGTTGCCGCCTTGGGTCAGGACGGTGGACAAGGACTCCTCCTCGGGTGCGGAACGACGGCCCGGGCCGGGGCCGGTGGGGCGTCGGGCCGGGTGCTGCCCACAGTAACGAACGAGGGTACGGGGATGAGCCCATGAGCTGCCTGATCGTCGGACGATCGGATGAGCCGATGGGCGTTCAGTGGGGCTGGTGGGCCAACTGCTGGGCGGGCTGCGGCAGCAGCGGACCGAAGCCGCCGAGCGCGGCGACCGCCCGGGGGTGCTCGATGCCGAAGGCGGCGGCGGTCCAGCTCTCCTGCGGGACCGGCCTGCGCACCGGCCCGGAGGGGCCGGAGGGGCCGGACGGGTTGGAGGGGCTGGTCGGGGCGGACGGGTTGGACGGGCCGGTCGGGGCGGACTGATCGGCCGGGCGGGTGCCGCGCACCACGAAGCCGTAGCGGCCGGGCTTGACGTCGGTGCCGGGCGGGGTGGTGAAGCGGTAGACCAGGGTGCCGCGCTCCTGCTGGGTGGTCACCACGGCGCCCGGCAGGTCGGTCCAGGCGGCGCCACTGCCAGTGGCCAACTCGCCCGGCGCCAGCCGGAATTCGGCCTGCAGGGCGGTGACCGGCTCGGCCACGGAGAGCTCCAGGGCGTGCCGGATGCCGTCGCGGCCGAGCGTGCTGGTCAGGCCGGTGCCGGTGAGGGTCCGGTCGGCCGCCGGGTCGGTGCCGGCGTCGTCGGTGCCGTTGGAGCCGGCGGTGCTGTCGGCGCTGTCGGTGTTGCTGGAGCCGGCGGTGCTGTCGGCGCTCTTGGGGGCGCCGGTGCTCTTGGGGACGGCGGTGGTGGCGGCGCCGGAACCGTCCGGGCCGGAGCCCGGGTTGGCGTCCGGGACGGCGGCGGCGGGCGGCGGCACCGGGCGGCCCGGTGCGGTACCGGCGGGAGCGGCCGGACCGGTGGGCCCGGGGC
>NZ_MECK01000621.1 GCF_014596465.1 Streptomyces sp. CBMA123 | reverse complement strand
GCCCGGGCGGCGGGGGCGGCCGGGCCGAGCCCCGCCCGCATCCGCAGGGCGTTGGCCGCCAGCTCCGCCGCGTCCCGCAGGCGGGCGCGCAGCGGCTCGCCGGCCGTCATCTCGTGGAAGGTCGCGGCGATCTCCTCGCCGTGGGCCCGGCGGTAGGCGGTGGGGTACAGCCGGAGGACGTGCTGGATCATGTGCCGGTCGCCGCCGGGCGGGTGACGGAGAGGCGGCGGGTGGCCTCCCGGGCCGTCGCGGCGAGGCGTTCGGCTTCGGCCGCCAGCCGTTCGCGTCCGGTCGGGGAGAGGGTGAAGATCCGCCGGGCCCGGCCGTCGACGATCTCCTCGCGGTCGACGTCGATCAGGCCGTCGGCCAGCAGCCGGTCCAGTGCCCCGTACAGGGCGCCGGTGCGCAGGGCGACCCGGCCGTCGGTCATCGCCTTGATCTCCTGGGCGATGGCGTATCCGTGCCGGGGGGCGTCTGCCAGGGCGGTCAGGACCATCACGGTGGGTTCTTGCATCACACGCTCACTCACCCCATGACGATAGTCACTCCGTCGGACTATCTCAACGAGCCGGGGGGTCGGCCGCGCCATCACGCCCCGGCCCTCGGCTCGTGTCGGATCCGTGAACCCGGCCGCAACGCGACGGGCAACCCCGATCATCGAGCCAGACAGACCACCCGCCCCCCTGGAGGCCCCGTGTCCGACCTGCCCGGCTCCGACGCCCTGCTCGACCAGCTGTCCCTGACCGAACTGGCCCGCTCAGCCGCCCGCCTCCAGCCCGAACTGGTGTCACTGCGGCGGGAGTTGCACCAGGAGCCGGAGCTCGGACTGGACCTGCCCCGCACCCGCGACCGCCTGCTCGCCGCGCTCGAAGGACTGCCCCTGGACCTCACCCTCGGCACCGGGCTGACCTCGATCACCGCGGTGCTGCGCGGCGGGCGCCCGGGCCCGGCCGTACTGCTGCGCGCCGACATGGACGCCCTGCCCGTACAGGAGAACCTGCCGCTGCCGTACGCGTCCACGATCCCCGGCGCCATGCACGCCTGCGGACACGATCTGCACATGGCCGCACTGGTCGGCGCCACCCGGCTGCTGGCCGAACGGCGCGCCGAGCTGGCCGGGGACGTGGTGCTGATGTTCCAGCCCGGCGAGGAGGGAGCGGGCGGCGCCCAGCTGATGGTGGACGAGGGCGTGCTGGAGGCGGCCGGCAAGCCGGTGGTGGCCGGGTACGCGCTGCACGTGGCCGCCGCCCTGCTGCCCAACGGACTGATCGCCACCCGCCCGGGGCCGGTCCTGGCCGCCTCCGACGCGCTGCACGTCACCCTGCGCGGGCGCGGCGGGCACGGCTCCAGCCCGCACTCGGCGCTGGACCCGGTGCCGGCACTGTGCGAGGCGGTACTGGCCCTCCAGACGATGGTGACCCGGCGGATCGACGTCTTCGACCCGGTGGTGCTCACCATCGGCACGCTCAGCGCCGGCACGGCGGCCAATGTGATCCCCGACGAGGCCCGGTTCTCGGCGACCATCCGCTCCTTCTCGCCGCACGCGCGCGAACTGGTGCACCGCGAGGCGCTGCGGGTGGTGCACGGGATCGCGGCGGCGCACGGGCTGGAGGCGGTCGCCGAGCTGGAGCCCGGCTACCCGGTGACCGTCAACGACCCGGTGGAGGCGGAGTTCGCGGCCGCTCTGGCGGCCCGGCTGGTCGGGCCGGAACGGTACGTCGAGATGCCCCAACCGGTCGCCGGATCCGAGGACTTCGGTGTGCTGAGCGCGATCGTCCCGACCGCGTACCTGATGCTCGGCGCCACCCCCACCGACGGCCGAGACCCGTACACCGCGCCCTACAACCACTCCCCCGAGGCCGAGTTCGACGACGGCGTCCTCGCCGACGGCGCCGCGCTGCTGGCCGGCCTGGCCCTGGGGAGGCTGGCCCGGGGGTAGCGGGGCCGGGGGCAGCCGGGCCGGGGTGCCAACCGGGCCGGTTGCCTCCCGGCAGCGGGGGAGATTCGGTGTGCCCATGGTGCTCTGCCGGTGTCGCAGCTGCTCAGGGGGCCCCTGCCGACAACGGGCCGCCGTGCGCTGCGCCGAGTCGTCGCGTTCCGTTCAAGCGCCGCTTACCCCATCATGGAACGGTGTCAGCGCGCCTACGCGCGTAGCTCTCCCCTGTACTTCCCCACACCACAGAGGACTTGACCCATGTTCAGACGCATCGACGCGGTACGCCCGCTCGCCCTGGGCGCCGCCGCCCTGACCGTGCTCGCCGGCGCGAGCGCCGCCCCCCACCCGGCCGTCGCGGCCCCGGCGAAGAGCGTGGCCCCCACCACGACGACCACCCAGCACCGCGTCCTGTTCGACGACAGCAAGGCGGAGACCGCCGGCAACGCGGACTGGATCATCAGCACCAGCCAGCCGGACCCGCTCGGCCAGAACGCCAACCCCCAGTCCGGGACCGACTGGACCGGCGCCATCTCCAGCTGGGGCGTCGCCCTCCAGAAGACCGGCCAGTACAGCCTCAAGACCCTGCCGAGCGGCTCCACCATCACCTACGGCACCGGCGGCGCGCTGGACCTCGCCAACTTCGACGAGTTCGTGCTGCCCGAGCCGAACATCCGGCTCAGCGACGCCGAGAAGACCGCGGTCATGACGTTCGTCCAGAACGGCGGCGGACTGTTCCTGATCTCCGACCACACCGGCAGCGACCGCAACAACGACGGCTGGGACTCCCCCGCCATCATCAACGACCTGATGACCACCAACTCGGTCAACAGCAACGACCCGTTCGGGCTCTCCGTCGACCTGCTCAACATCCAGACCGACAACCCGACCGCCGTCAACGACGCCACCGACCCCGTCCTGCACGGCCCCTTCGGCACCGTCACCGGCAGCATCATCCGCAACGGCACCACCTTCACCCTCAAGCCCGCCGACAACCCCACCGTCAAGGGCATCGTCTACCGCACCGGTTACTCCGGCACCACCGGCGCCTTCTTCGCCACCAGCAGCTTCGGCAAGGGCCGGCTCGCCATCTGGGGCGACAGCTCGGCCATCGACGACGGCACCGGCGAACCCGGCAAGACCGTCTACGACGGCTGGGACGACCCGGCCGGCACCGACGCCGCCCTCGGCCTCAACGCCACCGCCTGGCTCGCCGCCGGCAGCGGCGGCGGCACCACCGGCGGCGTCACCCTCACCAACCCCGGCGCCCGGACCGCCACCGCCGGAACCGCCACCAGCCTCCAGCTCTCCGGCACCGACACGGCCGGCGGCACCCTGAGCTACGGCGCGACCGGCCTGCCCGCCGGCCTGAGCGTCAACCCCACGACCGGTCTGATCAGCGGCACCCCGACCACCGCCGGGACCTACTCCGTGACGGCCACCGCGACGGACTCCACCGGCCCGTCCTCCTCCGTCACCTTCACCTGGACCGTCCAGCCCACCGGCGGCGGCACCGGCTGCACCGCCGCCCAGCTGCTCACCAACCCCGGCTTCGAGGCCGGAACGACGGCCGGCTGGACCGAGACCAACACCGGCGGCAGCAGCACCATCAACAACAGCTCCAGCGAGCCGCCGCACTCCGGCAGCTACGACGTCTGGCTGGACGGCAACGGCAGCACCAACACCGACACCCTCGCCCAGACGGTGACCCTGCCGACCGGCTGCAACAGCTACACCCTCAGCTTCTGGCTGCACATCGACACCGCCGAGCCCACCACCACCGCCTACGACAAGCTCACGGTGACCGCGAACGGCACCAACCTGGCCACCTACTCCAACGTCAACGCCGCCGCCGGCTACCAGCAGCACAGCCTCAACCTCTCCGCGTACGCCGGCCAGACCGTCACCCTCAAGTTCACCGGCGCCGAGGACTACACCAAGCAGACCTCCTTCGTCCTCGACGACACCGCCGTCAACGTCGGCTGATCCGAAGCCGGTTGTCCTCCCCGCACCGGGGAGGGCAACCGGCCGGAACCTCCGGGTCCGAAAGCCGCCAGCCACGACCGTCGCAGCGCCGCATTCTGGAACCAGCGCGGCCACCCCGACGGACCGCGGTGAGGAACCGAGAGCGATGGCCTTCCGCATGACGCCCGTGAGCACCCGAACCGAGAGCGGCCGCACAGCGACCGCCGATGCCCGGCAGCGCGTCCAGGCGGCCGAATGGCCGGCCCTCGCCGAGGAACTCGACGCCCACGGCTGCGCGCTCACCCCGCAGCTGCTCACCGCCCGGGAGTGCCGCGACCTGGCCGCGCTGTACGACCAGGACGAACTGTTCCGCACCACCGTGGACATGGCCCGGCACCGCTTCGGCTCCGGCCAGTACCGCTACTTCACCCACGAACTGCCCGAGCCCGTCCACGCGCTGCGCCAGGCCCTCTACCCGCAGCTGCTCACCATCGCCCGCGGCTGGGCCGAGAAGCTCGGACGGCCCGCACCCTGGCCCGACACCCTGGACGAGTGGGTCGAGCGGTGCCACGCGGCCGGGCAAGCCAAGTCCTCGCAGATCCTGCTCCGTTACCGGCCCGGCGACTGGAACGCGCTGCACCGCGACGTCTTCGGCGACCTCGTCTTCCCGCTCCAGGTCGTCATCGGCCTCGACGAGCCCGGCAGCGACTACACCGGCGGCGAGTTCCTGCTGGTCGAGCAGCGCCCCCGTGCGCAGTCCCGTGGCACCACCACCGTCCTCCCGCAGGGCCACGGCCTGGTCTTCACCACCCGCGACCGGCCCGTCCGCTCCGCCCGGGGCTTCTCCGCGAGCCCCGTTCGCCACGGCGTGAGCACCGTGCGCTCGGGCCGGCGGCACGCCCTCGGGCTCGTCTTCCACGACGCCTGAGGCGGCGCCATGACCACCCCCGACTCGACCGCCGCAAGCCGGACGTACCGCCTGATCGGCCCCGACGGCCACCCCCGCACCGGCAGCCGACCCGGCACCCTCGGCGGCCACCGGCGCGCCCGCAGCTACGGGCGCCTCGACTGCCCGTCCGCCCGGCGCGCCCTCGCCGCCGGCCACGACGTACGCCGCCGGGTGTTCTTCGCGGACGAGCCCACCGCGCTCGCGGCCGGCCACCGACCGTGCGCCGTCTGCCTGCCCACCGCGTACCTCCGGTGGAAGGCCCAGCAGCAGGAGCAGCAGCCATGAGCCCCGCCACCCCCAGCCCGTCCCCGCTGGTCCGCCCCGCCGAGCTCGACGGCTCCCGGCCCCTGCCCGCCCCCGACGGGCACACCGAGGCCGAACTCGCCGCGCTGCTCGGCCTGTTGACCGCCGCCCGCCCCCGGGTGCACACCATCACCCTGGGCCACAGCCGCGACGACGCCTCCCGGGCGGCCACCGAGGCCTTCGCCGAGGCCTGGCGGGACCGCGGCGGATCCGTCCTCGCCGTCACCGACTGGCCCGAGCAGGCCGCCTCCTGGCTGCGCCCGGCCCGACGCTTCACCGCCCTGGCCCCGGACGCCTGGGTGGTCGCCGCCGCGCCCCTCGGCTGGGTCCAGATGGCCCGGCGGCTGCGGCAGAGCACCGCCTGGGCCCCGGATCGGACCTTCGGCTTCGCCGCCCTCGCCGAACCGCGCGCCATCGCCCTCGCCGGCCCCGACACCCTGCACGGCCTGCGCGGGGCCACCGCGGACGGCAGCGCCTGGGAGGTCCGGCACGGCCGGCTGACCACCCGGCTCCCCCAGAACGGGAACACCCGGTGACCACGACCCCGCCGCTCTTCCCGCTGCCGCCCGCGCCCCGTACCGGACCCGCCCCGGGGGCCGTCCACGTACCCGGCCGGCTCACCGTCGAGGAGCAGCGCCACCTCGTCGCCGCCTGCCGCAGCTGGGAGAGGGGCCCGGTGCCGATCCGGCACACCCGGGTCCCGGGCGGAGGCGTCATGTCAGTGCGTGTCGATGCGGCCGGCGGTGCATCGGTGGCGAGCGTCCGGGCAGCGCGGAGCGGCGGGAGGACACCGGGCCCTGCCGCCGCTCGTGTCCGTGCGGGTCAGCCGATGGTGGCGGTGTCGATGACGAAGCGGTAGCGGACGTCGGAGGCCAGGACCCGTTCGTAGGCGTCGTTGATCCGGTCGGCGGAGATCAGCTCGATGTCGGCGCCGATGCCGTGCTCGGCGCAGAAGTCGAGCATCTCCTGGGTCAGGGCGATGCCGCCGATCATCGAGCCGGTCAGGACGCGCCGGGCGCTGCCGAGCAGGAACCCGTTGACGGCCATCGCTCCGGGGGCGGCGCCGACGTTGGCGAGGACGCCGTCGACGGCGAGCAGGCCGAGGTAGGCGTTGATGTCGAGGTCGGCGCTGACGGTGTTGACGATCAGGTCGAAGCGGCCGGCGAGCTCGGTGAAGGTGCCGGGGTCGGAGGTCGCGTGGTAGTGGTCGGCGCCGAGGCGGCGTCCGTCCTCCTGCTTCTTCAGCGACTGGGAGAGCACGGTGACCTGGGCTCCCAGGGCGTGGGCGAGCTTGACGGCCATGTGGCCGAGGCCGCCGAGCCCGACGACGGCGACCTTCTTGCCGGGGCCCGCGCCCCAGTGGCGCAGCGGGGCGTAGGTGGTGATGCCCGCGCACAGCAGCGGGGCGGCAGCGGCCGGGTCGAGGCCGTCGGGGACGGACAGCACGAAGCCGGCATCGACGACGACGTGGGTGGAGTAGCCGCCCTGGGTGGGGGTGCCGTCGCGCCCGACGGAGGCGTAGGTGAAGACCGGTCCTTCCGTGCAGTACTGCTCGTCGCCGCGCAGGCACAGGGCGCACCGGCCGCAGGAGTCGACCATGCAGCCGACACCGACGCGGTCGCCGACCCGGTGGCCGGTGACGGCGGCGCCGACCTTGGTGACGGTGCCGATGATCTCGTGGCCGGGGACGACGGGGAACGGCTGCGGCCCCCACTCGCCCCGGACGGTGTGGATGTCGGAGTGGCAGATGCCGACGTACTGGATGGCTATGAGGACGTCGTTCGGACCGACCTCACGGCGCTCGATGGTGGTGGCGGCCAGCGGCAGGCCGGCGGCCGGGGCGGCGTAGGCGTTCACACGCATGGGCGGGTGCTCCTCGCGGGGGATCGGGGCAGGGTTCAGTCGGCGGCGGGTGCGGTGGCGTACTCCTCGTCGGTGACGGGCGTCAGCCAGTGGACGATGTCGTGGTCGGCGTCGCCTTCGTTGATGGCCAGGTGGACCATCAGGCGGTTCGGCGCGGCACCGTGCCAGTGCTCCTCGCCGGCTTCGAACAGGACGCGGTCGCCGGGCCGGATCACCTCGACGGGTCCGCCGCGGCGCTGGCACAGGCCGACACCCTCGGTGACGAAGACGGTCTGGCCGAGCGGGTGGCGGTGCCAGTGGGTGCGGGCGCCGGGCATGAAGTGCACCAGGTTGGCGGTGACCCGCGAGGGCGCGGGCGCGGCGGCGACGGCGTCGAGGTAGACGTCGCCGGTGAACCAGTCGGCCGGGCCCTTGAGGGTGTCGGTCGAGCTGCGGGTGATCTGCATGGAACTGCCTTCCAGAGTGGGGTCAGGGCTTGAGCAGGCCCTTGAGAAAGGGGAAGGCCGGGGCAGGTGCCGCCCGGGTCCTTCTTCCAGCTAACCGCGCTTCCCGGCGGCGGGCGAGGCACCGGCGAGGGGTGTACTGCCAGTACGTCCCTCGCGCGGCGGGCAGGCCGTACCGTCGAAGGCATGGGCCGCCGAACCCGGACCCCATCTGACCGTCCGCACCGCCGAACCCGGCTCCCCCTCCGAGGAGGGCCTGCGCCTGCTCGCCTCCCTGGCCGCCACCGAAAGCGCCTGCCGAGCCGTTTCACCTGGCCTGCGACGAGCGGGTTCGGACTCTGCCGCGCTCAGGAGTCCGGGAACCGCGCGCTGCCCGCCGTTCGGACGGGTTGTCGGTCCGCCCCGCTAGGGTGCGGCCATGGTGAACTTCGTACTGGTTGCGGGTGCTTGGCTCGGTTCGTGGGCCTGGGACGACGTCGTGCCGGAGCTGCGGGCGGCCGGGCACGGCGCGCACCCGCTGACGCTGTCCGGGCTCGCGGAACGCCGGGGTGTGCCGGCCGGGCAGCAGACGCACGTGCGGGACATCGTGGGCGAGGTCGACCGGCTCGGGCTGCGGGACGTCGTCCTGGTCGGGCACAGCTACTCGGGCATCCCGGTCGGGCAGGCCGCCGAGCGGATCGGCGACCGGCTGCGGCGGATCGTCTTCGTCGACTCCAACGTGCCGACGCACGGCGAGTCCTTCGCCTCCGCCTGGTGGCAGGGGCGGGCGGCCTTCGAGGCGGCACTCACCGACGACGGGTTCTGGGCCCCGCTCACCGCGCCCGACTACCAGGGGCAGGGGCTCGCCGACGAGCAGATCGCCCGCATCGTCGGCGGCTCCACCCCGCACCCCGGTGCGACGCTCACCGAGCCGGCCGTCCTGGAGCGACCGCTGGCGCAGCTCCCGGCGACGTACGTCAAATGCCTGCTCGACGGCGCCGAACCGAGCGGCGACGTCGCCGAGTTGCTGAAGGGCGAGCGGTGGCGACTGGTCGAACTGGACACCGGCCACTGGCCGATGTTCTCCACGCCGCGTGAACTGGCGCGGATCCTGCTCGATGCCGTGGAGTGACCCCGCGAGCGCAGGAAACTATCCGCGTCAGCGCCCGGCCTGGGTGAAGCTGCCGCCGAGGTAGCGGTACTCCGGGTCGTCGGGGGCGAGTTCGCCCAGCTTCGCGATCAGCTCGGCGGCGTAGTCCTCGGCGTCGTCCTGTGGCTGGTAGCCGAGGGCCCGGGCCGTGGAGAGGTCCCACCAGGCGCGGGTGTTGGCGGAGATGCCGTAGGCGACGGTGTGGCCGGCCACCGGGCCGGTGAGAGCGGCGTGCACCAGGCGGGCGCAGTCGCCGGCGCTGAGCCAGGTCGAGAGCATCCGGATGCTGCGGGGCTCGGGGGTGAAGGAGCCTATGCGCAGCGAGACGGTCTCGATCCCGTGCCGGTCGGCGTACAGCGAGGCGAGGTCCTCGCCGAAGCACTTGGACAGCCCGTAGTAGGTGTCGGGCCGCTGCGGGGCGTCCACCGGTACGGAACTGCCGTCGGCGGGGCGCTCGGTGAAGCCGGTCGCGTGGTTGCTGCTCGCGTAGACGATCCGGCGCACGCCCGCGGCCCGGGCGGCCTCGTACAGCCGGTAGGTCCCGTCGATGTTGGCCGCCAGGATGTCGGCGAACGGCGCCTCACCCGGTATCCCGGCCAGGTGGACCACGGCGTCGACGCCCTCCATCGCGGCCGCCAACGCCTCGGCGTCCGCCAGCTCGGCGGTGATCGCGTCGGGTTCGCCGGGCACCGGCAGGCGGTCGAAGCAGCGCAGCCGGTACCCGTGGGCGGGCAGCAGTTCGCGCAGGCTGCTGCCGATGCGGCCGGCGGCGCCGGTGAGCAGGACCAGACGGGGCTGGTTCACCATCCGTGGTTCTCCCATGGTTCCTCCAAGGCTCGGAACCGAGTCCGTTCCAGGTGGGCGAACTCGGCGACGGGCGACGATACCTGACGTGACGACAGAGTTCGCGGCAATATTCAAGCGGCGGACCGGGCCTGGCGGCGTGCCGGTCCGTACGCGTGGGACCGACTCACGGAAGGCTGGCGCCATGCGGAAACTGATCTACGGCATGAACCTGACCCTGGACGGCTACATCGCCGCGCCCGGCGACGACATCGGCTGGAGCGTGCCGAGCGACGAGCTGTTCCAGTTCTGGTCCGACCAGGTGCAGGCCACCGAGCTGTCGCTGTACGGGCGCAAGCTGTGGCGGACGATGAGCTCCTACTGGCCGACCGGCGACCAGCAGCCCGACGCCACCCCGGCGCAGATCGAGTTCGCGCGCCGCTGGCGGGACATGTCGAAGGTGGTGTTCTCCTCGACGACCGACGAGGTCGACTGGAACACCCGCCTGGTCACCGGCGACGCAGTCGCCGAGATCACCCGGCTCAAGGCCGAGGACGGCGGCCCGATGGCCGTCGGCGGCGCGACGCTCGCCGGGGCGGCCATGCGGGCCGGGCTGATCGACGAGTACGTACTGGCCACCGCGCCGGTCCTGGTGGGCGGCGGCACGCCGTTCTTCACCGCGCTGGACAGCTGGGTGAACCTGAACCTGGTGGAGACGCGGACGCTTCCCTGCGGCGTGGTCCTGACCAGGTACGAGACGAGGCGCTGAGCACCCGTCCCGCGACTCGACCGCTCGCCGGGTCCACCCGAACGTGAACGCCACCCGCCCTGCGAGCGTGGGCGCGACCGCGACCGCGCAGGGCGATCACGATGACGGCGGGGGCGCCCCTCCCCCGCCGTCATCGGCGTCCCGACGCCGGCGCTCCGGGCGTCAGCGGACCAGGCGTCAGCGGACCGGCAGGACCCGGGTGTGCTCCTCGCGGACGGCCTCCAGGGCGTTCGGCTGGAGGCCGAGCAGCTTCAGGATGGTCGGCGCGATCTGCTTGGTCTCGACCTTCGCGTCCTGGCGGGCGCCGTTCGGGGTGGCCGCGCCGGAGACGACCAGCGGGACGTCGAGGTCGTCGGGGTGGGCGCCGCCGTGCTCGGCGATCTTGCTGCCGCCGGTGTAGACGACGCCGTACTGGGCGATGCCGAAGACATCCGGCACCCGGGGGTCGCCGGGCTCGACGCCGAAGTAGTCGGCGGCCGCCTCGCCGGCGTAGGCCTTCTGGACGCCGCTCCTGGTGAAGGGGCGGGGCTTGCCGTTGATGTCGACGCCGTTGCCGTTCTGCGCCAGCAGGTGGTTCTTGGCGAACTCGGTGGCGGTCTCGGAGCGGTCGTTGAGCCAGAGCAGCACGCCGTCGTCGTCGACGGCGTGGGCGACCAGGTCGCCGGCGCCCGGGTGGGCGGCCTTCCAGGCGGCGTTGAGGCCGGCCAGCAGCGGGCCGTCGTCGATCCGGTTGAGCGCGGCCGGGTCGGTCGGGGACTGGCCGTGCTTGGCGGAGAGGATGACGGTGGTGGAGCCGTCCAGGTGCTGCTTGCGCAGTTCGGCGGTCAGCGCGCCGATCTGCTGGTCGACGTACTCCAGGTTCTTCTCCACCAGCGGGCCGGGCACGCCCTTGCCGATGTAGCCGCCCTGGAGGCCCTGGGAGCCGGCGAGCTTCTGCGCGGTCGAGACCGACTGGAAGTTCAGGCCGAACACTGCCGGGGTGCCGACCTTCTGCGCGCGGCTGTGGTCGTAGCCGTCGATCTGGTTGAGGACGGCCTGCACCTTGTACGAGTCGTACTGCTCGGTGGCCTGGTTGTCCTTGGTCCAGTCGCCCTTGTAGCCGGTCGCGTTGCTGTTGATCTCGGGGGTGAAGAGGTCCTGGATGCCGTCGCCCGAGGGGCCGTTGAGGATGTCGTAGGCGGCGTGCTTGTCCGACCACGCGGTGCGCAGCCCGGCCTGGCGGGCCACCTCGAAGACGGTGTTCACCTGGAGGTAGGAATGCGGGTAGACCGGCTTGCAGGTGTCGGGGTCGACGGGCAGCTTGGCCGGGTCGATCAGGGTCTGCGGGCGGCCGGTCATCCGCAGGATGGAGCCGGGCAGTCCGGGCAGGCCCTGGCCGGCGTCGAGCGCGTCCTTGTTCTTGTCCAGGTCCTCGGTGAGGTCCACCTCGGCGCCGGGCTTGGCGCTCTCGCAGTCGGTCGTGCCGGCCGGGAGCAGCGCGGCGTTGTAGGCGTCGTCGTAGTAGACGCCGGTGGTGCCGGGGCCACCGCCGGTCAGCTGGGCGACCATGCCGGGGAAGGAGTCCGAGGGGTTGGTGGTGCTGGCGTGGGTGTACTCGACACCGCCGCGGACCAGCCGGGCGAGCGCCGACTGCGGGTGCTCGGCCACGAACCGGGCGAGGTCCGACTGGTGCAGGCCGTCGACCGACACCAGCAGGACGTGCTGGGCGTGGGCGCCGCGGCCCTCCTCGGCGGCGGCGGCCTGGGCGACGGTGGATCCGGCCAGCACTCCGGCGGCGCCGATGGTGGCGGCCAGCCGGACATAACGACGGGTCACAGAGGTCTCCTGTGGAGGGGGGGAGGTGAGGTGACTGCGGCGGTGCGCCCCCAGCGTGGGAGGCCCCGGTGTACCGGCGGCGGCCGGCACATGAACAACGCCGGACTCCTGCCCGGAGAGCCGCGCGATTTTACCTTGCCCTCACCAACTCGTTGTGCTGTCATGAGGATTGGTGGACCACCATGGCCGCCGCCGCACCAGCGGCAGCGGTGCCCGGGGGCCCGAACGGGCTAACTCCCCGGGCGCGGCACATCGCCGGCGGCGATCCTGTAGTCCGACCGCCCGGGGCGGTCTTTCCGTGCGCGCCACGAGGTACCGCTGCGAGGTCCCGACGGGCGCCGCACGACGCGCGGGACGAGCCTGCGGGCTCTCCGGAGGCTCCGAGGAAGGAAGCAACAGGTCATGGACGCATCCGCACAGATCGGCGTGACGGGGCTGGCGGTCATGGGCCGCAACCTGGCGCGGAACTTCGCCCGCAACGGCTACACGGTCGCGGTGCACAACCGCACCCCCGCCCGGACCCGGGCCCTGGTCGAGGAGTTCGGCCACGAGGGCCGGTTCGTCCCGGCGGAGTCGCCGCAGGACTTCGTGGCCGCGCTGGAACGGCCGCGCCGGCTGCTGATCATGGTGAAGGCGGGCGGCCCCACCGATGAGGTGATCGAGGAGTTCGCGCCGCTGCTGGAACCGGGCGACATGATCATCGACGGCGGCAACGCCCACTTCGCCGACACCCGCCGCCGGGAGAAGTCGCTGCGCGAGCGCGGCATCCACTTCGTCGGCAGCGGCGTCTCCGGCGGGGAGGAGGGCGCCCTGCTCGGCCCCTCGGTCATGCCCGGCGGCTCCGCCGAGTCCTACACCGTGCTCGGCCCGATGCTGGAGAAGATCAGCGCCCACGTGGACGGCGAGCCGTGCTGCACCCACATCGGCAGCGACGGCGCCGGGCACTTCGTGAAGATGGTGCACAACGGCATCGAGTACGCCGACATGCAGCTCATCGCCGAGGCCTACCACCTGCTGCGGGAGGTCGGCGGGTACGCCCCGGCCGAGATCGCCGACATCTTCCGGCGCTGGAACCAGGGCCGCCTGGACTCGTACCTCATCGAGATCACCGCCGAGGTCCTCGCCCACACCGACGCCGACACCGGCAAGCCCTTCGTCGACATCGTCCAGGACGCCGCGGAGCAGAAGGGCACCGGACGCTGGACGGTACAGACCGCCCTCGACCTCGGCTCCCCGGTCACCGCCATCGCCCAGGCCACCTTCGCCCGGGTCGCCTCCTCCCGCGCCGAACTGCGCGCGGCCTACCGCCCGCTGCCCGGCGGCACCGTGCACGAGATGCGCCCGCACGAGGCCGACCGGTTCACCCGGGACGTCGAGCAGGCGCTGTACGCGTCGAAGGTCATCGCCTACGACCAGGGCTGGACCATGATCCGCGACGCGGCCGCCGAGTACGGCTGGGACATCGACCTCGGCGCGGTCGCGAAGATCTGGCGCGGCGGCTGCATCATCCGGGCCGCCTTCCTGGACCGGATCCGCGCCGCCCACGCGGACAACCCCGACCTGGTCAGCCTGCTCGCCGAGAAGCAGTTCGCCACCGAGATCGCCGACGCCCAGGCCGCCTGGCGCACGGTCGTCGCCGCGGCGGCCCAGCACGGCATCCCGGTACCGGCCTTCTCCGCCGCACTGGCCTCCTACGACACCCTGCGCAGCGAGCACCTGCCCGCCGCCCTGATCCAGGGACAGCGCGACTTCTTCGGCGCCCACACCTACCGCCGCACCGACCGGCCGGGCAGCTACCACACCCGCTGGGCCGAGCCCGGCCGCCCCGAGGAGCGCACGGACAGCGGGGCGTAGCCGGCCCGCGGTTTCACCTCTGGAGGACGCGCCGCAGCCAGCGGGTGCGGGCCTCCTGGGCGTCCCGGGCGAGGGCCGCGTCCGGGGCGAGGGTGTCGAACCCGTGGCAGGCGCCGGGCCACACGTGCAGTTCGGCCTCGCCGCCAGCCCGCCAGATCGCGTCGGCGTAGGCGACGCCCTCGTCCCGGAAGGTCTCGGCGGAGCCCACGTCGACGTACGCGGCGGGCAGCCCGGACAGATCGGTGGCGCGGGCCGGGGCCGCGTACGGCGGGAGGTCGGCGGCGCCGTAGCGGTCGCCGAGCACGGCCTGCCAGGCGGTGGCGTTGGAGGCGCGGTCCCAGGTGTCGTGGCCGGCCATCTGGTGGCTGGAGAAGGTGTCGCCCCGGTCGTCGAGCATCGGGCTCATCAGCAGCTGGCCGATCGGCGCCGGACCGCCACGATCCCGGGACAGCAGGGCCAGGGCCGCGGTGAGCCCGCCGCCGGCGCTCTTGCCGCCGATGACCAGGCGCCGGGCGTCCACGCCCAGCGCGTCCGCGTGCCCGGCCACCCAGCCGAGCCCGGCGTAGGCGTCCTCCACGGCCCCCGGGAAGCGGGTCCCCGGCGCCAACCGGTACTCGACGGACACCACCGCCAGCCCCAGCGGCAGTGCCCAGGAGCGCAGCAGCCGCGGCAGGACGGACCACGCGTTGCCCGTCACCATTCCACCGCCGTGCAGGTAGTAGAGCACCGGCAGCGCCTCGCGGACGCCGGCGGGCCGGGCACTGACCAGGGTGACCTCGCCGTCGGCCCCCGGTACCCGCAGCTCCGCCACCTCGAACCGGCCGCCGTCGCGCAGCCGCTCCAGCGTCGGCCGGGGCCGGACGGCCGCGTCCCGTTCCTGCCAGGCCGCCAGGCCCTCGGGGGTGAGCGCCTCCCGCGCCCGCCCACCGGCGGCCTCCACCGCCGCCCGCACCTGCGGATCCAACGGCGGCACCCGCCGGACTGCCGATCCACCCGTCACCGCTGCTCCCCCTCGCCCTGGCACGCCCACTCCCGGCCCAGCCTGCCATTCCCGTCCGCGCGGACGTCCGGCGCCCCCGGACCGCCCTGAGCCGGAACCGGTGCGAGAGGCCGGGCCGGGTGAGGTGCGGGCGCTCGGCGGCTCGGGTGCGCTCGGCGGCCCGCACCGAGGCCGTCCAGCACGTCCCTCGCAGCCACGTCCCCCTTGCTGACGCCCCGCCGGCGGGGCGCGGTCTACCAGCGCAGGAGGTGGCCGCGGGCGGCGAGGTGGTCGAGCGCGGTGCGGGTGGTGGCGCTGGCGCGGGGGTGGTCGCCGTGGGTGAGGTGGGCGAGCTCGGCGATCTCGCCGCACGGGGTGGGGGTGCCGGCGTGGTCGGCGGTGTAGCAGGTGGTGCGGACCAGGGTGCCGGGGGCCTTGTGGTCGGCCGGGGCCTCGATGGTCAGCAGCGGCCGGACGGTGGCCTGGTCCAGCGTGATGCCGAGTTCCTCCCGGATCTCGCGGACGAGCGCCTGGGGGTGGGTCTCACCGGGCTCGGGCTTGCCGCCGGGCAGGTAGTACAGCTCGCGGCCGTGGGTGCGGGTGGTGAGGAGCCGGCCCTCGTCGAGCCGGATCCAGGCCACCTTCTCGATCACGTGGGGCATCGGGGCCTCAGCCCGCGCTCGGGGCGCTCGGGCCGGTCGGGACGCCCGCGACGCGGCGTTCGCCGCCGTTGCGCTGCTGCCAGAGGCGGTAGACGTCGACCGCGCCCTCGCTCGGGGCGTAGCGCATCGGCAGCCGGCGCTCGTCCCAGTTCTTGGCGAACTCGTCGTAGAAGGTGGCGAGTTCGAAGTACTTGCGGTCGTCGACGTAGTGCAGCTCGTAGGCGTCGCGGGTGGTGAGGAAGACCACCTCGTCCGGCGAGCAGTAGTAGAGCGAGCCCAGGCACATCGGGCAGGGGTGGGCCAGCACGTAGATGGTGGTGCCGGTCAGGTGCTCGGTGCCGAGCTTGGTGCAGGCCTCGCGGATGGCGAGGATCTCCGCGTGCGCGGTGGGGTCGTTGGTCTGGGCGACCTTGTTGGCGCTCTCGGCGAGGATCCGGCCGTCCTTGACGATGACGGTCGCGAACGGGCGGCCGCCCTCGGCGACGTTCTGGCGGGCGATGTCGATGGTGCGCTGGGCGAAGTCCACGGTGGCCTCTTCCGGGTCGGATGCAGGTGCGGTACGGGTGCGAGTGCGGGGACGGGCGGGGGTGTGGAGGGGGAGGTGGGGCGGGCGGCGGCCCGCCCCACCGGGAGTCGGGTCAGCAGGGGCGGGTCAGAAGGGCTTGGTCGGCAGGTACTTGCCGTCCAGGGTGATGACGGCGCGCTCGCCGCCCTCGGGGTCGGCGACCTTCTTCACGTCGAGCTTGAAGTTGATCGCGGAGATGATGCCGTCGCCGAACTCCTCGTGGACGAGGGCCTTGAGGGTGGTCCCGTAGACCTGGAGCATCTCGTAGAAGCGGTAGATGGTCGGGTCGGTGGGGATGCCGCCGGGGATCGAGCCGCGGGTGGGGATGGTCTGCAGCAGCAGCGCCGCGTCCTCGTCCAGGCCGAGCAGCTCGGCGACGGCCTCGGCGGCGGTCTTCGGCAGGGCGTGCTGGCCGAGGACAGCGGCGGTGGTGAAGGCCACCGACAGGCCGGACACGTCGGCGATCTGCTGCCAGGTGAGGTCCTTGCGGGTCTTGGCGTCGACGGCGGCGACGGCGAGCGCCTGGCGGGCGGTGGGGTCGAACTGGGCGTGCACCATGGGGGGCTCCTTCGGGTGGACGGCGCTTCGCGGTGGCGCGGAGCGCGCGGGTCGAGGGGTCCGGGTCGCGCGGACGGGGCGGCCCGGGGACTGGGCGATCAGGCCGCGAGTGCGGTCCGGTCGGCGGCGGTGAGGTCTTCGACGCGCCCGGTGGCGATGTCGAAGACCCAGCCGCGCAGGGTGACCGTCCGCTCGGCCAGGGCCCGGGCGACGGACGGATGGGTGGCCAGGTTCGCCAGCTGGGCGAGCACGTTGTGCCGCACCAGGGCCGGGACGTCCCCGGCGGTGGCGGTCCGGGCCACCGAGGCGTCGGCGAGCCGCAGCCAGTCGGCGACGGCCGGGACGCCGCTGAGGTCGTGGCCGTGGGCGAGGGCGGTCATCGCCCCGCACGCGGAGTGCCCGCAGACGACGATGTCCCGGACGCCCAGGGCGGCGACGGCGTACTCGATGCTCGCGGTGACCCCGTCGGCCCCGGGGGTGTAGGCGGGCACCAGGTTGCCGGCGGTGCGGATGACGAACAGCTCGCCCGGCTCGGACCCGGTGATCAGCTCCGGCACGACGCGGGCGTCGGAGCAGCCGATGAGCAGGGTGTGCGGGCTGTGGTGGCCGGCCAGGCGGGCGAAGAGCTCCTCCTTGCCGGGGAAGACGTCCCGCTGGAAGTGCGCGATGCCGTCGGCGAAGTCACGCATGGAATCACTCCCTTTCGTGGCGCCGGGCCGGGGGGCCTGGCGAGATCCACTGTGCATGACCTGGGCGTATAGAGTCCAAGAGCTGCTACCGATGGTTTCCATCGATGAGGTCTATAGTTCGACCATGGCTCTGGAACTGCGCCACCTGCGCTACCTGCTCGCCGTGGCCGACCACGGCAACTTCACCCGCGCCGCCGAGGAACTGCACATCTCCCAGCCCACGCTCTCCCAGCAGATCAAGCAGCTCGAACGGACCCTGGGCACCCAGCTGCTGGACCGCACCGGACGCACCGTGCGCCTCACCGACGCCGGCCAGGCCTACGCCCACCACGCCCGCCGCGCGCTGCGGGACCTCGCCGCCGCCGAACGCGCCGTCCACGACGTCCAGGACCTCTCCCGCGGGCAACTGCGCCTGGGCATCACCCCCACCTTCACGGCCTACCTCGTCGGCCCGCTCGCCGCCGGACTCCACGAGCGGCACCCCGGCATCACCCTCACCGTGCGGGAGACCAGCCAGGACGGCATCGAAACCGGCCTGCTGACCGACGAGTTCGACCTCGGCATCGCCTTCCGGGGCCCCCACCCGCCCGGCGTCACCGCCACCGACCTGTTCACCGAGACCCTCACCCTGGTCACCGGCGTCGGCCGGCTGCCTGCTGGCCCGCTGCCCGTGCGGGACCTCGCCGAGCACCGACTCGCCCTGCTCAGCGGCGACTTCGCCACCCGCGGGCACATCGACGACTACTTCGCCCGCCACCGCGTCAGCCCGCGCATCGCCGTCGAGGCCAATTCCATCCAGGCCCTCACCGAGGTCGTCCAGCGCACCCCGCTCGCCACCGTGCTGCCGGACGCCGTCACCCACGACCACCCCCGGCTCGCCCGGATCCCGCTCGACCCGCCCCTGCCCACCCGCACCGTCACCCTCCTGCACCGCGCCGACGCCTACCGCAGCGCCGCCACCCGCGCCTTCACCGCCCTCGTTCACGACCTCGTCCGCGCCCGCGGCTACCCGCCGGCCACCTGAACACCAGGCGACCGGCGGGCCCGGTCACGCTCAGCCGGCCGAGGGCGCGCCGAACCAGCGGGCCAGGGACGGCCGCAGGGTCGCCGGGGTGCCCACCCAGCAGACATGGCCGTCCGGACGGATCAGCATCGGCTCGACGGGCGCACCCCGGCCGGCCCGGTCCACCCGGTCCGACCAGGGCGCGGCGGCCTCGGCGAGGGTGCCCTCGGGGTCGAGCAGCACGCCGCGCCCGGACCGCAGGAGTTCGTACACCCGGGCCGGGCCGAGGTCGACGTCCGGCACGGGCCGCCCCAGGAGCGGGTGGTCGCCACCGTCCGGCATCGGGTAGCGGATGGCCGTTCCGGACATCAGGGCGGCCAAGTGGCGCCGCACGTCCGGCAGTTCGCTCAGCTCGACGAAGACGTCCCGGGTGGCCAGCACGTCCGGGTCGCGGGTGCCCACCCAGTCCATCAGCAGGCTCTGCGCCTGGACGTTGCGCAGCGCCAGCGCCCCGGCCAGGTGGCGTTCGGCGTGGTAGCTGTCGAGCAGGCCGTCCGGCGCCCAGCCCCGTACGGCGGCGCCGAGCTTCCAGCCCAGGTTGAAGGCGTCCTGTATGCCGCCGTTCATGCCCTGGGCGCCGAGCGGGAGGTGGACGTGGGCGGCGTCGCCGGCCAGGAACACCCGCCCGTGCCGGTACTGGGCGGCCTGCCGGGCCGCGTTGGTGATCCGGCGGGCGTGGCAGAGTTCGAGCAGTTGCACCCGCTCGCCGAACACGGCGCGCAGCCCGTCGCGGATCTCCTCCTCGGTGATCGGGACGTCCCTGGGCAGCGACCGGCCCGGCCCGCCCATGGCGAGCCGGCGCAGCGGCCGGCCCCGGCCGTCGGTGCCGAGCGGGAACAGTCCCGCCCAGGCGCCGTCGGCAGCGCGGTGGTGCGTCGGCAGGCCGTCGGCGCCGCTCAGCCGCACATCGGCGGCGATGGTGGTCAAGGTGCCTGCCCGGCCCGGGAATTCGGCCTTCAGCAGGGACCGCACCGTGCTGTGGCCGCCGTCGGCGGCGACGAGGTAGCGGGCGCGGACGGCACGGCCGTCGGCGAAGGTCGCGGTGACGGCGTCCTCGTCCTGGCTGAGGCCAACCAGTTCGTGGTCGCGCCGGACGTGGAGGCCCTGATCGGCGAGGTGGCGCTCGAAGAAGGCCTCCAGTTCGACCTGGGGGACGGAGCGCCAGGGCTGCCGGGGGCGGAAGGCCGTCCGGGCCGCTTCGGCCTCGGGGGCCTGGACGGGCGCCAGCGGGATGCCCGCGAAGTGGCCGTCGCCGACCGGGTGGTCCCCGCCGGCCAGCAGCGGTGCCAGCAGCCCGCGCTGGTCGAGCGCCTCCAGCGTGCGGGTCTGCACGCCGCCCGCCCTGGACAGGGTGCTGCGCTCCGGCAGCCGGTCGGCCAGTACGGTCCTGGCCCCTGCCAGCAGCAGTTCACCGGCCGCCGTCATCCCGGTGGGGCCCGCGCCGACCACGAGTACGTCGGTGTCCATGGTTCCTCCCTGGTTCCGTCGATCGGCTGCTCCGCCGATCGGTCGCCCAGCCGGCCGGTCGTTCCCGGCCGTGGTCCCGGCCGGTGGTTCCCGGCCGCGGTGTCGGCCGGCCGTCCCGGCCGGTCGTCCTGGCGACGGGACCAACGCTCCGTCCGCCGGGGGGCCTTGGGCCAGTGAGGGGCCCGATGGTGCCGGTATCCGACGCCGACTACCCTCGGCACGGTGGAATCCGACTACGACGAGCTGGACCGCCGCCTCGTCCACGCCCTGCAGATCGACGGCCGGGCCCCGTTCAGCACGATCGCCGCCGCCCTCGGGGTGTCGGACCGCACCGTCGCCCGCCGCTACGCCGCGCTGCGCTCCACCGGCGCGCTGCGGGTGCTCGGCGGCGTCGACCCGACCGCGCTCGGCGCGGTGCTCTGGCTGCTGCGCGTGCGCTGCGCGCCCAACGCGTCGGTCGCGGTCGCCGAGGCGCTCGCCCGGCGCCCCGACACGTCCTGGGTGAGCCTCACCTCCGGCGGCACCGAGATCACCTGCTCCGTCCGCACCGAGACCGACGCCGACAGCGAGGCCCTGCTGCTGGCCCGGCTCCCCCGCACCCCGCGCGTCGAGGGTGTCAGCGCCCACTCCGTCCTGCACTCCTTCTACGGCGGCCCGGACAGCCTGATCGCCAAACTCGGCCCGCTGGACGCCACGGCCGTCGAGGCGCTGCGCCCGCCCCCGCTGCCGCACCGGCCCGGCCCGGTACGGCTCGACGACGGAGACCGCCGGCTGCTCGCCGCCCTGGCCGCCGACGGCCGCGCCGGGTTCGAACAGCTGGCCGCGGTGACCGGCTGGTCACCCACGACGGTCCGGCGCCGGATGACGGAGCTGCGCGAACGCGGGGTGCTCTACCTGGACCTCGACTGCGACCCGCGCCTGCTCGGCATCGGCACCCGGACCCTGCTGTGGCTCTCGGTCGCTCCCCCGCACCTGGAGGAGGCCGGCGAAACCCTGGCCGGGCACCCCGAGGTGGCCTTCGCCTGCGCCACCACCGGGCCGACCAACCTGTACGCCAGCGTGGTCTGCGCCGACCATCGGGCGCTGTACCGGTACCTCACCACCCGGGTCGCGGCCCTGCCGGCCGTCACCCACGTCGAGACCGCGCCGGTGATCCGGACCGTCAAGCAGGCCGCGAACCGGGTGTAGCGGCCGGGGTGCGCCGGGGTGCGCCGGGGTGTCCGCCTCCCGGGAGGGAGGTGGGCCGCCCCGATGGGTCGTCAGACCCGCATCTGTTCGAGGATGCCCGTGGTGTCTCCTGACGGCCCCCGTAAATGCGTTGAGGGTCTCAGGTGGTTCGTGAATGATCCGCTGCATGACCATCTATCTGGAGACCGAGCGCCTGACGCTGCGCCGATTCACTGCTGACGACGCGGACCTGTTGATCGAGTTGGACAGCGATCCGGCGGTGATGCGCTTCCTCTCCGGTGGGGAGGGGACGCCTGCGGAGGTCGTCCGCGAGAGCCATCTGCCGAACATCATCGCCGGCTACGAGAGGTGGGGCGGCGAGCTCGGGTTGTTCGCCGCGTTCGAGAAGGACGGCGGGGAGTTCATCGGCTGGTTCTGTCTGCGACCCGCGAAGGACGGCCCGAAGGACGAGGCCGAGCTCGGGTACCGGCTGCGGCAGGCGGCCTGGGGCAAGGGCTACGCCACCGAGGCCTCGCGGGCCCTGCTGCGCAAGGGGTTCGGCGAGCTCGACCTGCGCATGGTCTGGGCCGCGACGATGGCGCTGAACCGCAGTTCGCGCAACGTCATGGAGAAGGTGGGCATGACGTTCTCCCATCCCCTCCCCACCCCGGACGACATGCTGATGGTCGAGGGCGCCGACCTCGGCGGCGTGCAGTTCGAGATCACGAAGGAGCAGTGGGAGCAGCGCTGACCTCCCGCCCTGTCCGGCCGTGCGGCACGGAGGCGGGTGAGGACGGCCAGGACGCGGCGGTCGCCTTCGGCGGGGTCGAGGTCGAGTTTGGTGAAGGTGTTGGCGCAGCGCTTCACCACGGAGGCTTCGACGACGTCCTCCCCGTCCTGGACGCCGACGGCCTCGTACCAACGGACGGCGAGCTCGCCGACCGGTACCGGCCGTGGCCGCCCCCGGCAGGTCCCGGCAGGTCACGCCCGGTGCCGCCGGTGCCGCCCGGTCACGCCCGGCACCGCCCGGCGCTGAGCCGTCAGGGCCGGTCGGCCGCCTCCCGGAGCGCGTCGAGCAGGCCGCGCACCGCCGGGTGGGCCAGTGCGGTCTCCCGGACGGCGGCGTGGACGGTACGGACCGGTTCGGGGCGGCGCACCCGGCGGACCACGACGCCGGGGTGGCGGCTGCTGAGCCCCAGCCTCGGCATCACGGCCACCCCGAGCCCGGCGGCGACGAAACCCCGGGCGGTGGCATGGTCCTGACCGTCCACCACGAAGTCGGGGCTGAAACCGGCGGCCGCGCAGGCCTGGAGCACGGGTTCCAGGCAGGGGCCCGGCGGCTCGCTGCCGACCCACGGCTCCTCGGCCAGGTCGGCGAGGTCGAGGACACGTTTCGCGGCCAGCGGGTGGTCCGCCGGGAGGACCGCCACGTACGCGTCGTCGAGCAGGTGGACCGTCCGGACGCCCGGCGCCGGTTCCTCGGTGCCGCCGATCACCAGCGCGAGGTCGGCTCGGCCGTCCGCCACCTCGCCCAACGGGTCCTCGGGGTCGTGCAGCCGCAGGTCGATCCGCACCCCCGGGTGTTCCCGGCGCACCCGGGCGACGGCGGGCGCGACCAGCCGGGCCCCGACGGTCGCGAAGTAGCGGATGGAGAGCCGGCCGGTCCGGCCGGCCCGCAGTTCGGCCAGGGCGGTCTCCGCCTCGGCGACGTTGCGGCTGATGGTGGCGGCGTGCTCGGTCAGCAGCCGTCCGGCCTCCGTCGGACGGACGCCCCGGCCGGCCCGTTCCAGCAGGGCGATCCCGGCCTCCCGCTCCAGGGTCGCGATCTGCTGGCTCACCGCTGACGGGGTGTACCCCAGGTTGGCCGCAGCGGCGGTGACCGAGCCGCTGCTGACGACGGCCCGCAGCACCTGCATGCGCCTCACATCGATCATGTAGCCCAGCTTAACGGACCTGAAGATCTTTTCGCTTGTGCTGTCGAATGGGCCCGGGCAGCGTTCCTCCCATGAGAACCGCAAGCCTGTACTGGTCACGCGTGGGAATCCTCGCGCTGCTCTGGGGATCCACCTTCCTGTGGATCCGACTGGCCCTGGACGGCCTGCAGCCGGCCCAGGTCACGGTCGTCCGCTGCGCCCTGGGGGCGGTCGTCCTGGTGGCACTGTGCTTCGCCCGGGGCCTGCGGCTGCCGCGCTCGGCCGGGACCTGGCGGCACATCGTGGTGGCCGCCTTCTTCTGCAACGCCCTGCCGTTCACCCTGCTCAGCCTCGGCCAGCAGAGCGTCGACTCCGGCCTGGCCGGCGTGCTGAGCGCGACGACTCCGCTGTGGTCGCTGCTGATCGGTCTCGCCGTCGGCACCGAGCGCCCGGGCCCGTTCCGCCTGGGCGGGCTCCTGCTCGGGTTCGGCGGCACGCTGCTGATCTTCGCGCCCTGGCAGCACGGCCGGGCGCTGGGCTGGGGCGCCCTCGCCGTCCTCGGCGCCTCGTTGAGCTACGCCATCGCCTTCGGCTACATGCGGCGCCACCTGGTCGGCCGGGGTACGCCCACCCTCTCCCTGTCCGCCGCCCAGCTGATCGCCGCGACCGGACTGACCGCGCTGGCACTTCCCGCGGGCGGCTCACCGCCAGCCCATCCCGGCGCGACCCCGCTGATCGCCGCGGCCGTGCTCGGGGTCTTCGCCACCGGGGTGACGTTCCACCTCACCTACCGGATCATCGCCAGCGAAGGCGCCACCGATGCCGCCACCGTCGGCTACCTGCTGCCCGTGGTCTCGATCCTGCTGGGCGCGCTCGTCCTCGGCGAGCCCGTCGGCCCGAGGACCCTCGCGGGAATGGCCGTCGTACTCGCCGGGGTGGCGCTGACCCGGCTGCGCAAGGCCCCCGCACCGGCCGGCGCGAGGTGACGATGACGACCCAATCCCCCTGGCGGGTAACGGACTTCCGCACCCTGTTCGCCGCGACCATGCTCAGCCAGCTCGCCACCAACGTCAGCTACGTCGCCGTCCCGCTCATCGCCGTATCCGCCCTCGACGCGACTCCGGCCGTGGTCGGCCTGCTCGGGACGCTGGGCACCGCCGCCTTCCTCCTCATCGGCCTGCCCGCCGGAGCCTGGGTGGACCGGCTGCACCACCGCGGGGTGCTGATCACCGCGGACCTGTCCCGCGCCCTGCTCTTCGCCTCCGTACCGCTCGCCTGGTGGCAACACGCCCTCACAGTCTGGCAGTTGTCCGTGGTCGTGCTGCTGAACGGCGCCGCGACCGTCTTCTTCGACATCGGCTCACAGAGCGCGCTCCCGCACCTCGTCGGCCGGGACGCGCTGGTACGGGCCAACGCCGCCGTGGTGAGCCTGATCGCCCTCGGCAACGTCGCCGGGCGCGGCGCGGGCGGCGCGCTGGTCCAGGTGCTGACGGCTCCGGTGGCGGTCGCCGCCACGGCCGCGTGCTACCTCGCCTCCGCCCTGCAACTCACCGCACTGCACCGGTCCCCGGCCTCCCCCGCCCCCGGACCGCCCGCCCGGCTGCGGGACCAGATCGCGGACGGCCTGCGCCACGTCTTCGGCCATCCGGAACTCCGGGCGCTCGCGCTCACCGCCACCCTCGCCAACCTCGGCTCGCAGATCGTCAACACCACGCTCCCGTTCCTCTTCCTGCGCGAACTCGGCCTGTCCGCAGGCACCCTGGGCCTGTTTTGGGCGGCGGGCGGGGCCGGCCTGCTGCTCGGCGCCCGGTGCGCCCGCCCATGGGCCGCCCGACTCGGCCACGGCCGTACCCTCGCCCTGGCCGGCCTCTGGCTGTCCCCGACCGGCCTGCTGGTGCCGCTGGCCGGCCACGGGGCCTGGCTGTGGCTCGCCGGGTGCGGCTGGGTCCTGGCCATGTTCAAGATCGGTATGGACAACGTGCTCGGCGTGAGCCTGCGCCAGCGGATGACCCCCGACCCCCTGCTCGGCCGGATGAACGCCACCTTCCGCTTCCTTCTCACCGGAGCCCTCGCCGTCGGCTCCGCGATCGCCGGCGCGATCGGCCAACTGGGCGGCGTGCACCTCGCGCTGTGGGTGGGCGGTGCTCTGATCGCGACGGCCTTCCTGCCGGTCTTCCTCTCCCCGGTGCGCCACCGCCGCGCCCTTCCGCCGCAGTCCACTCCGGTCGACCGAAGTGCGGGCCGACCCGAGCCGACGCGAACCGGTCCGCCGGCCACCGGCGACGGGGCGCCCTAGGCTCACCGGGTCACGGATGGAAGCCCTGAGGTCACGCCCGGGTCGTCGGATCCGAGCCACCGGAACAGGGTGTTGTTCTTGGCCTGGCCCGGCTTGCCGGGGCCCGAGGTGCCGATCCCGAGGGCGGAGCGGACGAAGCTTCGGGCGCCGTCGGCGCCGATCAGGTGGTCCGCCCGGATCGTCCGGCCAGCGGCGAGGACGGCCGTCACCTGGTCCGCGTCCTGGAAGTCCCCATGCCGCTGGGCTCGTCGGTTCCACGGCCCGCGGCCCCGGCGGGCCCGCCGTCGCTCCCTGCAAGGCGGCCCATTGGTCCCGGAGCTGCCCGCACACCCCCGGCTTGTACGCTTGCGGTTGTCCGGAAGATCTGCGGTTTCTTGAAGGGAAGGCCCTGTGCGCGTCCGCCGGTGGATATGTGTGGTCGCGGGAGCCGTCGCGCTGAGCAGCCCGACGGCCGCCTATGCCCGTGGTGGGGGCGGCGGTCACGGGTTCGGGGGCAGCGGGGGCGGGGGCGGCCATGGCGGCGGCGGTGCCGACTTCCACGGGTCGACTGGCGGCGGCTCCGGAGTCGGCTTCGGGACCGGCTTCGGGACCGGTTTCGGAGCCGGTGGCGGTGGGCTCGTCGCCGTGCTGGTGATCGTGGCCGTGGTCCTGCTGATCCTGTGGCTCAGGTCCCGGCGCCGCAAGGCGGCATTGGCAGGCGACCTGAACACGGTCTCGGACCGCACGGCGCACCGCGCGGACACCCAGGCGCGCGAGCGCGCCGCCCGGGTCTCGGCCCGGGTCGATGCCATCGCCGACACCGATGCGACCTTCGACCGCGCGGCACTCGAGCGCCGCGCCGTGTGGCTGTACGTGACGGCCCAGCGGGCCTGGACCGGACACGACCACGCCACGCTGCAGCAGATCCTGTCCCCCGTGCTGTACGGCAAGTGGGCCGAGGAGCTGCGCGACTACGAATCGCGTGGCGAGGTCAACGTCGTGGAGATCGTCGACGGTCCGGTGGTCGAGCTGGTCCACGTCGCCAACCGGGCGGGCGAGCTGAACGACACCGTGACCTTCCGGATCACCGCGACGCTCCGCGACTACGTACGCAGCGGCGACGGCCGGCAGGCCGTGCGCAAGGACGGCTCGACGCGCCCGGTCGAGTACTGGACACTGCGCAAGAGCGCGGCCGGCGAGTGGATCGTGTCCTCACTCGAGCAGGCCGGCGAGGGAGCGCACCACCTGAGCAGCGCCATCGAGACCGACGGCTGGGACCAGAAAGAGGTCGCCCGGGACGCGGTGCTCGAGGTCGCGCAGAAGAGCACGGTCACCGGGGCGAGCGATGTCCTCTCCCTCACCAACATCTCGTGGAGCACGGACGCCGACACCGCCGCCGGCGATCTGAGCGTCCTCGACGGCCGCTTCGACAGAGCGGTTCTCGAGGTCGCCGTCGAGCGGTTCCTCGAGGAATGGGTCATGAACGACGGCAGCCTCGACTTCACCCCCGTCCGCACGCCCCGCCGGACCGTCCTGCGCGAGGCCACCGTCACGTCCGTCACGGTGCGCTCGCTGGTCTCACGCGAGCCGGTCGTCTTCCGCGTCGCGGTCGACGCGCAGGGCGTCTACTACGAAGTCGACCGCCGCACCGAACAGGTGCTGCGCGGTGACGCGCACAAGCGCAGGCCGATCGCCTTCACCTTCGACCTGCGGCTGGACGACACCTCGGCCAAGGCATGGACCGTGATCGCCACCGACACCCCCTAGCCACACCCCCCGCCGCCACCACCGGCCCAGTACCGAGCGACTGTCCATATCCGTGGATCGGTCGGGCCTGGCTTCGCTCGGTGGGTCGACCTCGGAGCCGTGCTCGTGTGGGGGACATGGTGCAGTCCGCTCCCCGCGTGCGGGTGTGCCGGTCCCACCGTTCCGTTGCTCGTCGCTTCGGCCTCCTGTCCAGCAAGGCGACGGTCCGCTCCGTACGCAGTCGGCCGCCGGGCGGACACCTGTCCGATCCGTTCAAGGCTCCCGCACATGACGACGCAGAAGATCGAACTGCATGTGCATCTGGAGGGGTCGATCCAGCCGGAGACGCTGCTGGAGATCGCCCGGCGTAACCACGAGTCGCTGCCCGTCGACACGGTCGAAGGCCTGGCTGAGCTCTACCGGTTCACCGATTTCCGTCACTTCGGCCGTACGGTTCCGGCCAAGTGGGAACCGGGTGTCCGGCGGTTCCACGACTCCGCTTAGAGGCACCCGGGAGCACGCGCCAAGACATGTCCCTGACAGGACAACGCGGCGGTGGCGGCCGGACCGGGCAGCGGGCGTTCCGTTTGAAGGTCCGGCGGTTCGGTGGTTCCGGCCAAGGTGTACGGCACCTGTTCCCCAGGACCCGCCGGTCGCGGAGGATTTCAGTCCCCGCCCAGGCGTTCCAGCCGGGAGTGGATGAGGTGGACCCGCGTCCTGCCATGTCGCGGGTTCCGGCGGGCGTCGACGGCATGGGAGGGGCCTTGTCCACAGGTGCCGGCAGAGCGCGGTCGTCCGCGCGGTCGTGGTTGCGGTGGATCGTCTTCGCGGTGGCGACGGTGTTGGTGGCTTCGCTACTCCAGGCGGGAGTCCTGCCATCGGCACAGGCGTCCGCGTCCGCGGCGTCGAGGACGGTGCCGCGGGATCTGCCGATCCTGTCGGTCCCGTCAGCGGCCGAGCAGCAGCCGCGGGCCGAAGTGCGGCAGCCGAAGGCCGACTTCGCGCCCTTGGCGACCGGCGGGCATCCGCGGTTCGGCGCGCACGGATCCGCGCGCGCCGCGGCCCCGGCGGCGCCGCAGACCAGCATGGTCTCCCCGGTCGATGGTGCCGTGGTGGGTACGGAGACGCCTGCGCTGCAGGTGGCCGCGGCCGGTGACGGCGTCCTGTACTGCTTCAAGATCTCCACCGGGTTCGACGGTCGTTCGGGCAGCGTGGTGGACTCCGGGTGCCTCGACCAGCCGCAGTGGACGGTCCCCAAGCACGTGTTGCACGACGGCGGCCGTTACACCTGGACGGCGGCCACCGCGATGTCCGGCGAGACGACCGCGACGCCGCCGCAGTGGGTCGGGCACTTCACGGTCAACCAGCGGGTCGGCGACCCGGGGCCGGCACCGACCGACCACCTGGGCCCGGTGACGGTGAACCTGTTCAACGGCAACGCGCACGTCGAGGCCGCCGGGCCCGCGTTCCAGACCGTCGGCGGACCGGCCGGGGTGAACCTCGCCTACAACTCCCGGCAGGGCGCCCCGCACGGCGTGCGCGCCTCGTACTTCAACGATGCGCGGCACGCGGGCGCCCCGGACGCGACCCCGGTGATGGTGCGCGGCGAGTCGCAGGTCAACCTGGACTGGGGCATCCCGTGGACCGGCAACCCGGACAACCTGCCGTGGCGGGACAACCCGATGCCGCCGGCCCTGGACAAGAACTGGTTCGTCGTGCGCTGGGAGGGCCAGTTCAAGGCCCCGGTGACCGGGGACTTCCGGTTCGCCGGCGCGCACACCGACGGCGCGCGGGTCTGGTTGGGCGACAAGCTGGTCTACGACAACCCCGACCCCGCCGATCCCGGGGACGACTTCCTGCTGCCCGGCCCGCACCAGGACCACGATGTCGCCTTGAAGGCCGGCCAGCTGGTGCCGATCCGCGTCGAGCTGTACCACCACTCGGACCAGCGTCCCCGCATGGTGCTGTGGGCCAAGAGCTCCGTCGGCGCCGATGACCAGCGCAGCCACAACCTCGAACCGCGGATCGTGCCGACGGAGTGGCTGTTCTCGTCGGATTCGGAGTCGTTGCCGGCGGGGTGGACGCTGTCGGCGCAGTCCAGCGGCTACAGCCATGCCGAGATGCTGGACGGTTCGGTGGTGCTCACCGACGGAGCCGGCGGCAAGCACACCTGGGCCAAGGCCTCCTCCGGCGGCTACACGCCGCCGGTGGGTGAGGACGGCGTGCTCGCCTTCGACGCCTCGGGGCGGATCACGCTCACCGAGGGCGACACCGTCTCGCTGTTCAACCCCGACGGCACGCTCGCGGCGGTGGAGTCGGTGCTGGACGGCAGGAAACCGGCCGCACTGCAGTACGTCTACAGCGGGACACCGCCGCGGCTGACCCAGATCAAGGACCCGGTCTCCGGCCGGTCGCACCAGCTGTTCTACAACACCGATGGCAGCGACGGCTGTTACGGCGCAGCGTCCCGGCCGCCGGGCTCCGACCCGGCACCGCCGCAGATGCTGTGCCGGGTCCGCTACTGGGACGGCAGCGAGACCCGGCTGTGGTACCAGATGGGCACCCTGGCCCGGGTCGAGAATCCCGGCGCGGTCATGCAGGACTTCGACTACCTCGGCCGGGCCTCGGCCAAGCAACGCTACGACCAGGCCGGGGACAACGAGGAGGAGAAGCAGAAGGCCCTGGACAGCATCGGGCCGCTGGCCACCATCCGCGGCAGCCTGGCCTACGACTGGGTGGCGCACCAGGCCCCGTCCGCGGAGAACGGGTGCACCAACACCGGTGACATCGCCGCCGCCTGTACGGTCATCGGCTACGACTCCGTGACCGAACTACCCCAGGAGCCGCCCGCCCTGCGCGCGGTGCAGGTGCTGGCACCTGCCCCGGACGGCCGTTCGAGCGGGCTGCGTGCCGAGCACTTCTACCAGTACTACCTGGAGCGCAAGCAGGCCACCGTGGCTCTGGCCGGGGTGTACGACTCCACCCGTTCGCGCACCGTGACCTACGACGACGCCGGCCGCGCCCTGGTCACCACCGACTTCACCGGGGCGAGCATCGCCGCGGAGTGGAACACCAAGGACCAGGCCACCGCGTCCGTCGACAGCGCGGGCCGCCGCTCCACCACGGTCTACGACCACGCCGACCGCCCGGTCGACAAGTACGGGCCCGCGCCGGCGTCCTGCTTCACCGGCCAGACCCCGACACCCGCCTGCGCGGCCACGATGCCGCACACCCACACCACCTACGACGAGGGCTTGGCGGGGCTGTCCGCCGCCTTCTACGACAACCCGGAGCTGGCGGGTGTCCCGACGGTGTTCGCCACCGGGGTCGGCGCCGCCGACGGGGCACTGTCACGGTCGTGGGCGGCGAGCCCGCCGGTGGCGAACACCGGCGGCTGGTCCGCACGCTTCACCGGCGAGCTGCAGTTCCCGGCCGCCGGGGAGTACGGCCTCGGGTTCACCGCGGTCGACGGGGTCCGCCTGTGGGTCGACGACGTCCTGACCGTCGACGGCTGGGGCGACAAATCCGCCACCGCGGTCACCGGAAAGTACGTCAACACCACGGCCGGCGGCCGGCACCGTGTCCGCGTCGACTACTACAACCGCTCCGGCACGACCGGAGCCCTGGACTTCACCTGGACCCCGCCCGGCGCCGGCGCCCCCGCCCCGGTGCCCGGGACGAACCTCGCGCCCCGGTACGGGTGGGCGACGGGTACGACCACCGACGACACCTCCGGCGGGGACAAGGAACGGGCGCCGTCCAGGCACACCGCCAGCAGCTACTCGGATCCGGGCGCGGGCATCGACCCGGCGTACGGGCTCCCGGTGTCCACTACGGCTGACCCCGGCGGACTGGGCCTGACCGCCCGGACCACCTACGAGCGGCCTGGCGAGGGCTATCTGCGCAGGCTGGCCACGGCCATGCCCGCCGGCGACATCGCCAACCCCGACAAGCGCGGCACGACCGTCTACTACGGCGACAGCGAGAGCCGCGCCAACCCCTGCGACCCGAACGCTCCCGCCGCCAACCAGGGCGGCATGGCCAAGACCGCCACGGCCGCCAAACCGGGCAACGGACCAGCGCTCACCGGCGAGACGGTGTACGACGAGGCCGGCCGTGTGGTGGCCCAGCGCATCAACGACGAGGCATGGGCCTGCAACAGCTACGACGTACGCGGTCGGGTGGTGAGGAAGAGCGCGCCCGCCTACGGCGGCAAGGCGGCGCGCACCGTCGTCACCGACTACGCCGTCGGCGGTGACCCGCTGACTTCGAAGGTGACCGACGAGAACGGGTCGATCACCACCGTGATCGACCTGCTGGGCCAGGAGGTCGGCTACACCGACGCCAACGGCGTCACCTCCACGGCCACCTACGACCAGGTCGGGCGGCTGACGACGGACACCACCACCGTCAAGGGCGTGTCCAGTACGGTGGCATACGCCTGGAACACCGCCAACCAGTTGACCAACGTCACGGTGGACGGGGTCACGGCCGCCACCCCCGCCTACGACGCCGCCGCCGAACTGGCCGGTGTCGCCTACGGCAATGGATCCCGCCTCGCCTCGTTGGCACGCAACGACGCGGGCAAGTCATCGGCGTTGACGTGGAAGACCTCGGCATCCACGGTGGTCGACACGGTCGCCCGCTCCCGCGACAACCGCGTCACCGACGACGCAGTGACCGCGGACGGGAAGCCCGTCGCGAACTACTCGTACACCTACGACGCCCTGGGCCGACTGACCGCGGCGACCGTCCCGCACCACCAGCTCGGCTACCGGTTCGACCCGGCCGAGGGCTGCGGTACGAACAAGGCGGCCGGCCGGAACACCAACCGGACCTCGTCCACCGACAGCCTCGAAGGCGCTCCGGCGGTCACCACCACCTACTGCTTCGACGACGCCGATCGGCTGACCTCCACCAGCGGCGGCCTGACGCTGACAGTGGCCTACGACACCCACGGCGACACGGTCACGCTCGGGGGCGACACCCTCGGCTACGACTCCACCAGGCGGCACGTCCAGACCACGACCGCGTCCGGTACGTCGATCTCCTACACCAGGGACCCGGCCGACCGGCTGATCGCCCGCACGATCGCCGGTGCCGCCGACGTGTCGAAGAACGGGACCACCCGCTACTCCTACAGTTCCAAGCACGACGACGCGGACCTCATCCTGGGCAAGGACGGCAGCCTGCTCCAGCGCATCGTGGCGCTGCCCGGCGGGGTGCTGCTGACCAAGAACTACGACAAGGCCGCCACCACCAACTGGGCCTATCCGAACATCCACGGCGACGTGCTGTTCACCGCAGACGGGTCCGCCACCCGCACCGGCGACATCCGCCTCTACGACCCGTACGGCCAGAACATCGACCCCGCCACCGGCGCCTTGACCGACATCTCCGTCCCGGCCACCGCGGCCGGTGGGATGGACTTCGGGTGGTTGGGCCAGCACGAGCGGCCGGTGGAGCACCTGGCCGGCCAGCAGGCCATCGAGATGGGCGCACGCGTCTACCTGCCGGTGCTCGGCCGCTTCCTGCAGGTCGACCCGGTGCAGGGCGGGTCGGCCAACGACTACGACTACGTCAACGCGGACCCGATCAACGGCCTGGACCTCGCCGGCACCTTCGGTTGGAAATCGGTCGTCTCCACCGCCACCAAGGCGGCGGAAGTGGTGGCCTTCGTGCCGGGCCCGATCGGGACGGTCGCCTCTGGCGCGGCCGCGGCCGGGCAACTGGCGCAAGGGCACTACAAAGAAGCCGCCATGGACGCGCTCGGTGCCGTCCCCGGCGGCAAGCTCGCCAGCACCCTCGCAAGATCCGCCGCGAAGGAAGCGTCGACCGTCGGCAAAGCCGCCCAAGCCGCGGAGAAGTGCAACTCCTTCGCCACGGACACCCCTGTGGTGATGGCCGACGGCACCACCAAACCCATCAGCTCCGTTCAGATCGGCGACCAGGTCCAAGCCACCGACCCGGCCACCGGTCACACCGCGGCTGAACCCGTCACGGACGTCATCGTCGGCCACGGCACGAAACACCTGATCGACATCGGCCTCGACACCCGGACCCCGACGACGATCACCGCCACCGCCAATCACCCCATCTGGGTCCAAGGCCGAGGCTGGACGGACGCGGGCGACCTGCGACGCGGCGACCAGGTCCGCGGCCCACGCGGCGCCGACGCCGTGACCGTCACGGCGGTGAACGATCGCGGGGACGTCGATGGCCAGACCGTCTACAACCTCACCGTTGGCCAGATCCATACCTATTTCGTGCTGGCGGGGCCGACGCCGGTCTTGGTGCACAACAACAGCTGTGGCCTTCCGCAGGAGGGGGTCTACGCGTTCAAGGACAGGGCGGACCCGCAGGGGCGGCTGTACGTGGGGCAGACCAATGACTTCGACCGTCGACTGGGTGAACACGTCAGGAACGGCAGGACGGAGAAAGGTGACGACGTCCTCCTCGTCCACGTCCCCGGCGGCAAGGGCTCTCGCGAGAAGGCGGAGGCCTCGCTCATCGACGAGCTCGGCGGCAAGGGCAACCTGTCCAACAAGGTCAACTCCCCAGGGCACAGGCCGTAGGGGCACGACGAAAGGAGCACATCGGTGACAAGAAGAGCAACAAGAAGACCAACCCTATGGAGGAGAGCGACCGTTGTCGCGGCGGTGCTGTGCGCGGCCGTGGGGATCATGACGTCCCCTGCTGCCGCGCATGAGGAGAGCGGTGCGTCGGTCACGGCACTGGTCCAGCTGACGTTCACCAACGTCAGCAACGGGAAGCTGCTGGACGTCCAGGACGGCAGCTACGACGACAACGCGGCCATCTCCGTCAACCCGGCGCCGGGGTCCGCCACCACGTGGCGCATCAACACGGGCACCAGCCTCGGCTCGGGCTTCGCCATCGCCAACGCCACCACCGGCAAGTGCGTGGACCTGACCACCGCCGGCTACCAACTGCGGCAACAGCCCTGTGACGGGCGGGCGTCCGAACAGTGGTACTTCCAACCGGTCGCCGGATCGGCACAGAAGGCGTTCAGGATCCGCCAGGTCGGCGACAACTCCTGCCTGACCGTCCAGATACCTCCCGCCAGCGACAACTGGGCGTACACCTACCGGTGCGACAACACGCCGTACCAGCAGTGGACGCTGCCCACCGAGGTCTACCAGACGGCGTGGAACACCGCCGTGGACTACGCGGCCGCCCGGTGCAACAAGGACACTGCGACCTGCTCGTGGACCACGAGCAGCCAGACACCGCCGTTCACGCTGCCGGAGCAGTGCGTCTCCCCGATCTGGTTCAACGACACCTCGACCACGATCCCGTGGGAGTTCTCGCTGAGCACCACCACGGGGTGGAGCAACACCATCGGCTTCAAGCTGGGGGGAAGCCTGAAGGTCGGCGGCGACATCGGTCTCGCCAAGGTCGAGCTGGAAATCACCGGTGAGATCAACGGCGCGACCACGGTGGACCTCAAGCAGGAGCTGGGCAGCAAGCTGACCGTGAGCGTGCCTCCGCGCCAGTACGGGTGGGTCACGCTGTCCGAACTGGCCACCAAGGCCACCGGAACCTTCACGTTCGACGCCCAGGGCTTCCCCTGGACCGCCGACGACACCATCACCGTGCCCCTCAAGTACGACAACAACGGCGGCGCGAGCATCTACAGCGCGCGGACCAGGCCCACGTTCACCAACTGCGCCGGAACCGCGTAGCGGCGCCCAACCGGTCCTGGACGCGGCGGCCCCGGTAGTCCGGGGACCGTCGCGTCCAGGCCGGCCCCATGAGGTTCCGGGTGCGCCACGGCCCCTACGGCGCCGAGCGGTCCGCCTGACCGGAGGCCGCCGAGCGTCGGACGTCTCCGGCCGGTCGGCCGGATTCGTCGAGCCACAAGCTCAGGGAAACTTGGCCTCGATGTGGGCGAGTTGGGCGGCGAGGATCTCCTCGAACGCGGTACGGCGGTCCGCGCCGAGGGGGCGGATGTCGCGGGCGAAGTGGGCCAGGGCGGGGAAGTGCTCGGGGTCGGCGCCGAGCACGGCGACGCGGAACTGCTCCATGCCCTGCGCGTACTCCTCGGAGCTGACGGTGCTGAGGCCGGCCTCGGAGGAGATCAGCGCGGCGAGCAGGATCACGAGCCGGTGGTAGCGCGCCGGGATCTCCGGGTCGGGCAGGCCGGAGGCGCGCAGGGCCTGCAGCAACTCCTCCATCACCAGCCGGGACCCGGTGCCGCCGGAGCCGTAACGCCCCCAGATCGCGGCGAGTTGGGGCTGCTCGCCGAAGGCCTCGCGCAGGCGCAGGGCCAGGGCGGTGACGCGTTGCTTCCAGTCGCCCTCGGGGCGGTGGCCGTCCATGGTGGCCAGCAGGACCCGGTCGGCGACCGCGCGCAGCAGTTCGGTCTTGTTGCGGAAGTGCCGGTAGAGGCTGGAGGAGTCGGTCCCCAGGGCCGCGGCGAGCTTGCGCACGCTGAACGACTCGGCGTCGCCCGTGCGCAGCAGCATCGCCGCGGTGTCCAGGATCTCCTCGGTCGACCATCGCCTGCGGCCAGTCATCCCGCCCCTTTCGTCCAGACTGAGCCTAATGCATGCACTCGCCAATGCGCTCCTTAATGCACTCGCCGCTGCACGCGGTGCGTGCATAATGTCGGCATCGGGTTGTCCGACCGCGACGACACCCGGCATCGCGCCGGAAGAGGAGCAGGGCACATGAGTGAGAACACCACCGCAACCACCGCGCCCCGGCCGCCGGAGCCGGACTTCGGGACGATCACGACCGGGGAACTGCTCGCCTACCGCGAGGCGGAGAACCGCTTCCGTGCCTCCGAAGCGGCTCGGGCCGTCCTCGGAGAGCCACACCCCGGCGCCACGATCCACTGGCAGCGGATCGCGCTGCCCGGCCGCGACCTCCCGGTCCGGGTGTACCGGCCGGCCCCGGCCGAAGGCGACGAGGACGACGCGCAGGCCGACCTGCCACTGGTGGTGCACGTCCACGGCGGCGGCTTCGTCGGCACGGCGGCCCAGTGCGACTGGACCAACAGCCACCTCGCCGCCCGGCTCCCCGCACTCGTCGTCTCGGTCGAGCACCGCCTCCTCTCCCCCACCGACCCGCTCCCGAACGCCGCCGACGACGGCTGGGCCGTCCTCGACCACCTGGTGCGGCACGCCGCGCGATGGGGCGTCGACCCGGCGCGCACGGCCGTCTTCGGCGAGAGCTGCGGCGCGCTGATCAGCGCCCTGGCCGCCCTCCGGGCCAGGGAGGCCGGCCTGACACTCAGGGCACAGGTCCTGGTCAACCCGGTGGCCGACGTGACCGGGACGATGTTCGGCTACCCGTCCATGGCCGAGTACGCACACACCTCGACCCTGTCCCTGCCACAACTGCGGCTCTTCCAACGGCTCGCCGCCCCGTCGGAGACCGACGCCGCCGCCGTCTCACCGCTCTACGCGGACGACCTGGGCGCACTCGCCCCGGCACTCGTGGTGGTGCCCACCCATGACCCGGTCGCCGACCACGGCCGCCGCTACGCCGAGCGGCTGCGCGAGGCCGGGACACCGGCCCGGCTCTCCGAATACCCGGGCGCGCAGCACGCGTTCCTCACCCTGCCCGGCGTAGAACCCCAGGCCGAAGCCGCCCAAACCGAGATCCTCCGGTTCCTCCGCGCGGCCCTGGCGGGGTGACGGGGGAATGCGTTCGGCTCAAGGCCGTCCTGCACCACCCACTCGGCACCCGGGATCCTGGCCGATACCGTCACCGGCAAGCCCGTCCCCCACGCCCACGCCTGACGGCTGCGGCCCCACCGGAAGTGCGAAGCGGAGCTTGGACCGCCCGTGGGCTCCCGCGCGGTGGTAGAAGCGGATGGCGTCGGTGTTCCAGTCCGGTGTCTGCCACTGGAGTTGGGTGGCGCCGCCGGCCGCTGCCGCGGTCCGCACGGCGGCGAGCAGGGCGTGCCCCCAGCCCTCGCCCCGGTGGGCCTCGGTGACGAACAGGCAGTCCAGGTGCACGTAGTCGGCCGCCTGCCAGGTGGAGAACTCCCGGGAGTAGGTGGCGTATCCGATCAGTTCGCCGGCGCACTCGACGACGAGGCACCAGGCTCTCGGCGGTGCCGAGAACAGTGCGGGCGCCAGGCGCTCGGCGAGGTCGGCGGGCACCGGACTGGCGCGTTCGAAGGCGGCGTGGGCGGCGCACAGGTGGGCTATCGCCCGGAGGTCGGCCGGGGTGGCCGGGCGGATGGTGCCGCCCGGCCGTGCGGTGTGGGTCAGCATGCGCAGGAGATGCCCGAGCGCGGGGCGGTCAGGTCGTCGATGGGGCGCTGCTGGGGGCCGGTGGCGGAGTCGTAGGCGAAGCCCTCGCGGGCCCAGTACTCGAAGCCCCCGAGCATTTCCTTGACCTGGTAGCCGAGGCGGGCGAAGGCCAGCGCGGCGCGGGTGGCGCCGTTGCAGCCGGGGCCCCAGCAGTAGGTGACCACGGTCTGGGCCGGGTCGATCAGGTGGGGCGCCAGGTCGGCGATCCGCGCGGTGGGGATGTGGAGGGCGCCGGGAATGTGGCCCTGGGCCCAGGCGACGTCGCTGCGGGTGTCGACGACCACGACGCCGGGTGCACCGGAGGCGAGGTCGGCGTGGACGTCGGAGACGTCCGCCTCGAAGGCGAGCCGGGCGGCGTAGTGGGCGGCGGCCTCGGCCGGGGCGGCGGCGGGCACGCTCAGGACGGCGCTGGTGATCTCGGGGGACGTGGTGGCGGGCATGGGGCTTACCTCGTGTTCCTGCTGGTGGGGCGGGGATCCGGACCGGCATCCCCGGTCGGCGACGGCTCCATCCTCTGATCCCCGGGCCCGCCCCACGAGTGGCGTGAACGCCTGAGGCCGCCAAGATCCCGCCAGCCGTACGCTGCGAGAGGATTCCGGCATGACGATCACACCGCGACTGGTGGCCACGTACCCGATCCCGGACCCGCACGGCGCCCAGGCCTTCATCGACCCCACCGGCCCCGTTCCCCGGCTGCTGGTCCACACCGCCGGGTCGCTGCGCGTCCACGAGCTGCGGGAACAGGCGGAGCCGGCAGCCGAGTTCCCGGCCCCGGCGCCCACCGCGTGGCCGAGGGTGTGGCCGGCGCCCGACCTGTCGTTCGCCGTCTTCGGCACCGCGACGGGGTACGTCGCCGTCGCCCGGGACGGCAGGAGGTTGTGGGAACAGCCGTACGGCGCCTGGGAGGTGGGCCGCTGGGGGTACCTCGCGTTCTCGACGGTCGGGACGGACACGGCCGGCGCGGACACGGAGCTCCGGATCTGGCTGCGGCTCCCCTCCGGCCTGCCCGACCGCACCCTGATCCTCACCCTGGACGCCCAGGGGACGGTGCTGGCGCGGAGCGTGCTCCCGTGCGGCGGCTACGAACGGTCCGTCGGCCTGCTCTGGGACGAGCACGGCGAGGTCGCCGGCGTGACCGTGTCCGGAGGACGGACGGCCGATACCCGCTACGAGGCGCGCTGGGAGGCCGGGGCCATCGTCCTGGGCGGGCCGGCGCCGCAGGACCGGGGCGCCCTACGCCTCGGCGACCGCGACTACCTGGGCACGGACTCACGGAACACCCGCTGCATGACCCTCGACCGCAGAGGACGGGACGTCAGCTGGCACAGCCTGCCCACCCGCCAGGTCACCGCCTCGCTCGGCCTGGGCGACTTCCCGGCCCCCGGCACCGGCGACTGCTCGGTGCACAACGCCCCGTACATCTCCTCCTGGAGCGGGTTCGTGGACGACGACACGGCGATGGTGACGCTCCACAACCCGTACGACGAGGCCGCGGTGTACCTGTTCGGCGAGGACCGCTGGCAGGAGCACAGCCACTGGCTCGCCGACCCGGCGACCGGCGCCCTGCACGGCCGCATCGAGTACCCGATGGCCGAGGTCGACACCGTGGTGCCGGTCGGCGACGGCACCTGGATCACCCGGGAGTGGGACACCTTCCACCGCTGGCGCCGCTGAGCCCGTCGATACCGGACGTCCGGCGGCCGGGGCATCGGCCGCCGAACGCCACCGGGCGCGGGATCAGTGCCAAGCGGTGCAGAACGAGTAGATGGATCAGGGCCCGATTTCGGAGCCCTCCCCGGGTGGAACGCCGTGGCCCACCGCCACGGCGTTCCACCGGGAAGCCTCAGCGACGAACGGCTCGTCGACGTGCGGTGACCACAGCGCCCGTACCGGCGGCGAGCAGGGCCGCGCCGGCGACGCCGTAGGCGAGCATCCGGTCACCGTCGCCGCCGGTGCGGGCCAGGCTCCCGCCGGGCGCGTTCGAGACGGCCGGGCCGGAGGGCTGTGGCGCCGAGGGGGACTCGTCGTGGCCCGGGGCCGCCGACGGAGTGCCGGTGGGTGACCCGGACGGTGCGGCGCTGGTCGACGGGCCCGGGGCCGGAGCCGCCGTGGTGGTCGGAGTCGCCGTGGCGGTCGGGGTCGGACTCACCGTCGCGGTCGCCGTGGCGGTCGGACTCACCGTCGCGGTCGGGGTCCCGGTAGGCGTCGCCGTGGGGGTGACGGTGGGCGTCGCCGTCGGGGAGGACGTCGGGGAGGACGTCGGCTTCGGCTCGCACGGCAGGCCCCCGTTCCACGCCGCGACGAGCCGATCCTCGAGCGCACTGTCCGGATAGCGCGGGAGCGGACCGGCGACCCCGTCGAACCTCTCGCTGCCGACGTACAGGTCGATTTGGCCGTAGCACTCCGGCAGGTGGGCCGACACGTCCAGGGTCGCCCTGAACCTGTCCCGGTCGAGCGTGACGGTCGCCCAGCCGAGGAGGGTCTGACGGCCCGAGGTCGGCCACGTCGGACCCTCGGTGCCGTACGAGGCCAGCGAGAACTCGTACTGGCAGCCGACCTCGGGCGCCCGGTCGAGCTCGATCTCGATGACGCCGTGCGGCTCGGCCATCCGGGCGTCCGCCCGCCAGGTGCGGCCCCCGTCCACCGAGTACGAGACCCCGGGCCCCGAACAGTCGGCGGCCGTCTCGGCGCGCGCGGTGCCGAGTGGGAGGAACGTGGCTCCCGTGGCCATACCGAGTGCGGTGAGACCAGGGATCGTCCGACGAAACGCGTGGTGCACGGGTATCACTTTCTCGCGGCTTCCTGTCGCTGGGTTTCCGGGCCTCCACTTCTGAAGGCCTGTCGAACCTATCCGTCGGTACACGGAGAACCGGCCTGATACCCGGGGCACTTCCTGCAGATACGGCGTGCAGCCTCCTGCAAGGCTCAGGACATTGGTCCCGACCAATTCGAGGCGGAGGCCCCTGGGACGGCCCGGCGCACCGGTGCAGGATCACTTCCCGTCGACGCGCCCGGGCCGGGCCGCCGCACCTCACCCACGCCGTCACCCGGAGGTCCCATGAAAGCAAACGCGCTCGCGGTGCTCGGCCTGAGCGCGCGGGAGGAGACGGTCTACCGGCTGCTCCTGCGGTCCCCCGGGATCGGGCTCGCGGCGATCGCCCACCTCTGCGGCACGGACCAGGACGATGCGGCAGCCACCGTCGACCGGCTGCGGGACCTGGGCGTGGTACGGGCGACCAGCGGCCTGAGCGCGTTCAGCGGTGTCGACCCCACGACCGCCGTCGACCGGCTGGCGCGGCTTCGCATTCACGGACTGCAGGGCGAGATCCGACAGGTCGCCGCCTCGCGCCACCTGATCGACACCCTGACCGAGGACCAGCAGGCCGGGAGGCACGCGGCGGTCAGCGAACTGCAGCAGGTCGAGGGCCTGGACCAGGTCATCGCGAGCGTCGACGAACTGTCCTTCTTCGCCCGCGAGGAGCGGCTCACCACACACCCGGGGCCGATCCTCACCGCGGCCCTCGACGCGATCAGGACGTCGGATCTCCAGTACCTGCGGCGCGGTCTACGGATGCGGACCATCGTGCACACCAGCGCCCTCGACTGCCCGCGGGTCGACCACTTCGCGTCGGAACTCGCCGAGCAGGGCGCCCAGGTGCGCGGCACGGCCGGCCCGCTGGAGCGGATGGTGATCTTCGACCGGCGCACGGCCCTGGTGGCGGCCGACCCGCGCGACATCACCCGGGGCGCCCTGATCGTCCGCCAGCCCGGCCTGCTCTCCCACCTCCTGGACCTCTTCGAGCGCTACTGGTCACGTTCCTGCACCCTCGCCCAGGAGCTTCCCAGCACGGCCGAGCGGGAGGTCCTCCAGGTCATGGCGCGCGTCGACAAGGACGAGGCCGGGGCCCGGGAGCTAGGCGTGTCCCTGCGGACCTACCGCGGCCACATCGCCTCGTTGCTGCGCCGCCTGGGCGCCCCGAACAGGTTCCAGGCGGCCCTGACGGCCCGCGACCGGCGCTGGATCTGACCGGCCACCGGCCGGCGGCTGCGCATGGGCCGGCTGACGGGCGGCACGACCGGGCCCCGGGTGGGCGTGATCTACGACACGTCGTGCAACAGATCGGGCCCGCCAATGGCTCGGAGAGTCAGGAGAGTTGTCGATCGAGGACGGGCGGGCAGGGTGGGCCGGAGGCGCAAGGGTGGACAGGTCGCTCACGAGGCGGCGGGCGGTGAGCTGTCGGGCGGAGGGCCGGCCGGGCGGCGGTCGCCGGTGCTGATCGTGGGCCGGGTGGCGGCCTGCACGGTGGGCTTCGCGGTGTTCGCGACCAGCGGGGTGGTCTGGTACGAGTACACCTCGCTGACGGACGGGATGACGACGTCCAACGCGATCGAGGAGACCAGGAAGGACGCCCCGAAGCACCTGGACAACTCGGTCAACCTGCTGCTGATCGGGCTGGACAGCCGCAAGAACATGGACGGTTCGGACGTCGACCCGGCCGTCGTCCAGAACGAACTGCACGCCGGCGCCGACTCCAGCATCGGCGGGTACAACACCAACTCGCTGATCCTGCTGCACATACCGGCGAACGGCGGCAAGGTGCAGGCGGTCTCCATCCCGCGCGACGACTGGGTGATGACCTTCAACGGGAGCGGCACCGAGATGGGCATGGCCAAGATCAAGGAGGCCTACGGCAACGCCAAGGACGCCTTCGACCGGAGCCCGAAGGCCAAGGGCCTCAAGGGCGCCGATCTGGAGAAGGCCGGCCGGGACGCCGGGCGCGCGGCCACCGTCCGCACCGTGCAGAAGTTCGTCGACCAGCCCGTGGACCACATCGCCGAGGTCAACCTGATGGGCTTCTACGACATCGCCGACGCGCTCAAGCCGATCGAGGTCTGCCTGACCCACCCGGTGGACGACCCGATCATTGCCCGGACTCCCGGCCACGAGGGCGGCGGCACCGGGCTCAAGCTCCCGGCCGGGCGCAGCAAGCTGGACGCGGCGCAGGCGCTCTCCTTCGTCCGGCAGCGGCACAACCTGAACGACGGCCACGGGAACTCGGACGACTTCGCCCGGACCCACCGCCAGCAGGCCTTCATCTCCTCGGTGATGCACAACCTCAAGGAGAAGGGCGTCATCGGCGACCTCGGGGCGATGCAGAAGCTGTTCGGGGTGGTGCAGAAGAACCTGGTGATCGACAACGAGTGGAACGTCCTGGACTTCGCCCAGCAGGCCCCGGCCCTGACCGGCGGCAACGTCGAGTTCAACACGCTGACCTACGACGGGGGCGGCGTGAAGAACGGGCAGGACGTCAACCTGGTCACCCCGTCGAAGATCCAGAAGGTGGTCAAGCAGGTGTTCGGCTACGCCGACACCGCCGCTCCCGTACCCGCCCCCGGCGACACCCCGAGCAGCGAACCGACCGGCACCACCCCGCCCCCGGCGCCCACCCAGGCCGCCGCCCCGGCCACCGTGGACGTGTTCAACGCCTCCTCCGCCGCCGGGGTGTCCTCCGCCAACGAGGCCAAGGTCCTGGTCGGCCTGGGCTTCAAGCAGGGGACGACCGGCCCGGCACGCACCAAGCCCAAGACCACCACGGTCACCCACGGCAAGGGCGCCAAGGAGGCCGCCGACCGGATAGCGGCCCGCTACGGCGTCACCGCCACCGAGTCCGCCTCGGCCGGCACCGGCCGGGTCGTGGTCACCCTCGGCACCTCCTTCGACGGCGTCGCCTCCGACCGGCCCGCCACCCCCAGCGCGGCTCCGAACGATCCGACCGCCAACCTTCCGATGCAGGGCCCCAAGGTCGAGGCCCAGTCCGACGGCGGCATCCCCTGCGTCTTCTGACCTCGACCGGGAGCACGCGCGGGGCCGGCCGCGCCTACCCGGGTGCCTGAGGTACGGGTGCCTGCAGTACAGGTGCCTGCGCTACGGGCGCCGCGCGCGCCCGGCGCGACCAGTCCAGCAGCCTGGCCGGGCTGGTGGTGACGGCGGCGCGCAGGACCGCCGGGTCCGGACCGGCCGCCGGCATCGTCCTCTTCGCCGGCCTCGCCTACGCCCTGGCGGCCGTCGCCGCCCTCTGCCTCCCCGACACCCGCAACGACGAACCGACCCCCGGCCCCCACCCCCTTCCGGGAGCACACCGCCGGCTGACCACACCGCCCGTGCGGCGCCGGTGGGTTCGGCCGGCCTCGGTCAGCCGCAGGCGCAGGCCGTGGGTGCGGGGGTCGAGTCGGTGGTGGTGCAACAGGCACCGGGGGCGGTGGCGCTCTTGCCGAGGGTGTCGCCGTCGGCCTTGACGACGTAGACCTCCCAGGGCTCCCGGCCCGGGCCATGGACCCAGACCTTGTCCTGGAGGGCGTAGCAGCAGGAGGTGTCCTCCTCCTCGAAGGTGGCGAGGCCGGCGCCCTGGAGGCGGGTGGCGGCGGCAGTGACCTGCTCGGTGCTCTCAACCTCGACGCCGAGGTGGTCCAGGCGGGTGTCCTGGCCCGGCTCGCCCTCGATGAGGACGAGTTTGAGCGGCGGCTCGGCGATGGCGAAGTTCGCGTACCCGGGCCGGCGCTTGGCGGGCTCGGTACCGAAGAGCCGGGAGTAGAAGGCGACGGATCCTTCGAGGTCGGCGACGCGCAGAGCGAGTTGAACGCGGGACATGGCGGTTCTCCTGATCGGCGATCTTGACTCGAAGCCTCGACTCGGGGCCTTGACTCCAGCCTTGATTCGATGGCTGTCGATATGGACGACGTTGCCACTCGCATCGACAGCTGTCAACATAGACATATGTCGAATCAAGAGCTTGTGGTGCTCGGTCAGGACGACGCGGCCGTGTGCTGCTCGCCGATGGTCCGTGAACCGCTGGGCGAAGAGGCCGCCGTCGACCTCGCGAGGATGTTCAAGGCCCTGTCGGACCCGGTGCGGCTGCGGCTGCTGTCGCTGATCGCCTCGCACGAGGGCGGTGAGGCCTGCGTCTGCGACCTGACCGGCCCGTTCGACGTGTCCCAGCCGACGATCTCGCACCACCTCAAGGTCCTGCGCGAGGCCGGCCTGGTCGGCTCCGAGCGCCGCGGGACCTGGGTCTACTACTGGGTGCTGCCCGCCGCGCTGGCCAAGCTGTCCGCCCTGCTGCAGGCCCCGGCCGCCGCCGGAGGATCCAGATGACCGGGATGGCACCGCTGGGCCGCCGGGCGGCCGTCGAGTTCGTCGGGACCGGCACGCTGGTCGCCGTCGTGGTCGGCTCCGGCATCCAGGCCGCCAGGCTGTCCAGCGACGTCGGCGTGCAGCTGCTGGCCGACTCGCTCGCGACCGTGTTCGGCCTCGGCGTGCTGATCCTGCTGCTCGGCCCGGTCTCCGGCGCCCACTTCAACCCGGCCGTGACACTGGCCGCCTGGTGGACCAGCCGCCACGATGCGGACGGGCCCGGCCTGCGGGAGGTCGCGGCCTATGTCCCGGCCCAGATCTCCGGGGCGATCGGCGGGGCGGTGCTGGCGGACGCGATGTTCGCCGAGCCGCTCGTACGCTGGTCGACGCACGACCGCTGGGCGCCGCACTTGTGGCTGGGTGAGGTCGTCGCGACCGCCGGCCTGGTGCTGCTGATCTTCGGACTGGCCCGCATCGGCCGCGCACACTTCGCCCCGATCGCGGTCGCCTCGTTCATCGGCGCCGCGTACTGGTTCACGTCCTCGACCAGCTTCGCGAACCCGGCGGTGACGATCGGCCGGGCGTTCACCGACACCTTCGCCGGCATCGCCCCGACCTCGGTGCTGCCGTTCATCGCAGCGCAGCTCGTCGGCCTGGTCGTGGCCCTCGGGCTGCTCCCGGTACTGTTCGGCCGCCCGACGGCCGGCGCCGAGGACATCGTCGTCCGGCACGGCGACCACCGCCCGGCCCCGGCCGCCCGCTGACCCCGGCCACCCGCTGACCCCGCCTGCGCCTGCTTTCCCCGAAGATCAAGGATTCCGTTCGTGAGCACTTCCACCGTCCCGTCCGTGCTGTTCGTCTGCGTGCACAACGCCGGCCGGTCCCAGATGGCCGCGGCCTTCCTCACCCGCCTCGGCGGGGACCGGGTGCAGGTCCGCTCGGCCGGCTCCGCTCCCGCGGAGACCGTGAACCCCGCGGTGGTGGCGGCGCTGCGCGAGGTCGGGATCGACATCTCCGCCGAGATCCCGAAGGTGCTGACCGTCGCGGCCGTCCAGGCCTCCGACGTGGTGATCACCATGGGCTGCGGCGACGCCTGCCCGTTCTTCCCCGGCAAGCGGTACCTGGACTGGACGCTGGCGGACCCGGCCGGGCAGGGCGTGGACGCGGTCCGGCCGATCCGCGACCAGATCGAGCGGCGTGTTCGCGACCTGCTCATCGACCTCGGCATCGAGTAGCAGCGGGCGACGGGCGACCCGAGCGCCAGCGGGCTCAGGTGTCGTAGCGGTGGGCGAACGGGCGGCCGGGGCAGCTGCGGCACTCGAAGAGGTAGACGCCGCCCAGGCCGCCGAGGCTCACGGCGCCCACCGGGTGGAGGTCGCGGTCCTCGGCCGGGGTCCAGGCCTGGCGGGGGCCGTACTCCTCGGTGCTCTCGACGGTCAGCAGGTGGTCCATCGTCGTTCCGCAGTCCGGGCAGTCCGGCCACTGCGGCTCCTGGCACCAGCCGGGGTAGCCGCCCAGCTTGGTGCCCGGGGCGGTGGAGAGGTGGTCCTGGTAGTTCCAGCCCGTCTCCCGCTCCAGCTGCTCGAAGCGGTCGTCCAGGGCGTCCCAGAGTTCGTCCGGCAGGTCCCAGCTCGGGTACTCCGTGACCAGCTCCGGATGTACGACGCACGGCCGCGGCAGCTGCCCGTACCCGGCGTCGGCCGGCACCGGCGGGGCCTGCCGCACCTCCCCGACCTCCGCCGCGGACCGCCAGCAGACCTGCGGCACCACCCACTGGCCCTCATGGGGCCTGGGGCACCAGAGCACCTGGAGCAGGTCCCGTCCGGCCGGGAAGGGCACGACGTCCGGAATGTCGCCGCGGTGGATCTGGAGGACCGCGACCATCGGCGAGCCCGGGTGCTGCGGGCACTCGGGCCACGGCTCGCGCGCCGGCCAGAGCAGCGGGCCGCCCACCGAGCTGTCACCGCGGGTCGCCCGGCCCGCGCGGGGGTGGAGGCGCATGGTCTCCCTGCGGAAGGGGGCGAGTTCGGGGAACAGCTCTTCGACGTCCACGGGGCGCGGCGGAGTTCGACGGGTCACGAGCGGACGCTACCGGTGGCAGGGGACCGGGCGCACCCCGCTATCGGGCTATCGGGCTATCGGGCTATCGGGCTATCGGGCTATCGGGCCGGGAACGGGCCTTGGACGACCCGGACACGCCAGGTCACCGCCCGTGACGCCGGGCGTTTCCCACCCCTGATCGGCGGATGTCCGAAACTCGCCGCTTGTCCGTAATGAACGGTTGTGTTCCCTATCGCCCGGGGCTACCTTCGGTAGTGGCGAACGAATCCGTCCCCCTGCCCGTCGTTCGCCCCCGAGCCATTGGGGAACCTGCCATGGCCACCTCGCGTGCCCTGGCCACGGCTCCGCCCGCGACCGCACGTCGGGGCCAGCACCCAGGGATTGCCCTCACCGTCATCGCGGCCACCCAGCTGATGGTGGTCCTCGACATCACGATCGTGAACATCGCCCTGCCGCACATCCAGCAGGCGCTGAAGTTCTCCACCACCGACCTGTCCTGGGTCATCAACGCCTACACCCTCACCTTCGGCGGGCTGCTGCTGCTCGGCGGGCGCGCCGGCGACATCCTCGGGCGCCGGCGGGTGTTCATCGTCGGCGTCCTGGTGTTCAGCCTGGCCTCGCTGCTCGGCGGGGTCGCCCAGAACGCCCCCTGGCTGCTGGCGGCCCGCGCTCTCCAGGGCCTGGGCGGGGCGATCGCCTCGCCGACCGCGCTGGCGCTGATCGCCACCAACTTCAAGGAGGGCCCGGAGCGCAACCGGGCGTTCGGGGTGTACTCCGCCGTGGCCGGTGCGGGCGGTGCGGTGGGCCTGCTGCTCGGCGGCATGCTGACCTCCTGGCTGTCCTGGCGGTGGGTGCTGTTCGTCAATGTGCCGATCGGCATCGCGATCGCCCTGCTGGCACCGCTCTACATCAACGAGTCCGAACGGCACCCTGGGCGCTTCGACCTGTCCGGCGCGTTCACCGCCACGGCGGGCATGGTCTCGCTGGTGTACGGCTTCATCCGGGCCTCCGACCACGGCTGGACGGACGCCGTCACCCTGACCGCCTTCGCCCTGGCCGTGGTGCTGCTGGCGGCCTTCCTGCTGAACGAGCGGCGGGTGGCCCAGCCGATCACCCCGCTGCACCTGTTCCGGGACCGCAACCGTTCCGGCGCGTACGGGCTGATGCTGTGCGTGGCGGCGACGATGTTCAGCATCTTCTTCTTCATCACCCTGTTCGTGCAGGAGATCCTCGACTTCAGCCCGCTGCGGGCCGGTTTCGCCTTCCTGCCGATCAGTGTGGCGATCGTCGCGGCCGCCCAGTTCGCGGCGCGCAACCAGGTGCGGTGGGGCCCGAAGCCGTTCCTGGTGACCGGCTCGGCGCTGGTGCTCGCCGGGGTGTTCTGGGCGACCAGGGTCGACATCCACAGCACCTACGCGGGCGGCGTCCTCGGGCCGACGCTGCTGTTCGGCTTCGGGATGGGCTCGATCTTCGTGCCGGTGATGCTCACCGCCGTCTCGCACGTGGCCCCGCACGAGACCGGCGCGGCCACCGGCATGCTCAACACCACGCAGCAGGTGGGCGGTTCGCTCGGCCTGTCGATCCTGGTCACGGTGTACGGCACGGCGAGCCGCAACGAGGCCCGGCAGCAGGTCGGAGCGTTCCTGCGGCAGGCGACCCCGCAGCAGGCGGTCGCGTTCCGGGCGAGCGGGCAGCTGCCGGCGCCGTACTCCTCGGAGGTGCTGGTGCACGGGATCGCGACGGCCTTCCAGATGGGGCTGGTGTTCGCGTCGCTGGCGGTGCTGATCGCGGTGTTCGTCATCAAGGTGCGACGACCGCCGGAGGCGGCGCCGGTCAGCCCTTCGGGGGGCGGTACTTGACAGGGCGTCGGGGCGTCCAGGACAGTCCTTTTACGCAAATGGTTTTCATCTTCGTTAACCATTCCCCGTCCGCGCCCAGCGCGCGCCCGCGAAAGAGGACCTCCATGTCGCTCGACGTCTCCCCCGCCCTGCTCGACCAGGCCCGCGCCGGCCGCGTGGACCAGGCCGACTTCCTCGACACCGTCCGCACCTCGCTCCCGTACGCCTACCAGGTCGTCGCCGGACTCAGCACCGAACTCGCCGCCACCGACGACGAGTTCACCACCGACAACACCACGCCCAGCGACGAGCAGCGCGCCCAGCTGCTGCGCGCGCTCGCCAGCAACGCCATCCGCGGCAGCCTGGAGGACCACTTCGGCGTCAAGCTCGCCTTCGTCAACTGCCACCGCGTCGGCGCCTTCCGCCCCGGATCGGACGACAGCGAGGCGTACCGGGAGTTCACCTCGCTGCACAACCAGATCCGCAACCAGAGCCCGGAGCTACGCAGCTGCTGATCCCCGTCCGGTTCCGCAGGCGGCCCCGGCGGGCCCCGCCCGAGGAGGGCGGGGCCCGCCGGGCGGCGTTCCCGGCGTCGCGTCTCCGCTTTCCGCGTTTCCGCCCGTGGCGGGTCCGTCTGTTGCGTTTCCGCCCGTGGCGTTTCCGTGTGTTGGGTTTCCGTCTGTTGCGCCGTGTTGCGGCCCGTTGTCCGGATCGCACGCCGATCTTGTGGCGCCGCGGGCGGCCTGCATACGGTCGACGAGCACCACCCGTCCGGCCCTCCCCGGGGCCGCAAGAGCCCACGCGGAGCCGCCACCATGCCGACCTCCCCACGCCCGCTGCGGAAACTCGGCTTCCTCACCATCGGACTCTTCGACGAGGCCGACCCGCGCCGGGGCCACGAATCCACCCTCGACCTGATCACCCTCGGCGAGCAGCTCGGCTTCGACAGCGCCTGGCTGCGCCACCGCCACCTCCAGTACGGGATCTCCTCCCCCGTCGCCGTCCTCGCCGCCGCCACCCAGCGCACCCGCCGCATCCAGCTCGGCACCGCCGTCACGCCGCTCGGCTGGGAGAACCCGCTGCGGCTCGCCGAGGACCTCGCCACCGTCGACGTCCTCTCCGGCGGCCGGCTCAACCCCGGCTTCAGCGTCGGCCCGCCCATCCACTACGAGCACGTGCGCGGCGCGCTCTACCCCGACACCGGCGCACAGGAGGACTTCAGCCCCGCCCGCGCCGAGCGCTTCCTCGCCCTGGTGCGCGGCGAGGACGCCTCCGACTTCGCGGGCACCGAGGGCATCGAGGTGTACTCGCGCCGCGTCCAGCCGCACTCCCCCGGCCTCGCCGACCGGCTCTGGTACGGCGCCGCCAGCCTGCGCTCGGCCTGCTGGGCGGGCGAGCAGGGGCTCAACCTGCTGACCAGCAACGTGGCCAAACCCGAACCCTCCGGTCCCGAACCCTCCGGCCGCGGACCCTCCGGCCGCGAACCCGACGACGCCGAAGCGCACTTCGCCGACATCCAGGCCGGACAGATCCGCGCCTTCCGCGCCCACCACCCCGACGGCGAGCACGCCAGGGTCTCCCAGGGCCTGGTGGTCATCCCCACCGACAGCGCCACCCCCGAGCAGCGCGCCAAGTACCGGGCGTACGCCCTCGCCCGCACCCCGCGCACCCTCGCCCCGCAGGGCCCGGCCCGACTGCTCTTCGCCCCCGACCTGGTCGGCGACTCCGAGGAACTCGCCGAACGGCTGCACGCCCACGCCGGCTACCGCGAGGTCGACGAAGTCGCCTTCGCGCTGCCGTTCACCTTCGGCCACGAGGACTACGTACAGATCCTCACCGACCTCGCCACCCGCCTCGGCCCCGCCCTCGGCTGGTCCCCCTCGACACCACCGGCACCACCGGCACCACCGGCGCCCGGTCAGGGCTGAGCCCGTCCGGTTCGGCCGACCGCTCCCACGGCTCGCGGAGGTCGGAACGCAGGGGCCGGGCCGGGCCGGGCGAAGCTTCGCCTGGGCGGCGATCACCGAGTGTCGGCAGACGGCGGCGTCAGTCCGCTGTGCCGTACCTGAGTCCGTCGAGGGTGAGGTCGAGGAGACGTTCGGCCTGTTCACGCTGTTCGGGCTTTCCCGAGGCGAGCGCGACGCCGGTGAGGGCGGCGAACATGTCGGCCGGGCCGACGTCCGATCGGATGCTCCCGGCGGCGGTCGCGGCATCCAGGAGCGAGGTGAGGGCGGTCATCATCAACTCCCGGCTGTGGGCGTAGGGGTTGACGCCGGAGTCGACGACGGCGCGGAGGGCCTCGGCCATCCCCAGTTTCGCGGTGGCGTAGTCGATGAAGCGCCCCATCCAGGCGCGGAGCGCCTCGCGTGGCGGCATGGCCGCCAGGAGTTCGGGGGCCGCCTCGCACAGCCGGCTCAGTTCGTTGCGGTAGGCGGCCTCGATCAGGAGTTCCCGGGTCGGGAAGTTGCGGTAGAGCGTGCCGGTCCCGACTCCCGCCGCCTTGGCGATGTGCTCCAGGTGGGCGTCCAGCCCCTGCTCCGCGAAGACACGCACCGCGGTGGAGAGGATCTTCTCCCGGTTACGCCGCGCGTCGGCCCGCAGCGGCCGGCCGGTCTCTGTGGTCACCGGAGGGCTCCTTCCTCGAAGAGTTGATAAGTGGAGGCGCCTCCGATTAGTGTGACGTAAGTGGCGGCGCCTCCACTTATGAGTGTAGGGCATGCGCTGCCATCGTTCGCATGGTGCAGGCAAGCACATCAGAGGAGAAGACGATGAGCCTCCCACTCGAAGGCAAGGTCGCCGTGGTCACCGGTGGCGCGTCCGGCGTCGGCCTGGGGATCGCCCAGGAACTCGTGGACCAGGGCGCCCACGTGGTCATCACCGACCTTCAGCAGGACCGGCTGGACGAGGCGGTCGCCAAGATCGGCCCGAACTCCTCCGGCATCGTGGCCGACGTCACCAGGCTTGCGGACATGGAGGCCGCGTACCAGGAGGTCATCACACACCACGGTCACCTCGACGCGGTCGTGGCCAACGCGGGCATCGGCGCGCACGCCCCACTCGGCGCGATCACCGAGGAGCAGTTCGACCGGACCTTCAACGTCAACGCCAAGGGCGTCCTGTTCACCGTCCAGCCGGCGATCGCACTGCTGCCGCCCGGCGGCACGGTCGTCGTCATCGGGTCGACCGCGTCCATCCAGCCCCCAGCCGGCATGGGCCTGTACGGCGGGTCCAAGGCCGCGGTGCGCGCCTTCATCCGGTCCTGGATCCAGGACATCAAGGGCACCGGCATCCGCATGAACGTCCTCAGCCCCGGCGCGGTGGACACCGAGTCCCTGCGCAGCGCCCTGGGCATGGCGCAGGGCGCCGAGGCCGTTGCCGCCGCGGTCCGGACGATGGGCGAGGGCAACCCGACGGGGCGGATCGCCGACCCGCGCGAGATCGGCAGGGCCGTGGCGTTCCTCTCCAGCGACGCCTCCAGCTTCATCACCGGCGTCGAACTCTTCGCCGACGGCGGCATGGCGCAGGTCTGAGCGGCCTATCCGGAGTGGCCAGAGGGTCCTTGGGCTTCGGCGCGGATGTGACGACGAGTGCGCATCAGGATCCGGCCGAGCATGTTCTTGCCGGTACCGGTCCTCCCGCGGCCCCACCCGCCGCACCGGTGGCGCTGGTGCTCCCGCTCGGCTCCTCGCATCCTGACACCGGGGGTGCCGGAGCCAGGAAGCGGCCTGTGGGGCTCCAGACGATCCGACGACAAGGACCGGCCCCGATCGTGGGGCTGCTCATTGGTCATGCGTAGCCGACGACGCCTTCAGCGAGCGAGTCGAACAGCAATCCCCAGTTGCCCGGCAGATGCCGCACTGCGGACACCAGGTGGAAGCGGACCACCGTCCACTCGTCGGGTCGGGCAGCCGTCCCGTGCTCTCGGATGACGTGCAGGCAGCGGTCGATGAACTCTGGCGAACTGATCGGCGAGTTCCTGTTCCATGGGGTCGACCGTCCTGGCGACGACCGACACGTCGGCCGGCAACGCCGCAGTGGGCGGCCGGCCCTGCGTTCACCGGCCGACGGCGTAGCCCTGCATGCCGCGCGGGTTGGCGCCCGCCGAGAGCACTCCGGTCTCCGGGTCGCGGGCGACGGCGCACAGCCGCCCCTCCGACCACGGCGGGCCGACGGTGACGTGGTGTCCGCGCCGGCGCAGCCGCTCAACGGTGTCCGGGCCGAACCGGGACTCCACGAAGAGGCTGCCGGGCCGGCTGCGGCGCGGGTGGAACGAGCTGGGGAAGCCCTCGGTGTGCCAGTTGGGGGCGTCGATCGCGCCCTGGAGGTCGAGCCCGCCGCGCACCGGCGGGCGCAGCGCGGCGGCGAGGAGGAAGTGCAGGCTCCACTGGTCCTGCTGGTCGCCGCCCGGGGTGCCGAAGGCCAGGACGGGTTGATCGCCGCGCAGGGCGAGCGAGGGCGAGAGCGTGGTGCGCGGACGGCGGCCGGGGGTCAGGGAGTTCGGCAGTCCGGGGGTGAGGGAGGCCATCTGGAGCCGGGTGCCGAGCGGGAAGCCGAGGCCGGGGACGACCGGGTTGGACTGGAGCCAGCCACCGCTCGGGGTGGCGGAGACCAGGTTGCCCCAGCGGTCGACCACGTCCAGGTGGCAGGTGTCGCCGCGGGTGGCGCCGTCCGTGCCGACGGTCGGTTCACCGGCCCCGGGCGCGTCCTCCTCGGACGGGCCCGGGGTGCGCACGTATTCCGCGAGGCGGGGTGCCCGTCCGTCCGGGCTGCCGGGCCTGAGGTCGTACGACGCCTGATCGGTGATGAGGGCGCGCCGGGCGTCGTTGTACCGGGGCGACAGCAGCGCGTCGATCGGCACCTCGGCCGCGTCGCCGTACCAGGCCTCGCGGTCGGCCATCGCGAGCTTGGTGCCCTCGACCAGGGTGTGGACGTACTCGGCCTCGTCGAGCGCGCCCACGTCCGATGGCAGCAGGGCGAGTTGCTGGAGGAACACCGGCCCCTGGCTCCACGGCCCGGGCTTGGCCACCGTCCAGCCGTTCCAGGTGGAGGTGACCGGTTCCTCGTAGTGCGCGCGGAAGCCCGCCAGGTCGTCCCCGGTCAGGGTGCCCGCGTGCCGCTCGCCGGAGGTGTCCATCGCGGGCCGGGCGGCGAAGTCGGCGAGCTCCTCGGCGATGAAGCCCTCCCGCCAGATCCGCCGGGCGGCGTCGATCTGCGCCTCGCGCCCGCTCCCGGCGGCCTCCGCCTCCCGGATCAGCCGCCGCCACGTCGCGGCGAGCGCCGGGTTGGTCAGCAGCGCGCCGGGCTGCGGGGCCTGCCCGCCGGGCAGGTAGAGCTCCGCCGAGCTCGTCCACTCCTTCTCGAACAGCTCCCGCACCGTCTCGACGGTCGTCCCGACCCGCTCGACCGCCGGGTGCCCGTTCTCGGCGTAGCCGATGGCGAAGCGCAGCACGTCGGCGAGCCGCCTGGTGCCGTGGTCGCGCAGCAGCAGGAGCCAGGCGTCGAAGGCCCCGGGCACGGCGGCCGCCAGCGGCCCCGTCCCGGGGACGAGCGAGAGCCCGAGCGAGTGGTAGTGCCCGATCCGCGCCCCCGCCGGCGCCGGCCCCTGCCCACAGAGCACCCGTACCGGCCCGTCCGCCGGCGCGAGGATGATCGGCACCTCCCCCGCCGGCCCGTTCAGGTGCGGCTCCACCACGTGCAGCGTGAACCCGGCCGCCACCGCGGCGTCGAAGGCGTTCCCGCCGTCCTCCAGCACCGCCATCCCCGCCGCCGACGCCAGCCAGTGCGTCGACGACACCATCCCGAAGGTCCCCTGCAGCGTCGGCCGGGTCGTGAACATCGGTATCCCTCCATGCCCGTGCGGCTGGAAGGAATCCTGACCGGCCCCGCCGGGCTTGTCACCACCGCGCCGGTGGGCGTCACGGCGGTCAGCCGGCGAGCGTCTGCGTCCCCAGGACGGTGATCAGCGCGAGGCGCTCGGCGGCGTCGGTGCCGGGCTCGGCCGTGTAGACCATGATGCGCAGGTCGCTGCCCGCCACGGTCAGCACGTCGCAGTCGAGCGTCACGGGCCCCGCGTCCGGGTGGTCGATGGTCTTGTGCGCGGCCTCGTGCCGGCCGACGGTGCCGGAGTCCCACAGCGCGGCGAACCGGTCGCTGCCCGCGCGCAGTTCCCCGACCAGGCGCCGCAACCGCCGGTCGGCCGGGTACCGGTCCGCGGCCACCCGCAGGTCGGCGACCACCGCGGCTTCGAACGCGCGCAGGGACTCGGGCGTGTGCCGGGCCCGGCTGCCGGGGCCGATGAAGTGCCGCCACACGCCGTTGCGTTCGTTGCCGCGCCAGCCGGACGGGTCACCCATCAGCGCCGCGTACGGCGGGTTGGCGGTCAGCAGCGTCCAGCACGCGTCGTAGACCGCCACCGGCGTCCCGGCCAGCCGGTCCAACAACCGCTGGACGCTCGGGGTCAGGTGGGTCGGCACCGTCTCCGGGCCCGGCGGCACCAGTCCGGCCAGCCGGAAGAGGTGGCCGCGCTCGGCGCCCGACAGCCGCAGTGCCCGGGCCAGGGCCTCGACGACCTGCGCCGAAGGATGGGCGGCGCGCCCTTGTTCGAGGCGGGTGACGTAGTCGGCGGAGATGCCGGCCAGCAGGGCCAGCTCCTCCCGGCGCAGGCCCGCGGCCCGTCGGTGCCCGCCCCCGGGCAGACCGGACTCCTGCGGGGAGGACCGGTCCCGCCAGCGGCGCACCGCCCGCCCGAATTCCGCGTTTGCCATGCCTGCCAGTCTGCACCCGGCACGGGCGGGCCTGCCTGGTACCGCTGGTCCCAGGAAGGCGGGACGGCTGGCTGGGTGCGCCACCGCGGCGGGACGCTGGAGGCATGACGACAACACTGATCACCGGAGCGAACAAGGGCCTGGGCTTCGAGACCGCCCGCCGACTCGTCGCCGCCGGCCACACCGTCTACCTCGGGTGCCGGGACGCCGAACGCGGGCGCCGGGCCGCCGAGCGGCTCGGCGCGCGGACCGTCCTGCTCGACGTCACCGATGACGCGTCCGTCGCCGCGGCGGCCCGGGCGGTCGGCGCCGACGGTGGACTGGACGTCCTGGTCAACAACGCCGGCGTCGAGGCACGGGCCGAGGACAACAGCGTGGTCGGCGCCGCGGAGGTCACCGGGGACATGATGCGGCGGGTGTTCGACACCAACGTGTTCGGCCCGGTGCGCGTCCTGCACGCCTTCCTCCCGCTGCTGCTGCGCTCCACGGCGCCGGTCGTGGTCAACGTCAGCAGCGGTCTGGCCTCGCTGACCCGGGTCAGCACCCCCGGCACGCCGACCCACGCCTACCCGGGGGTCGCCTACCCGGCGTCCAAGGCCGCGCTCAACATGATCACCGTGCAGTACGCCAAGGCGTTCCCGGCCCTGCGGATCAACGCGGTGGAGCCCGGCTACACGGCGACCGACCTGAACGGGCACACCGGCACCCAGTCCGTGGCGGAGGGCGCGGAGATCATCGTCCGGATGGCCCAGGTAGGCCCGGACGGCCCCACCGGCGGCTACTTCGCCCTCGACGGCCGCCTCCCCTGGTAGGCCCCGGACGCGCCTGATCGGCAGGCGGGCCGACGGGCCGGCCGGCGGGGCGGGCTTCGGCGCCGCCTGCCAGGGGAAGCGTTTCCGGGCGGGGGAATCCGGAGCAGAGGAGGACGGTATGGACCGGAGCGACGGCAGGTTCCCCGACGGGTCGGCGGACGCGGCGGCCGGGAGCGGGGGCGGCGATCCCGACGAGCGCTACCGCCGCTCCAACGCCTTCCTGGTGGACGAGATTCTCGGCTTCCTCTACCCCGCCGCGCTGCGCGCCGCCGCCGAGGTGGGCGTGGCCGACCACCTCGCGAAGGGCCCCGGCACCCCCGCCGAGCTGGCCGCCGCCACCGGTACGGACGCCGGCGGTCTGTACCGGGTGCTGCGGCTGCTCGCCACCCGGGGTGTCGTGGCGGAGGACGGGTCGGGCCGGTTCGCGCTGACCGAGGCCGGGCAGGCGCTGCGCAGCGACGTCCCGTACTCCGCGCGGGCGGCCGTCCGGATGCTCAGCGACCGCACGATGTGGCGGCCCGCCGGGGAGTTGACGCGCTGTCTCACCGAGGACGGCTCGGCGTTCGAGGAGATCTTCGGCATGCCGTTCTTCGACCACTTCGCCCAGGACGCGCGCACCGCCGACGTCTTCCACGTGGGCATGGCGGCGATGTCCGACGCGGAGAACGCCGCGATCGCGGCCGCCTACGACTACCCGCCGAGCGGCACCGTCGTGGACGTCGGCGGCGGCCACGGCGGTCTGCTGCTGGAGGTGCTGCGCCGCAACCCCGGGCTGACCGGCGTCCTGTACGACCGCCCCCACGTCCTGGCCGGCCACCGCCTGGGCGCGGCCGAGGAGTTGGCGGGTCGGTGGAGCCTCGCGGAGGGCGACTTCTTCACGGCCGTGCCGCCCGGCGACGTCCACCTGCTCAAGCGGATCACCCACGACTGGGACGACGACCAGTGCGCGACCCTGCTGGGCCACTGCCGACGCGCCCTGCGCCCGGGCGGCCGGGTCCTGGTGCTGGACGCGGTGGTCCCGCGCGGCAACGCCCCGCACCAGTCCAAGGCGCTGGACCTGATGATGCTGGCCTCCCTCGGCGGCCGGGAGCGCACCGAGGAGGACTTCGCGGACCTCCTCGGGAAGTCCGGCCTGCGCCTGACCCGCGTCATCCCCACCCCGACGGTCCTCTCCGTGGTGGAGGCCGTCCCGGCCTGACCCGCCGCCGGGGCCGCTCCCCCTGGGGACCGGCCCCGGCGTGCCCCGAGGGGTGGCGCTGGACCGCTGCGGTCTTGCCGGGAGGGGGACTTACCGGTTCCATGGCCACCATGGCAGACGGCGAGCTCATCCTGATGACGGATCACGGTTCGACCGAGGGCAGCCGGAACGTGCTGGCCACCGCCGTACGCCGGCTCACCGGGCGGGCGCCCGTCCTGCTGGACGCGCGGCACTTCATGTCCGGCGGCGACGGCAGGATCGAGACCGACGGTACGGGCCTGCGGCTGACGGCCGACCGGCGGAGCGTGACGGCGGACACCGTGCTCGTCTACGAGATCCCGCCGCACCGGCGCCGGGACTTCGAGGCCTGCCAGCGCCGGCTGCACGCCCACGGCGCCCGGTCGCTGGGCACGGGAGCCGACGCCTGGCGGGCGGCCACCGAGAAGGACCTGACCGTGGACCGCCTCACACGCGACGGCGTCCCGCACATGCCCACGCTCACCCTGCGCCGGCCCACCCCGCAGGAGGCCGCCGACGCCTTCGACCGGCTCGGCGGCGACGTGTGGGCCCGGCCGACCGTCGGCATGGGCGGCAACGACGTCTTCCACCTCACCACCCACCGCCAACTCGCCGATGCCGCGGCCCACTACGCCGCCCAGGGCGCCGACTGGCTGATCGCCCGGGACGCGGCGAACTTCACCCCGGACGGCCGCCGCCACCAGTACCGGGCGGTGGTGCTCGGCGAGCGGGTGGTCCGCGCCGTGGAGCACATCCAGCCGGATCCCGACGCGCCGTGCAACGAGAGCCAGGGGGCGGCCTCCACCCTGCTGGCGGTCGAGGACCTGCCGGCGGGCCTGGCCGAGCTGGCCGTGTCCGCGACGAAGTGCCTCGGACTGCCCTTCGCCGGGGTCGACCTGGCCGCGGAGAACGGTGGCGTCGTCTTCGAGGTCAACGTCCACCCGATGTTCGGCACCGTCCGCGGCCTGGAGACCGTCGCCCTGCCGTACGTCGCCGCCCACCTCGAGCTGAACCGGCGGCCGACGCCGGCCTGACCCTGTTCCACTCCGCTGCCCCTCGGCCGCCGGCGCAGGTGACACCCGTCGCCCAGCGGCGTGCCGCCGGTGCCGGTTGACCCGTTCAGGCAGAGTTCCTTCGCTCACTATCCGTATCGGCGCCATTCCGTGCTGTCATGGCTCTGCAAAATCCCCCGGCGCTCATGCGCATTCGCACGGGAAGGCAGACCCATGGGCAGATCCACATGCGCGGTCAGGGCGACAGCCGTCGCCCTGACCGCTTCGGCGTTACTCGCCACCGCGGCCGGACAGGCGCAGGCCGAGGCCGGACAGGACACGATCACCATGCTGAAGCAGGAGAAGACCCAGTGGTGCTGGGTCGCCTCCGGGCTGACCATCGCGAAGTTCCACGGCTACGGCAGCACGCAGACGGACTTCTGCAACCGGGCCCAGCCCTACTACGGCTGCAACAACCAGCCGGCCACGCTCGACGACATGGCCAGGGGCTGGAGCAGCCTGGGCATGACCCGCCCCGGCACGGGCCTGAGCAGCGCGGCCACGTTCAACCAGGTCTACACGGACGTCAAGGCGGCCCGGCCGGTCGCGGCCCGCATCGGATGGACCTCCGGTGGCGGTCACATGAACGTGGTCTACGGCTTCGACACCTCGAACAACACCATCGGCGTCGCCGACCCGTGGCCGGACACCGCCACATACACGTGGTGGAACTACCAGGACTACGTCAGCAACAGCTCGTTCAAGTGGACCCACTCCCGGATCGGCATCTCCCAGTAAGGCAGGCGGCATGCGCGACACCAGAACACCCAGCGAGCGGACGGCCTTCCGGCTCTCCCGCCCCTCCCGGCTGGCCACCGTCCTGACCGTGGGCGCCACGGCGCTGCTGGCCCTCGCCGGCCCCGTCCACGCGGCCCCGGCCAAGGATCCGGTTCCGGCGGACATCCCGGACTACCAGGCCGCCCTCGACCTGGTGAGGTCGGCCGACGTCCACGACGCGGTCTGCCGCTTCCTCAGCGTCCCGCTGCCGCAGGGCAACGGGGCCGCAATGGCGCAGCGGATCCCCGACAGCGCCGCGCCGTGCGAGGGCATCCCGGCGTTCACCGTCAACGACCCGCTGGCCCTGAACGAGATCACCCCCGGCTTCGCCGCGGGGACGGCCCTGCCGATCCCCTCCGAGGCGATCCGACTGAGCCATCTGGTCTCCGCGTTGAACGCCCCGGTCAACGGGCGCAACGCCACCGTCATGCTCGCCCCCACCGACGGCGGCGGCTGGCACCTGGCCGCCGTGCGCGACGGCGACGGCGACGCCGTGTACGCGGGCAAGGCCAAGGTCGGGAGCCTGGTGTTCAGCGAGCCGCAGATCCGCGGCTGGTACCAGCTGACCCTCACCAAGGTCGAGCCGCTCAACGACCAGGCACGGCAGGGCCTGAACGGCCGGTCCTCGGCCTCGCTGAGCGACTACCAGAAGCTGGTCAAGGCCCGCTACGCCGACAAGCTGCCCGGCTCGGCGTACGACACCACCGGCATGTCCAGCGGCTACGGCGGCGCGGAGAAGACGGCGGCGGCCTCGTCCTCGACGCCCGTGCTCGTCGGCGGTTCGAGCGCGGCCCTGGCGCTCGCGGGCACCGTCCTCTTCCTCCGCCGCCGGCGACGCACCACCGGCTGACCCCGGCTCCCTTCGCCCCGGTCCCCGGCTCCAGGCCAGGGCCGGGGCGAAGCCGTGGCCGGCAGGGCCTGGCCAGAGCGCGCGCTCCCGCGGCAGCGGATGGCCGAGCCGGGCCTCACACAGGAGGCCGAGGACGGCCGAAAACCGCGTGCGCCGCGATCATGGCGCCTGCCAAGCTCGTCCCATGCCTGCCCGTAACCGCCACCTGCCCCGGAACATGTCGTGGCCGCTCACGCCGACCGACATCCGCACCGCCCTCGGCGACGCGCTGATGGATGCCGTCGACCTTTCGTTCCACGAACACATCTCGGGGAGCGAGGTACTGCTGTCCGCCATCTGGCACCCCATGACTCGCTCGAACTACGACTACGGCGAACTCCCCGACTGGTGGGGGAAGGTGCAGGTCAGCGTCGGCGCGCTCCCCAGCCACGAACGAGCCCGGGCCCGTGAGGTGCTGCGTGAGCACGCACTCCCCGCACTCCGGGACTGGACGGCCGAGGCCCTCCAGCGGACGGGTGAAGCCTGGGCGCTGCATACCCGCCATCGCCACTGGTGGGTCGAAGACGGCAGAGTGCACCACTGCGAGCACACCTGGGAAGGGTAGGTTCGCTGAGCCCTGGGGCCGGCCTGACGGTGTGGCAGTTGGCCTCGCTACCGCCGTGTCGTAGCCCTCGAAGGGGACCGGTACGGCTGGTGAAGGCCGCCGGCCGGTCGTCCGCAGCCGGCTCCAGCACATCGCTCCTCGGCAGGCTCCGGCGTCGTCGCGGGCCGCCGCTCCTGGCGCGAGCCGGCGAAGGGCCGCTGCGGTCGTCGGCCTGGGGCGCTGCGGGTGCTCCGCCAACTCGGCGAGATCATGCGGTCACAGCGTCCAGGGGCGGCGGGATGCGGTTCGCCGACGGGGGCTCGCCCCGATGGCGACAGAATCAGACGGGATCCATCACGCGTCAACGCTCCGACACTCCGTCATATTTTCGCTCTGCATGACGAAAACCGAGTGAAACTCCTGTTCAGATCCGACGGGGCTCGCTACATTCCACCGCTGGGACACCCGCGCGCCCTGCTCCTCGGTGCGGGCGTACGTCTCGAAGCGAGGAAGCCCCGGCCTGCGCTTCCTCGCCGTCCCTCCCGGCGGCCGGTACCGGCCGGCGGAGGACGCCGGACTGACATGGTTGCCGCCGAGTCGGGAGCCGGCGAAGAGCACGAGGTGGGGACGGCAATGGAGCACGAGAAGGTCGGGATCGTCGAGGTGGCCGAGCGCGCGGGGGTGAGCGTGGCGACCGTCAGCCGGGTCCTCAACCGCAGGACGGGCGTCTCGCCGAAGACCCGTCAGGCGGTCGAGCGGGTGCTGGAGGAGCTCGGGTACGAGCGCAGCGCCACCGGTGGCGGCGTCATCGGGGTGATCACCCCCGGTCTGTCGATCCCGATCTTCGGCGTGCTGGCCGAGAGGATCGGTCTGGCCCTTGCCCCCCACGGTCTGCGGGCCGTCGTCTGTCCCGCCCTGCCGGGCGGTGTCCAGGAGCGGGACTTCCTCAAGTCGCTGCTGGACCTCGGCGCCAGCGGCATCGTGTTCTGCTCCGCCAGCAACACCCTGGACGCCGTCGACCCCGAGCTGGTGCCGATGCTGGAGAGCCGGGCCGTCCCGTACGTGTGCATCAACGGGCGTTTCGAGGAGGGCAGTTCGGTCGCGTACTCGACCGACGACGGGTACGCCGCCGAGCTCTCCGTGCGCCATCTGCACCAACTCGGGCACCGCCGGATCGGGATGGCCGCCGGCCCGGTCGGGAACCGGCCGGCCGACCGGCGGGTCAAGGGCTACCGCGCCGCGATGGCGGCCGTCGGCCTCGACCCCGAGGGGCTGGTCGTGCGTCAGACCTATTCGGTGGAGGGCGGCCGGTTCGCGGCCGAGCAGCTGCTGGACCAGGGCGCCACCGCGGTGATCGCCTGCAGCGACCAGATGGCCCTCGGGGCGATCCGCGCCGCCCGTCGCCAGGGCCTCGCCGTCCCCGGGGACGTCTCGGTGATCGGCTACGACGACGGCCCGCTGATGGAGTTCACCGACCCGCCGCTGACCACCGTGCGCCAGCCCGTCGACCGACTGGCGGCCGAGGTCGCCCGTGGCCTGGTCGGGCTGCTCGCCGGGCGCCAAGTGCCGGTCGGCGAGCTGATGTTCCAACCCGAGGTCGTCGTGCGCGGCACGACCGGCCCCCACCACGACCGGCGGCCGCCGTCCTGAGGCCGCCGGGGAGCACATCCCCCAACGACGATGTCGGAGGACCCATGCCCCACCTCTCGAGCCGCCGCGTCCACGCCCACCTGGGGCTGATATCACTGGCCGCGAGCGCCCTCGGCCTCTTACCCGCCACCGCGGCCCACGCCGCGACCGGCACACCCGTCGTCTCCGGCAGCAGCTACACCCTCGCGTCCGGAGCCACCGGCCAGTGCCTCGGCGGCCGGTGGGCCGGCACCGCCGACCTCACGCCGGTCGTCCAGCAGCCCTGCCAGGGCCTGCTGGACCAGCGCTGGCAGCTCACCGCCGACGGCGGGGGCGGCTACACCATCACCAACCGCGCCGCGAACACCTGCCTGAACGTCCGGGGCGGAGCCACCACCTCCGGCACCCCGATCATCGAGTACGCCTGCGACGGCGGCGCCAACGAGCGGTTCACCCTCACCAGCACACCCGACGGCGCCACCGTCATCCACCCGCAGAACAGCGCGCTCTGCCTCGACCTGCCCGGCAGCTCCCCGGCCCCCGACCTCCGGATCCAGCAGTACACCTGCCACGGCGGAGCCAACCAGAAGTGGCTGCTCACCCGCGCCGACCCGCTGGCCTTCGCCGACCCCGGCTTCGAACAGGGCTCCGGCAGCTGGACGTTCACCGCCCACACCGGCACCGCCACCAACAACCCGCACAGCGGCTCCGGCCTGGCCTACCTCGACGCCGGCACCGGGTACCGGGTCAGCCAGAGCAGCACCGCGCCGCAGGGCGGCAGTTACGACGTCAGCGCCTGGATCGCCTCCGGCGCCGCCGGCGGCACGCTCACCGTCCAGGTCAACGGCAGCACCGCCGGCTCGCTGACCCTCCCGGCCCAGACCACCTACGCCCTGTACACCGTGCCGCGCGTCCGGGTGAACGCCGGTGACACCGTCACCCTGGCGATCGGCTCCGCCCCCGACGGCTGGGTCAACGCCGACGACGTCACCGTCACGCCGTCCGCGCCCAACGACCCGCAGGTCAGCTCCTCCAACCCGACGGTCACCGCGCTGTTCGACTGGGCCAAAGCCAAGGCCAACTCCTTCGCCACCCAGCCCGGCCTCAGCGGCCCGGTCAACGGCGACGCCACCCAGCGGGCCGTCTACTCCAACACCGTCTGGGCCGGCTACCCGTTCCGCCCCTACTACTACTCCCGGGACTTCGCCCACCAGCTGGTCGGCGCGCACCTGCTCGGCCTCGACGCCGCCAACAAGACCATGCTGCGCTCCTTCGCCGCCTCGGCCACCCCCGACCAGGGCTACGACCCGTACTGGTCCGTCAACTTCGACGCCAAGACGCCCGGCGCGATCGACTACAACGGCCCGGCCTCCTTCGTCCGCGAGCTGCCCGCCGCCTTCGAACTCGCCCAGAAGGTCAACGACGCCTACACCTGGACCGGCGACCCCGACTACCTCCACGACCCGGCCCTGTCCACCTTCGTCGCCAACACCGTCGGCCCGTACATCAGCGGGCACACCGGCCCGATCGACAACGGCGCAACGCCCGTCGCCCAGGCCACCAGCGGCGACATCTTCCAGGGCGTGGCCAGCTACAACGAGAACGGCGCCACCCTCGCCGAATCCGGCGACGCCATCGGCTCCCAGTACCAGGCGTACCTGGCCGCCGCCGCCCTGGCCGGCGCCAAGGGCGACACCGGCCACGCCCGCGCGTACGCCGACGCCGCGGCGAAGCTGAAGAGCTACTACAACACGACCTGGAGCGTCGACCCGGCCGACCCCGCCAAGGTGGTCCGCGCCTACGACGTCAACGGCACCGCCTACACGGACTGGGGCAAGGAGAACTCCTGGTTCATGCCGCTCAAGGGCATCATGGACCCGGGCCCCCGGCAGGACGCCTACCTCGACTTCATCGACGCCCAAGCCTCCGGCCCCGGCGCACCGGGCAACCTCGAAGCCGACACCTACCTGCCCGACGTCTTCTTCGGCCACGACCGGGGCGCCACCGGCTGGAAGTGGATGCAGTACGTCTACGCCAACGTCAACGCCTCGCACGGCGGCTTCCTCAACGCCGACTACCCCGAGATCTCCTACACGCTCCTCGGCCAGACCGTCCAGGGCCTGATGGGCGTCCAGCCCGACGCCGGCGCCGCATCGCTCACCACCACCTCCCGGCTCCCGGGCGACATCGGCTGGCTCCAGCTCACCTCCGTCCCGGTCGGCGGCAGCACGGTGACCCTGCGCCACGACGGCACCGCCAAGTCCACCCTCACCAACACCTCCGCCACCGGCAGCCTCAGCTGGACGGCCCGGTTCCCCGGCAGCCACACCGGCATCACCGTCAACGGCGCCGCCCGGCCGGTCCGGACCGTGACCGTCGACGGCACCACCTACACCTACGCGACGGTCACCGTCGCCGCCGGTCAGAGCGCGGCCGTCCAGGTCACCGGCTGATCCGCGCCCCGGCTCCGTCCCACGGCGGGCCCGCCACCCTCGGCGGCGGGCCCGCCGTCGAGCCGTGATACCGCCCGCCGCCACCAGGTCACCAGCGCGCAGGCTCTAGGCTCGCCCGCATGGGTCTTGACGAACAGGGCAGTGACGGTGTGGTCCAGGTGCCGGTGCCGCCGGTGGGCAGCTACGAGTCCGGCCGACTCTTCCACCGGCTGCTGCAGCTCTTCCTGCGGGACATGAAGGAGGCCGGGCAGCCGGTCGGCCGGCACCAGTACCTGCTCGGTGCCGTGGTGCAGCTGCACGAGCCCGCCCGGGCCGAGGGCCGTGGCGACGACCCGCGGCAGCCGAGCTGCGCGTGCTGCCGCACGCCCTACCCGTGCCGCACGGTACTCGGCGTGGCGGTGAGCGCCGGGCTGCCGATCCCCTGGGACTCCCCGGCCGCCGTGGTCCCCGCGCTGCGTGACGCGGGGCTGGACCCCAGGCCCGGCGGCGAGGTCACGGCGGAGCAGGTGCGCTGGGCGCGGGGCTGGGGCGCGCAGCGGGCGGCGGACGGGAGTTGGGAGATCGGCATCACGGTCGACCGGGGCGAGGTCGAGACCCAGTCCGTATCGGACGACGCGGCGATGGCCCGCTACCTGGCCGCGACGGCGGTGGCCCTGGGCAGCCCGTACCCGTACGGCTGGGTCGAGGACGCGGCCGAGGCGGCGGCGGTGCGGCCGGCGGCGCACGAGCAGGTGGCGGACTGGCGGGAGCGGGTGCGACTGCCCTACCTGGACGTGCACCGCGAGTACGGGGCGCCTGGGGACGGCGCGACCTGACGGAGCGCGCGCTCCAGGGACCGGTTGCGGCTACCGGCCGGGAGGCCGGCCCGGCGGCGGTCCGCCTGTCCTTGGGTAGGCTGCCGGGATGGTCCCCGACGCTCCCCGGCTGCTGCGCGCCGACGCCGCCCGCAACGCGGAGAAGATCATCCGGGCTGGCCGGGAGGTCTTCGCCGAACAGGGCCCCGACGCCCACCTCGACGAGGTGGCGCGCCGGGCCGGGCCGGGGGCCGCCACGCTGTTCCGCCGTTTCCCCGACAAGGCCGCGCTCCTGCGGGCCGTGCTGGACCAGCGCTTCGGTGAGCACGTCCGGCCCGTCATCCGGGCCGCCGCCCACGACCCCGACCCAACTCCTTCGGGCAGAACATCGCCCAGGGCACCCTGCTGGTCGCCGCCGTCGTCACCCAGCAACGCCGCAACCGGGACCGTCCGATCGGCCTGCCCGCCTGAGCGCGGCCGGCAAGGGGGATCCGTCCGAACGGCGCCGGAACCGCCGGAGGGGTCAGCCTGCTTGGCGGGGTCTTGCGGGGCGGGCTGCGGTAGGCGCTGGACGATTTCACTGCCATCCTGCCCGTATGAGCCCTGACAGCGACTACTGGGAGCGTTGGATCGCGCCGTTGCTGGCCTTCCTCGCCGCCGACACCCCGGACCAGATCACCTGGTCCGGCAAACACCGGGTGCGGGCTGCCGCGGTCGCCGAAGAAATCGAGTTCAGCCTTCATCTCGCCGAAGGAATGTCGGACCGGGGAACCCTCGAACCCGCAGCGCTCCAGGACCTCAGGACGATCGGCCGGCTGTGCGGCGAGGTGGCCCACCGCGGTCACGTCGGCCGCTGGGAAGACGCCGTGCACGTCGACCCCGCCTGGGACGAGATCCGGGCTCTGGCCCGTCGGATCCTCATCGACCGCCTCGGTACCTGGAGCCGGCCACTTCCGAGCCGTGTACTGCCTCAGCGGGACGATGACTGAGTTCCACTCGGGCCTCCCCGGTCGCGCCACGAACGCGACACCGCACACCGGGATCCGGCAGGCCCGGCAGGTCGTCCCGAGCTTCAAGCCCTCGAGACCGGTCAGATCGGCTGGGCGGGGTCGTCCAGCCAAGCCTGCCAGCCCTGGGACGTGACGGTGAGTCCGAGCCGGTCGACGCCGGGCTCGCCCGCCCGCCGCCACCAGGTGAGGGTCTCCTCGAAGTCGTCCCACAGCCGGCGGCCGCCGTACTGGCGGACCGGTCACCGCACGTCAAGGGCGTGTGGGAGCGGCCGGGCGGCACGCGTCGCGCGACACCTTCGTCGTGCGGGAGCGGCTGACGCTTCGTGAGCAGCTGGGCCTGCCCGCCGACGAGCACGACCGCGCGGCGGCGCCGGCGGGGCTCTCCCGTCGCGGGCGCCGGCGCCGCTGACACCCACCGCCAGCTGAAGGAGCACCGTGGGACGACTGTTCGGCCCGCTGACCTACACCTCCGAGGAGTCCGCCGAGGAGTGTGAGGCAGCCGCCGCCACCGAGAGCGGTGCCGAGCGACTCGAGTCACTCGGCCATGCGGCGCTGTCCTGGACCGCCGCGGGGGCCTACCCCCGGGGGCTGGCGCTGCTCGACGAGGTGGCCGCGGCCCGCCGCGAGGGCGTTCCGGCCGGGGGCGGGCCCGAGCTGGACTGGCTGCTGCCGCTGTACGCGTTCAACCTGTTCACCGCGGGCCGCACCGAGGAGGCCTGGGCGACCGTCGAAGCCGCCGAGGCGTACGCCCGTGGCTCCGGCGGCTCCTCCGCGTTCGACCAGCTCGCCGACTACCTGGCCGATGCCGGACACCTCGAGCCCGCGGTCGGCTACTGGACGGCCGCACTCGACCTGCTGCTGCACGGCGAGGATCCCCACCCGGCCGTGGCGTACGGCCCGGGCCCCGAGCACGCACCCGTCCACCGGATCCGTGCCCACCGCCGCCGGGTGCGTGAGCAGCTCGGCCTGCCCGCCGACGAGCACGACCTCGCTCTGTCGCCCCGGCCCCGGCGTTCGCTGGTCGGCCGGCTGTTCGGCCGCGGGTCGGCGCGCGCCGGGAGCTGAGGGGCCTCCCGCAGGGACGGGCTCAGGCCGAGGCCTTGACGACGGACCAGCCGCCGTCCACGACCAGGCTCGCCCCGGTGATGTAGGAGGCGTCCGAGGAGGCCAGGAAGGCCACGGCGGCGGCCACCTCCTCGGGGGTGCCCAGCCGCTTGGCGACGGTCTCGGCCACGCTGGCCGCGCGCCCGGCCTCGTCCACCCGGTCCCAGGCGGCCGTCAGGATCGGCCCGGGCAGGACGGTGTTGACGCGCATCCGCGGCCCGTACTCGACGGCCAGTTGCCGGCCCAGCGCGCCCAGGGCGCCCTTCGCCGCCGCGTACGCGGGGTGGCCGGGCAGTCCGACCAGGGCGTGCACCGAGGAGGTGAGCACCAACGAGCCCTCACTGTCGGTCAGTTGGCCGGCGAAGGCGCGCACGGCGAGCCAGCTGGCCTTGAGGGTCACGGCCAGCTGACCGTCCCACTCCCCCTCGGTCAGTTCGTGCGCGGGTTTCACCACCACCGCGTAGGCGTTGCTGTGCAGCACGTCCAGGCGGCCGTGGTGGCGGGCGACGTGGTCGGCCAACTCGTCCCACACGGCGGCGGAGGTGACGTCGCCGTGGCGGTACTCGGCTCGGCCGCCCGCGCGGGTGATCTCGTCCGCCACCCGCTGCCCGGCCTCGTCGGCGAGGTCGACGGCGATCACCGCCGCGCCTTCGGCGGCCAGCCGCCGGGCCGTCGCGGCGCCGATGCCGCCGGCGGCGCCGGTGATCAGCGCGACCCGGCCCTGGAATCGTCGGCAGCTGGTCTCGTTCATGTGCTCACCCCGGTCATCGTCGTGGTGGGAAGGCCAGTTGGCACGTCACTCCGGCCACCGGCTCAACCAGCATGGTGTCACCGGTGGTTGTGCGGACGGAGGCCGGCCTCCCGGCCGGGCCGGTGACGGTCGGCTCTCCGGTGCCGGGCGGCGGCGGCACGGTGAGGCGCCGGGCCCGGGTGGCGTGGATGCTCGCCCCGGTGAGGCGGCTGTCGGCCCAGGGGAGGTCGACGCTGCTGTCGCGAGCCCGCAGTCCGGTGGCCCGGCCGTCGGGCCAGGCGGTGGGCCAGGCGGTGGGCAGGGCGGGGAACGGGCGCGGCACGCCGTTGTGGCTCTGCAGCAGCAGTTCGGTGGCGGCTGCGGCGGTGAGTCCGAGGTTGCCGTCGGTCCGGAGGAGGTCCGGCGGGTGCGGGCCGAGCAGGTCGGGGCGGTGTACTCGGCGAGCAGGGAGTGGAGGGCCCGGCGGGCGAGTCCGCCGTCGCCGAGGCGGGCGGCCAGGGCGGCGGCCCAGGCGGAGCTCCAGCCGGTGCTGCCGCTGCGTGGGCCGGCCGGCGGTAGCAGAGTTCGGTCGGGGCGTGGGTCAACCGAGCGCTCCTGTCCGTACGTTCGGGAGTCCGGGAGTCCCGTAGGCGTTCCGGAGCCCCTTCGTCCCGGAGCCCGCTTCGGTCGGACCCCGCTTCGTCCGGACCCCGCCGGTCACGGTCCGGCGGGCGGTGCGGTGCTGCCCCGGACGATCAGCTCCGGACGCATCAGCTGCACCGAGTTGGCGGGGGTGCCGGTCTTGGTGAGGGCGCGCAGCAGCAGTTCGGTGGCCTGCCGGGCCATCTCCCGCGTGGGGATGGCCACGGTGGTGAGCGCCGGGTGGGTCAGCAGGACTTCGGAGATGTCCTGGCCGATCAGCGAGAGGTCGTGCGGCACCGAGCGGCCGGTGGCCCGGGCGGCTTCCAGGGCGCCGAGGGCGAGCACGTCGTGGGTGGCGAAGACGGCCGTCAGGCCGGGGTCGGCGGCGAGGGCCGCTTCGGCCGCGGCGAAGCCGCCCGCCGGGGTCGGCGCCGTGGCGTAGCGGACGGCGTCGTCGGGGACGGTGAGGCCGTCCGCGGCGAACGCCCGGCGGAAGCCCGCCACTCGGGCGGTGTGGGCCGGGCTGGCCAGTACGGCCACCCGGCGGTGGCCGAGTTCGCGCAGGTGGCGGCCGGCCAGGTAGCCGGCCCGCTCGTAGTCGATGGTGACCACCGGGAAGCGGTCCGGCGCCTCGGTCTCCCAGGCGCAGAGCACCACCGGGAAGCGGGCGTCGGAGAGCAGCGGGAGGTGGCCGAGCAGGTCCTGGTCACCGGCGATCAGCAGGGCGTCCACCGAGCGGCTGGTCAGCCCGGCCAGGTGTCGGCGGGCCCGTTCGCCGTCCAGCCGGGTGGTGCAGAGCAGCAGGTGGTAGCCGGCGTCTTCCAGGACGTCCTCGACCTCCTCGACCATCTCGCCGTAGAACGCGCCCGCCACGGTGGGGACGAAGAAGCCGACCGTCCTGGTGCTGCCGGTGGCCAGGGAGCGGGCCACCAGGTTCGGGGTGTAGCCGAGTTCCTCGATCGCCGCCCGCACCCGGGCGGCCGTGGTCGGGCGGACCGCGACCCGGCCGGTGATGACGTTGGAGACGGTCTGCTTGGTGACCCCCGCCCGCTCGGCCACGTCCTGCATCGTCACCATCGGCGTTCCCTCGTATTTGACCGGTTAAGCAGAGCAGCTCGCAAAGTAGTCACGGCTCGCCACCCCGTCAAGCCGCCGACACGCAAAGGCTCCGAAACATCGGAGATCAACCGTCAACGAGCCGTCCCCTTCCCGGTTTTCTTCCACCGCCCTCTTGTTTTAGCGGTCAAATCCGCACTACGGTTCCGACCCAGTCGACGGCCCCGGTGCGACGGGCCCGCCGACGGCAACCCCGCGCGGCTCCCGCGCCTCGGAGAGGACACACTCATGGGCAGAACGACGATGCCGACCAAGCGGGTGGCCGGTGCGGCCGTGGCGGGCGTGCTGGTGGCGGGCCTGACGGCCTGCGGCGGCGGCTCCGGCGGCGGGAACGGCGGGAGCGGCTTCACCTACTGGTCGATGTGGCGCGCCGACGAGCCGCAGGCGCAGGTGCTCAAGGGCGCGATCGCCGACTTCACCGCCGCCACCGGCGTCAAGGTCACCGTCAACTGGACCGGTCGCGACATCGCCAAGAAGATCGGCCCGGCCATCGCCGCCAACCAGGCACCCGACCTGTGGGACGAGTCCAACGACGTGGTCTACGGTTCGGTGGCCGCCGCCGGCCAGGCGCTGGACCTCTCCCCCGTGCTGTCCCTTCAGGTCCCCGGCGAGAACGTCCCGGTCTCCGCCGTCGTCCCGGCCAAGTACCTCGACGTCCTGCCCAAGGACCCGTCCGGCCAGAACCACTACCTGATCCCCTACTACCTGGCCACCACCGGCATGTTCTACAACGCCGCCGACCCCGACCTCGCCGCCGCCATGCCCAGCGCCCCCGCCGACTGGGCCGGCCTGCTCAGGGTCTGCGACGCGCTCAAGGCCAAGGGCAAGGCCTGTCTCGCCTCCGAGGGCGAGGACCCGTGGGCCAACGGCCTGTACTTCGACTACCTGCTGAACGCCGCCGGCGTCGACTTCGCCAAGCTCTCGGCCGACAAGTCCGGTGCCCTCTGGGACGACCCGGCGGTGCTCACCGCCGCGCGGGACCTGGAGCAGCTGGTCAAGGGCGGCCACCTCATCCCCGGCTACGACGCCACCAAGTACCCCGCCCAGGAGACCAACTGGGCGGGCGGCAAGGCGGCCTTCTACATGGACGGCAGCTACGTCACCGGCGAGGTCGCCCAGCAGATCCCGGCGGGCTGGAAGTTCGGCTCGATCCTGCCGCCCGGCGCCAAGAGCCCGGACGTCTCGCTGTTCGGCTTCTCCGTCCCGAAGCGGGCCGAGAACGCCGGCGCCGCCGAGAAGTTCATCGCGTTCTTCCTGCAGAAGAAGCAGGTGGCGGGGATGGCGACCACCGCGCTCAACCTGACCCCGCGCACCGACGTCCCGGCCCCGGCGGGCCTGGAGGACGCGCAGAAGTCGCTCGACGCCCCGACCGTCCGCCTGCCGTACGACGGCGTGGCCGGCGACTGGTCGGCCAAGGTGTTCGAGCAGAACTTCCTGGACTTCTGGCACGGCAGGGCCACCGCCGCCCAGTTCACCGCCAAGTGCAAGGCCGACCAGGTCGCGTACTGGAAGACCCAGGGCTGAGCCGGTGGCGACCACGATCCAGCACCGGCCCCGGACACCCGGCATCCGGGCCGGCGCCACCCGCCGCGCGCGCGGCGCCGGGCCGCACGAACGCCAGCAGCGCCGGATGTTCTGGCCGTTCACCGCTCCCGCGCTGCTCGCCTATGCGGCGCTGTTCCTCGCCCCGGTCGGCTACGCGGTGTGGACCAGCCTCTACAAGTGGGACGGCATGGGCGCCATGCAGTGGCGCGGCCTGCGGAACTACCAGCAGCTGTTCCAGGACCCGGTGTTCCGCACCTCGCTGGTCAACACGCTGGAGCTGATGGCCGTCGGCGGCGCGATCACCTTCCTGATCAGCTTCCTGCTGACCCTCGTCCTGCGGGAGATGAGGGGCCGGCTCTTCGCCCGGTCCGTGCTCTTCTTCCCCTCGCTGGTCAACGGCATGGTCTTCGGCATCGCGGCCGGCTTCCTGTTCTCCCCCTCCGGCCCGGTCAACCAGGCGCTGGAGTTCCTCGGGGTGACCACCCCGCCGAAGTGGCTGTCGACCACCAACCTGTTCCCGATGGTCCTCGGCACGGTGATCTGGACGGCCACCGGCTACTACACCTCGATCATCATGGCTGCCGTCGACCAGATCCCCGACTACCTGTACGAGGCCGCCGAACTCGACGGCGCGAACGCCTTCCAGCGCTTCCGCCATGTGACCCTGCCCTGCGCGTGGGACGTCATCTCGGTCTGCGCGGTGCTCTGGACGGTCAGCTCGGTGAAGATCTTCGAACTCATCCTGCTGTTCGGCGGCAGCAGCAACCGCTTCCCCCCGGTGGACAGTTGGAACACCGCCATGTACGTGTACGCCGAGGCGTTCCCGCGGGCGACCATCCCCCGGCTGGGCGTGGCCACGGCCGCCGCCGTGGTCACCCTGCTGATGGTCACCGTGGTGACGGTCGTGCTCCGCCGGCTGCTGCGCCGCGAACCGATCGAGTACTGAGCCGATGACCCTCCTACGAAAGGCCACCACCGTGCCCGGCACACGCCGATCGGCGGGGCCGGCGGTCCGGATCGGCACCGTGGTCGTCCGGGCCGTCGTCGCCGCCAACCTGCTGCTGCTCCTGTGGATCCTCCTCACCTCGCTGCGCAGCGGTCCCGACATCCTCAAGCACAACTTCGCCCTGCCGGACGCCCTGCGGTTCGGCAACTACACCACCGCGCTGGACGAGGGCGGCTTCGCCCGGGCCGCCGTCAACAGCGTGCTCGTCGCCGTCTGCTCCTCACTCCTGGCGATCGTCCTCGCCGCGCCCTGCGCCTACGCGCTGGCCCGGCGCCGCTCGCGCACCTCCTCCTCGCTGTCGCTGCTGTTCGCCCTCGGCCTGGGCGTGCCCGGCCAGGTCCTGGTGGTGCCGCTGTTCGTCGGCCTCGCCAAGGTCGACCTCACCGACAGCGACCTCGGTCTCGGCCTTGTCTACGTCGGCCTGGCCATGCCGTTCACGGTCTTCCTGCTGACCGGCTTCTTCTCCGGCGTCCCCCGCGTGCTGGAGGAGGCCGCCGTCCTGGACGGCGCCGGGCCGCTGCGCACCTTCCTCCAGGTGGTCCTGCCGGTCGCCCGCGGCGGGCTGGTCACCGCGTTCCTGCTGCAGTTCATCACCGGCTGGAACGAGACGCTCTTCGCGATCGTGCTGACGAACAGCCAGAGCAAGGTCACCCTCCCGGTGGCCCTCGCCGAGTTCGTCGCCTCGCAGCAGTTCAACGGCCTGGACTACGGCACCACCTTCGCCGGAGTCTGCATCATCCTCGCTCCGATGATCGCGCTGTTCTCCTGGATGGGGACGCGGATCATCCAGGGCATGACGGTTGGGATCGGGAAGTGACCTCCACGCTGCGCACGGACCTGCTGCGGATCGAAGGAACGGCGGACCCGGCCGCCGGGGTGCTGCCGATCCTGCACGGCCTGTCCTCGTACACCGCCGACGGCGTCGGGGTGGACGAGGAGATGCGCCGGAACCTGGCGTACGGTGCCCCGCCCTCGCTGCTGCCGTACACCCGGCAGGGGGACTACGACCGCAACCGCGCCGGGCGTGAACTGCCGTGTGTGGTCCTGGAGAACGAGCAGCTCACGGCGACGTTCCTGCCCTCGCTCGGCGGGCGGCTGTGGTCGCTGGTCCACCGGCCCGGCGGCCGGGAGCTGCTGCACCGCAACCACGTCCTCCAACCCGCCAACCTCGCGCTGCGGGACGCCTGGCTGGCCGGCGGAGTGGAGTGGAACCTCGGCACCACCGGGCACTGGCCGCTGACCTGCGAACCGCTGCACGCCGTACGCCTCGCCGCGCCGGACGGCACCCCGGTGCTGCGGATGTACGCCTTCGAGCGGCTGCGGCGCGTGGTGCTGCGCCTGGATACCTGGCTGCCCGCCGGATCGCCGGTGCTCTTCGTCCACGTCGAGCTCCACAACCCCGCCCCGCACACCACCCCGGTCTACTGGTGGTCCAACATCGCCGTCCCGCAGGACGCCGGCACCCGGGTGGTCGGCCCGGCGGACCACGCCTTCCACTGCGACTACGTCAGCGACCTCACCCGGGTCGGCTTCCCCCACCTGGACGGCGCCGACCGCAGCTACCCCGGCCGGGTCACCCGCGCCGCCGACTACTTCCTCGACCTGCCCGACAGCGAACGCCGCTGGATCGCCGCGCTGGACGCCCACGGCACCGGCCTCGTCCAGGCCTCCACCGACCGGCTGCGCGGCCGCAAGCTGTTCTGCTGGGGCACCTCGACGGGCGGCCGCCACTGGCAGGAGTGGCTCTCCGGCCCGGACGCGGCCTATCTGGAGATCCAGGCCGGCCTGGCCCGCACCCAGCTGGAACACCTGCCGATGCCCGGCGGCGCGACCTGGTCGTGGACCGAGGCGTACGGGCTGCTCGAAGCCGATCCGGCCGCCGTGCACGGCGGTTGGCAGCAGGCCCGGCAGGCCGCCGGGGCGGCGGTGGCCCGGCTCCTCCCGCCGGCCGAACTGGACGCGGCCCACCGGCTCGCCACCGGGTTCGGGGCACCCGGCGAGCAGTTGGCCGAGGGATCCGGCTGGGCGGCCCTGGAGATCGAGGCGGGGGACCTGCCCGCGTCGACGCTGCTGCCCTTCGGCCCCCCCGGCGCCGAACAGGAGCCCTGGCGACAGCTGATCACCACCGGCGTCCTCCCGGTCAGCGACCCGCCCGCCGCCCCGGTCACCGGCGCCCACTGGCGCGCCCGGCTGGAGCGGTGCGCCGAGGACTGGCACGCCCTGTACCAGCTCGGCCTGCTCCGCCTGGCCGACGGCGAGCCCGGCCCGGCGCGCGAGGCGTTCAAGCGTTCCCTCGGCGAGCGACCCACCCCCTGGGCCCTGCGCGCGCTGGCCTTCCTCACCACCGAGCGGCAGGAAGCCGCCGACCTGATGGCTCAGGCACACCGACTCCAGCCGGAGCTGCGGGAGTTGACCATCGAGGTGCTCGACGCCCTGCTGGCCGCCGACCGCGCCCACCAGGCTCTCGCCCTCATCGAGACCCTGCCCCCGACGACCCGCGCCCACGGCCGGATCCGGCTCGCCGAAGCCACCGCCGCCCACGCCCTCGGCGAGGACGACCGGGTGCGCCGGCTGCTGGCCGAGGGCATCCGGGTCGACAACATGCGCGAGGGCGAGGTCTCCCTGGACGCCCTCTGGCTCGCCGTCCACCCCGACCGACCGGTGCCGCCGCACTACGACTTCCGGATGGCGGACGGCTAGGGGCCTGTCTCCTGGGTCCTTGCCGGGGCCGCGAAAACCCAGGAGACAGGCCTTGACCCCACCAGCTGGTCGGGACCCCCACCCCGACCCGCCGACGCCGGCCCACGGCGCCGGTACACCCGGGGCCCACCCCCACGGCGGGGCCCCGAGACCAGAAGGAGTCACTGTGTCAGCTCCTCGACGAAAACTGCTCGGCGCGGTAACCGCCCTGACCATGGCCCTGGTCGGCGGCACCACCCTCGGAGCGTCGGCGGCGCCCGCGAAGACGCCCGCCCCGGCCCCGGCCGGGTACACCATCACCATCGGCTCGACCGGACCGTACAACTACGCCGACGACACGCCCGCCGCCCCGTACCTCGACAAGGACGGCACCTTCCACTTCCAGGAGTCCCACTCGCTCTACGGCGCCACCGACTCCCGCCAGTGGAACTTCTACACCGGCAGCGACTTCGAGACCGCCACCCCGGACTCCGGACTCGACAACGCCGTCAACCCCGCCAACGCCGACGACCGGAACAACGACACCACCTGGCGCTGCAACCACAGCCCCACCGGCGTGAACGCCACCTCCGCGCCCGCCGGTTCGGGCTACTCCCAGCCGAACTACTGCGACCTGGTCGGAGTCTGGGTCGACCCGGACACCGGCGACTGGCGCGGCCTGGTGCACAACGAGTTCACCCCGCAGCCGTTCGGCGACGGCCTCCACTACGACGCCATCGACACCGCCGTCTCCCACGACCAGGGCCACACCTGGACCGTCTCCGGCCACGCCATCACCTCCCCCTACAGCACCGCCCGCGGCGACAACGCGGCCTTCCCCCAGCAGACCTACGACTACGGCGACGGCGACCAGCGGCTGTTCGTCGACACCGCCTCCGGCTACTTCTACGTCTTCTACGGCTCGCGGATCGTCCCCAAGGCGGGCGTCGGCGGCGGCAACGGCGGGCTGGCGCACGTCGCCCGCGCCCCGATCGCGGGCAAGATGGCGGCCGGCACCTGGCAGAAGTGGTACGACGGCGCCTGGACCCAGCCCGGCACGGGCGGCCTGGAGAGCAACATGGTCCCGGCGACCACGGCCGCCCCGAGCGGGTACACCCCGGCGGCCCAGGACTACCACCCCGCCAACAGCGGCAGCGTCGACCAGCAGGTCGCGGCCGGGGTGCTGCCCGCCAAGTCGCCGCTGTTCATCATGAACGTCTCCTACGACGCCTACCTCGGCCTGTACATCGGCGAGCCCGAGGTGGTCTCCGGCACCGCGCCCCAGCAGTTCTACGTCACCGACGACCTCGCCACCCAGCAGTGGCACCTGGCCGGCGACTCCGGCAGCTACACCTCCGGCTCCTGGTACCGCTGGATGCTGGACAGCGCCAACCTCACCAGCACCACCGTCATCGGCAAGACCTTCCGCTCCTACTGCTCCATCGCCTGCGCGACGTCGGACGGCGAGTACGCCGACGTCACCGTCGACTCCTCCTCCCCCGCCGCCTCCCCCTTCGATCCGGCCAGGACCTACCGCATCGCCAGCGGCGACGGCCGGGTCCTCACCCAGGCCGCGAGCGGCTCCGCGACCGCCTCCACCGCCGCCCCCACCGGATCCGCGCTGGAGGCCTGGAGCTTCACCGGCAACGGCGACGGCTCCTACCGGATCACCAACGCCGCCAGCGGCGCCCTGCTCGGCGTCGACGCCGCCACCACGGCGGGCCGCGCCTGGGGCGCCAAGCCCACCGTCACCGCCCCCGTCACCGGCAAGGCCGCCGTGGGCCAGCAGTGGTTCGTCCTCCCCGACGCCTCCGCCGGCGGCGGCTACCGCCTGGTCAACCGCTACAGCGGGCTGGTCATCGGCCTGATGGCCGGCAACGGCGGCAGCGCCGAGACCGCCGCCCCGCGCAACTGGACCGACACCACCGGCAACAGCGTCGGCGGCGGCCGCACCGCCGCCCAGCAGCGCCTCACCATGACCGCCGTCGGCACCGCCCCCGGCAGCCTCAACGGCACCCACACCCTGACCGCGAGCGGCAAGGCCCTCGACGACCCCGGCCACAGCACCACCGCCGGCACCCGGCTGATCACCTGGGCCCCCAACGGCGGCGCCAACCAGGACTGGCAGTTCACCCGGCAGCCCGACGGCTCCTACCAGCTCGTCAACGCCGAGTCCCGGCTGTGCGCGGACGACGACGGCGGCGCCACCGCCGCCGGTACCGCCGTCATCCAATGGACCTGCACCGGCAACGACAACCAGCACTGGACGGCCGACCGCCTCGCCGACGGCACGTACACCCTGACCAACGTCCACAGCGGCCTGCTGCTCACCACCACCGCCACCGCCAACGGCGCGCCGGTGGCCCAGCAGCCGGACTCCGGCTCGGCGCTCCAGCACTGGACGCTCAGGTAAGGCCCTCGGCGGGCATGCCGCGCTGCGGGCCGGTCACCCTCGGGTGACCGGCCCGCCTCCGGTCGAGCGCCGGGGTCCCGACGGACGGAGCGGGTGGCGGTGCCGCTCCATCGGTCGGGCGGCCGGGCGGCCGGGCCGCGGCGCCGTGGCCCGGATCCGGGGGTCGGCCCTGTGGTACGTTCCGGGGCCAGCGGGCCGACATGGACGAGACTTCGACAGCGCGCGCCGAACTGGACCGGCTGGGCCGGTCCCGACCGGAAGGGCCGGTGCGCGGACTGCCGCACGACGAAGGCCTGCGCCATCTGCCGCGGTGCGGGTGAGTTGAGCACCTCCGGCCTGTCGACGTACCAACGCGGCTACTACCCGGAGCTGGACCGCCCCTGACGGACCGGTCCCCCAGGCCCACGCGCGGGCGGGCCGTCGTCGAGCGGGTGCGACGCGGCGGCGGTTCGAGGCCGGCGGGCGGGTGGCCTTCGCGGCGAGGTCCGGCAGCCGGGCGCGCGGGAGGACGACGTCCTGGAGCGGGAGCTGCGGGAGGGCCGCCGAGCCGGGCACCGATTCCGGCCAACTTCCGCAAGGTGTAACGCTGTTGTGATCGGGCTGGGTGGTTTCGGGCGCTCCGGAAGGCGGCGACCGTGTCGGACTCTTCTGCGGCCAGGTGGAGCTTCGTGGCAGCCCTCCGCGGGAGCGCCCGATCGCATGGTGACCCGGCTCGGCCGGGGCCCCTTTTGCGGGCCCCGGCCGCATGCTGGTGCGCGCGCACGATCGTGGAGGTTTTCGGTGCGTGGCGCGGAAGGTCCGTTGGTTCGGGCACGGTTTCCGGCCATTCCCGTCAAAGCATGTCGGCGCTGTGATCACTCTGTGTAGGTTCCCGATCCGGAAGGCGTCGTTCGCCTTGGTACCAGGGGCAGTTGGTGCCCGGTGCCGTGCCGTTCCACCCTCATCTTCTCCGCAGACGGGATTCGTGATGACCACCGCGAGCTCAGGAACACCCAGCAGCGCCCCGGCGAGCACGACGGCCCCGGCGTCCACGACGACGGCCACGACCACGCCGGCCACCACGACCACGACCACCCCGGCCCCGGCGGGTACGGGCGCGTCGCCGGGGTACGAGGTGGACAGGGCGTCGCTGGACGGCGCGACGCCGAAGGACCTGCTGCCGACCACCGGCAACTACCCGACGGAGATCGTCCGTTACCAGTCGGTGGTGCTCACCGACATCCCCAACGCGAAGCCGGCCCGCAAGCTGACCGGCGCGATCGACCTCGGCGAGGAGAACCTCCCGTTCTACGACAGGCCCGCCGAGGGCATGGTCGTCACCACCGAGCAGAGCTGGTCGGCCCAGGGCGTCACGCTCGGCCGCCTGCTGCACAGCCTCGCCCTCGCGCCCGGGGAGAGCACGAAGGTCGCGGTCGTCGACTGGCAGAACACCACGAAGGCCACCGGCACGGAGAAGACCACCGAGGCCGACACCCTCTCCTCCACCACCGACCAGAACCGCTCGATCAGCGAGGTCGCCAACGCCATCGCCCGCGAGGAGCAGTACGGCGACTCCTCGGCGGCGCAGCGCAGCAAGTCCTCCAGCGGCGGCGGCAGCATCGGCCTCGCAGGGTTCTTCGGCGGGATCGGCGCGAACTGGAGCGCGTCGGAGAACAGCGCCTTCTCGACGGCCGTCTCCCGCTCGACCGGGGTGAAGACGGTGGCGGACGAGGCGTCCCAGCGCATCAGCGCGCGCACCCAGCAGCTGGCGACGGCAGCCCGCAGCCGCAACATGACGGTGGTGCGCGAGACCTCGCAGTCGGAGAAGGACCAGGTGATGACCCGGGTCGTCACCAACTACAACCACATGCACGCGATGTCGGTGCAGTACTACGAGGTCGTCCAGGTCTACAGCGTCACGACCAAGCCGACGAAGCTGGAACGCTGCCTGTTCATCCCGCTCCAGGAACTGACCTTCACCTACTCCAGCCTCCAGCGGTACAAGGAGGTCCTCGCCTCGGTGGCGCCGGCCGACTGGGGAGCGAAGATCCGGGCGGCGAACCCGTTCGACACCACGGTGCGCAAGCTCGACGCGCTCACCGCCCCGGAGGCGCTCCAGGAGCAGACCTACGACGGCGTGGACCTGCTCGACATCGCCGGCGGCCCCATGGGGCTGTACGGGGTGCGCAAAGCCGACGGCAGCCCGGTGCGCTTCGACCCCGTCAGCCGGCAGTGGAACCCGCTGCCCACCACCGGCCTGCCCAGCGGCGGACTGCAGCGCATCATGCCGGGCAAGGAGATCCTCTGGGGGCTGCGGGCCGACAAGAAGCTCGTGCACTTCCCCGGGACGACTTGGATGGCCGCCGACGCACAGGAACGGCAGGGGCTGAGCCTGGCCTGCGGCGCGGACGACACGCTCTACCTCGTAGCCCTGGACAACACGCTCTGGCAGCGTGCCTCGAACGGTACCTGGACGAACCTGAACGTCCAGGCCGACGAGGTCGCCGCCACCGGCAGCAAGGTCTGGTACCTCCGCCAGGGGAAGACCTACGAGCGAGTGGGCACCGGCTGGTCGGACCGGGCCACTTCGGCCCTGAATCGCTTGTACGCCGCCGCCGACGGCTTGCTCTGGGGCAGCATAAAGGCACCCGGCGCCAACCTCGCAGTAGTGCTGGAACCCGGTGCGACGACCTGGGCTGCGTCCACCAACCCCTACCTCAAGAACACCGTGACCGCGGCGACGGTGGCGGTTGTCTCGGCCGCCGCCGGGGACTACTGGGTCCTCAAGACCGACGGGACATTGCTGCGCTACCTCACCACCGCGCGGGAGAACCCGCTCCCGTTCGACTACCAGCCCAAGGCCGACTCCCCCTACGCCTCCCGGATCGACGTCTGGTACGACGAGGTCGGCATCCGCAGCATCCAGGTCATCTTCCCCGGGCAGACCGCCCGCTGCGGCGACACCGGCGGCTCCGGCGTCCTGCGCCAGGCCTCCTACACCTTCGGCGGCGCCGACAAGCTGATCTCCGTCGACGCCTGGTCCGGCCCCGGCGCCCGCGGCAGCCTCGCCGGGCTCCGTTTGACGATGACCTCCGGCGTGGCGAACTTCGGGATCGCCGAGACCACCACCGCCGCGCCCGACCTGAGCGAGGACGCCGGCGGGGCCTCGGCGATCTGCGGGGTGTTCGGCGCGACGGTGAAGTCCGGCAGCCGCACCTACGTCTCCTCGCTGGGCTTCCACGTGCGCGGCGGCAACGTCGCCCAGAACGTCCTGGACCACCTGAACGACAACCGCCGCCACTACAGCCAGGCCGTGTGGGCCAACGCCGACGAGCTCACCCTCAGCCGTATCCTCGCCAACTACTCCTACGCGCCCGCCGGTTCGACCGCGCAGCCGGTCCTGCTGGGCACGGTGCTGGACCCGAAGCCGATCGCCGCGACCGGCAACTACCTCGGGTTCCGGTGGAACTTCACCAGCGAGCAGGAGCGCGAGGCGTGGACCAACGCCCGCAAGGCCACCGCCACCGCCTACGGCAACCCGGTGACCAACACCGTCGCGATCGCCACCAAGGGCGTCTTCGCCGAGGCCGTCCTCGGCCGGGCCAACTCCGCCGAGAAGATCGACCTCACCCGCTTCTGGAACTGGAAGGACTCGCCGATCCAGATCACCCCGGCCGACATCGCCCCCGTCTCCACCGCCTCGCGCGCCCAGAACCTGGACACCAAGGTCGCCCCGCTGGGCGCCTCCGAGGCGAGGTTCACGCCGCTGGTGGCGATGCCCGACCCGACCGCCCTCCAGACCGCGCAGGCCATCGCCACCGCCAACCTGTTCCGCGACATGAGCGGCATCAACACCGTCACCCAGGTCCTCACCAAGGGCATCGAGGCCGCCGCGAACAACGACAAGGCCGCCGGCGAACGCGGCCAGGAAGCCCTGAAGACCGCCACCGAACACCTGCAGAAGATGCAGCAGCTCGCCAACGAGGCCGCCGCCAAGGGGGCCGCGTCCGTGGCCACCGGCGGCGCCAGCAACCTCAGCGCCCTCGGCGGCATGATGAACCAGGGCAAGGACGGCGCGGACAAGAAGTAGCCCCGCCGCACCACCCGAGCAACCGCACCCGCGGCCCGCCCGACCCGTTCGGCGCGGACCGCGGGTGCGGGCCGGGTTGCGGTGACTGCCGCCCCGCCGCCGGATGATCGGATTCCGATTGTGGATGAACAGAAACGGTCATCATCGTTCATCTGACCGTTCGTCATGTTCCGTGGAGCTAGCGTGATTCGACAGAGCCCGTCCGTTCGGACGGGCTTCTGCAACCCGCGAGAGGCGGAACCCATGGCACCGACCACCCACCCCACCGCGATACGCCCGGGGCGCTGGCGAAGGCTGCGGCGCGTCGCGGCAGGATCAGTGGCCACCGCGCTCCTCTGCACCGCCGCCGCGGTGCTGCCGGCCGCGACCGCGCACGCGGCCGGCCCCGCGTCCCTGCTCTACATCCCCAACGGCTACGCCAACGTGCTCGGCGTCGACCCGGCCACCGGGGCGACGGTCACCACCCTCGCCAGCGGCGGGGCGTCGCCCTACGCGGCGGTCACCCCCGACGGCTCCCAGGTGTGGACCGGCAGCAACACCTATGCCCTCACGGTCGTCGACACCGCCACCAACACCGTCGCCGGGACCATCGACCTCGGCACCTACCACTCGCCGACAGCCATCGCCTTCTCACCCGACGGCGCACGCGCCTACGTCGACTACTACGAGGGCGGGATGGCGGTCATCGACACCGCCACCCGCACCGTCACCACCGTCGTCCCGACCGGCAGCCAGGCCGCACAGATCGCCGTCTCCCCGGACGGCCGCCGGGTCTACGTCCCCAGCCCCCTCAACAGCTCGGTGACGGTCATCGACACCGCCACCGACACCGTCGCCGCCACCGTCCACTTCCGGGGCGCGTTCGGCGCGGCCTTCAGCCCCGACGGCACCCGCGCGTACGTCAGCAACAGCCAGGACCGGACCCTCGCGGTGATCGACACCGCCACCGCCACGATCACCTCCACCATCACGGTCGACTGGCTCCCGCAGGGCGTGGCCGTCTCCCCGGACGGCAGCCGCATCTACGTCGGCAGCGCCCTGGGCACGACGTCCGTCGTCGACGCCACGACCAACACCATGGTCGGCAGCATCCCCACGGGCGGCTGGTCGACCGCCGTCCTCGCCGACCCCGACGGCAGCCGCCTCTACGTCAGCAGCCTCACCAACGGCACCGTCTCCATCGTCGACACCGCGACGCTCACCATCACCGCGAGCATCCCCATCGACCAGAACGTCTACCAGCTGGCGATGGCACCCCTGCCGCCGGTCGCCACCGGCCTCGCCCCCGACCACGGCCTCACCACCGGCGGCACCACCGTCACCCTGACGGGCAGCCACCTGTACGGCACCACCGCCGTCACCTTCGGCACCACCCCGGCCGCCTCGTTCACCGTCGTCAACGACACCACCGTCACCGCCGTCGCCCCGCCCCACGCGGCCGGCACCGTCGACGTGAAGCTGACCGCGAAGGGCCGCACCGTGACCGCCGGCACCTACACCTACCAGGTCCCCGCGCCCACCATCACCGGCATCGCGCCCGCCCAGGGCCCGGCCGGCGGCGGCACCACCGTCACGCTCACCGGCAGCCACCTCACCGGCGCCACCGCCGTCGCCTTCGGCACCACCCCGGCTGCCTCGTTCACCGTCGTCAACGACACCACCGTCACCGCGACCGCGCCCGCCGCGAGCGCGGCCGGACCGGTCGACGTCACCGTCACCACCCCCGGCGGCACCAGCACCATCACGGCCGGGGACCGGTACACCTACACCAAGGACACCACCAAGCTCACCGCGAACCCGCTGCTGCTCTCCATCGCCCCCGGGCAACTGAGCATCAACCTCAACCTGTCCGCCACCCTCACCGACACCATCACCGGCAAGCCCGTGCCCGGCGCCGCCATCACCTTCAAGGTCGGCTCCACCACGGTCTGCACCGCCACCACCAACGCGGCGGGCACCGCAACCTGCACCGGCCCCTGCCCGGTCGTCACCGTCCTGCTGAACCTCGGCTACACCGCCACCTACAGCGGCAGCCCTGCCCTGGAGGCGGCCAGCGCCACCGCCGGACTCATCCGCATCAGCTGACGCACCACACACCGCTGGAGGCCGTCCCCGGGACTTCCCGATGGCGGCCTCCTGCCGTACAGGGGCCCACCGGAAGGTGGCTACGACGCCGCACCGGCGGGGTGACGGTCATGCGAACTGTGCTCCGGCGGACGTTCAAGGTGCAGCTCGGCAGACAACGCGATCACGGCGTGGCTCCCCGGATCCCCAGTGACCGGACGGCGGCCCGGAGCGGGGTGCTCCGGGCCGCCGTCGCGAAGAGCGGGATCAGTACTGGGTGGTGATGGTGACGCCGCTGAAGTCGGTCTGGGCGTAGAGGCTGATGTAGCGGTAGCCGGCCGTGGTGTTGGTGACGGTCAGGCTCTGGGTGGTGGTGCCGTTGGTGGTCGAGCCGGTGGTGTAGGCGTTCGGGGTGGCCCAGGTGTCCGGGTTGTAGAGCAGGTAGGCGGTGCCGGTGCCGCCGGAGCTGGAGACCTTGAGGGTGGTGGTGCCGGCCGGCAGGTAGATGTAGTAGTAGTCCAGGTTGCCGGCGGTCGCGGACTGGCCGGTGCGGGAGCAGTTCTTGTCCAGCACCCGGGCGTCGGCGGCGGTGCAGCCGGTGAGGCTGCCGACCGTGACGGACTGGCTGATGGTGTTGGTCTTGCCGTTGCCGTCGGTCACCGTGAGGCCGACGGTGTAGCTGCCGGCCGCGGTGTAGGTGTGCGCGGGGCTCTGGCTGGTGGAGGTGGCGCCGTCACCGAAGTTCCAGGCCCAGGAGGCGATGCTGCCGCCGGACTCGGTCGACTGGTCGGTGAACTGGACGTTCAGGCCGGACGGGACGGCGGTGAAGGCGGCGGTCGGGGTGCTGCCCACCACGCAGGCGCCGGCGGCGCAGGCGTCCAGCCAGGTGTTGAACTCGGCGTCGTACGCGGTGCCGATCGAGTTGTAGGTCGCGTAGCCGCCGGTGTAGTCGCCGGTGCGGAAGTGGCCCAGCATGTTCTGGATGACGTCCGGGTGCTTCTCGGTCATGAAGCGGACGGCCAGGTAGCCCCACGGGTAGGTGCGGGTGGTGTCGCTGTTGTCGTAGGTGTTCTGGAACAGCGTGCTGAGCGCGTAGGTGTGCTTGGGCGCCTCGGCCACCGCGCCGGTGTCGGTGATGTTCCGGTAGCTGTAGGAGGTGTACTCGGCGACGCCCTCGATCCACCAGACGTCCGGGACGGAGATCTGCTGGGTGAAGTTGCCCTTCATGTCGAGGCGGCCGTCGAGGGCGTGGGTGTACTCGTGGTTGAGGTTCCAGACGCCCGCGGTGAAGCCGTCGTTGCCGTTCTGGTAGGTCAGCGAGATCGGCTGGTTGGCGGGGGCGGTCGGGTCGCCGATCAGGGTGATGCCGCCGTTGTTGGTGCTGACGCCGTAGATGCCGCCCGCGTAGGTCTGGTAGTCCTGCGGGGAGGCGAACACCACCATCTGCAGCGAGTTCTCGTACTGGCCGGCGATCGGGCCGCTGTCCTTGACCAGGTTGTGGAAGTACGCGTCCTGGTTCTGCAGGCTGGCGCAGACGGCGGCGAGGTCGGCGGCGGTCAGGCTCTGGGCCAGGATGCTGTGGGTGGAGTCGCAGGTGTGGCTGACCGGCAGGGCAGCGGCCTTGAGCTGGTCCGCCAGGTTGCAGACGCCGTAGTCCGAGCAGTTCGCCTTGTCGTAGAAGGCGGCCATGCCGGCGACGCCGACCCAGAGCGGCGCGGTGGGGCCGGTGATCGACGAGACGCCCATCAGGCCCTTGATCAGCGGCCGGACGGTGTTGACCAGCGCCGGGTGCTCGATGAACCGGGCCGTCTCCAGACCGGCGTTGGAAGCCAGGTAGGAGTTGGTGCCGCCGAGCATGCTCTTGTGGTTGAGCGCGAAGCTGTCGAGGGTGTTGATGAGGCTCGGGTCGGCGGTGACGGCCGCGACGTAGTCGGCGTTCTGGTGGCCGCGGAAGATCGGGGTGTACACGCTGTTCGCGAAGTTCACCATGTACCAGGACGAGTCCCAGGCGCTGGTGTACGCGTTCAGCACCCGCTGGTAGGTGCCGAGGTAGTGGGCCTGGAGGTTGGCGCTGTCGGAGAGGATCATCGCCTGGCCGGCGACCTGGCCGTTGCCGTCGTTGACGTCCAGGAAGTGCGGGCTGCCCACCAGGGTGTCGAGGGCGGCCTTCACGGCGGCGGTGAGCGTCGCGTCGTACGTGCCGACGTCGGCCGGGTGGTAGTACTGCGCGAAGTAGCCGGCCTGGAGGAAGTAGCCCAGCTGGTAGATGCCGGTGGAGTTGTCGCCCGTGTACGAGGCGGCGGCGCTCTTCAGGCCGTTGGCGACCACGAGCATCTGGCTCTGCTGGAACACCCCGTGGGCGTCGCCGCCGGTGAGGTGGAACAGCGAGCTGATGCAGTCGACCGTCGAGCCCTGGATGAAGTTGACCAGGTCCGCGCCGCTCCGGCCGCTGAAGTCGGCCGGGGTGCAGGAGGTTTGGGCCGTGCCGGCCGTCTGCCCGCTGCCGGCGGTGGCCCCCTTGGCCGCGAGCTGGGCCGGAGCCTTGGCGAGCTTGGGCGTCGGGGCCTGGGGAGCGGCGGACTGCGGGGAGCGCGGCGGGAGTTGCGCGGGTGCGAGCCGGCCCGTCTGGGTCTGCGCGTGGGTGTCGAGACCGAAGGCGGTGCCGGTGGGGGCTATGCCATCGGGACGGGCGGTCTGACTCGCCTGCTGACCGGCCTGCACCGTGGGGGCGGCGAAGCTCGGGGCGGCGGCGAAGCCGGTGAGGGCGGTACTCGCGGCGGCGAGCACGGCCAGTGCCCGGGGTAGCCGAAGTCGGTGACTCATCGTCACTCCTAAGTGGGGGGTGGGGGGGAGCCTCCAGCTCGCTACTGCGGAGGCATCGCTGGCACGGTGTCATGGACAACCCACCACAATCAATAGGGTGTGACATATCACTTTCGAGCGGTCGACCCTTCGAATGCGGAGCGAGTGCCGCACCGGAGCACGGGTCCGCCGGCCGGGGCGCCGGACTCCCCCGGGCACCCTGCCTCCGGACCCGCCGCGCGGGCGGCGACGGTCCGCGCGGAGGGGTACGGCGCCCGGGCCGGACCGACCCCGGAGGAGCGGCGGCGGCACGGGCGGAGCCGCATCCGGCCGGCGCTCGGCGAGCACGCGGCCCGGATCGTCGGCGAACTCCTGCCGGCCGGTCGAGCGGGCGTCGAATCCCGGAGTACTCATATTTTTCGCTACGAGGAGAATTCGAGGCACCCGCGCCGCCGGTCGGATTCAATGAGCCCCCGGAACAACGTGCCGAAAAGGCTGATCCGTCCGCACGGGAAAGGGAGTTCACGTGAATCGCCAACCGGATGCCTCCGCACCGGCCATCGACGTCATGTCGTTCAACATCCACCACGGCGAGGGGGTCGACGGCGTCCTCGACCTGGAACGGATCGCCCGGGTGATCCGGAGCAGCGGCGCCGAGGTCGTCGGACTCCAGGAGGTGGACCGGCACTTCGACAGGCGTAGCCAATGGGCCGACCAGGCAACGGAGTTGGCGCGGCTCCTCGGCTACCACCTGGCGTACGGGGCGAACCTCGACCTGGCCCCGCCGGCCCCGGGCGCGCCACGGATGCAGTACGGCACCGCGGTGCTGTCCCGTCATCCGATCACCCGCTCGCGCAACACCCACCTCTTCCGCTCCCCCGGCGAGGAGCAGCGGGGTCTGCTGCAGGCCGAGATCGACTTTCGCGGAATTCCGCTCCAGGTCTTCGTCGCGCACCTCGAACTGTTCTCGGAGACCGATCGCACCCAGCAGGTGAAAGAAGTAATCGAGCTGATCGGGGACGCCGCTCCGGCGATTCTCCTCGGTGACTTCAACGCCGTTCCGGAAACACCGGAGATCGCCGCCGTCCGGGCTGCTTTCACCGATTGCTGGACGGTTGTCGAGGGTGCGCCGGCCGCGACCTTCCCGACCGACGCGCCCGCGGAGTGCATCGACTACGTCTTCGCGGGGCCGGGGGTGCGGCCGGTGCGGATCGGTCCGGTCACCGGGGAGCCGGCGGCCTCGGACCATCTGCCGGTACTGGCCCGGCTGGTGGTCACGGCCTGACGCGGGCCGGGGGGGGCGGTGCGGAGGCGCAGCGCCCCCCGGACGGAGTCAGCAGCCCTGCTCGGCGAAGAGCGCGGCGAGCCGGTCCAGGCCGTCGTCGATGGCCGGTCCGGTGAGTGAACTGACGGATAGTCGCAAGGAGTTGGTGCCACCCGCGGCGCTGTAGAAGTGGCTCATCGGGGTCCACAGGACGCCGTGCCGACGGGCCGAGTGCTCCAGCAGGGCGTCGTCGACCGTGAACGGGACGGTCACGCAGACGAAGAATCCGCCGGTCGGCACGGACCAGGTGATGCCGGGGTGTCCGCCGAAGCGACTGCGGAGTCCGGCCAGGACCCGGTCGAGGTTGTCCCGGTAGATCTCCCGCTCCCGGGCGTTGGCCCGTTCGAGGCTGAAGTCGTGTTCGAGCAGGGCACCGCCGACCACCGCCTGGGCGATCGGCGAGGTGTTCACGGTCACCATGCTCTTGATCTTGGAGAGCTGGTCGGCGAACAGTCCTGACCCGCCGTCGGCGGTCGCGACGCGCTGGTCCGCCACGGCGTAGCCGACGCGGGCGCCCGGCAGCACCGTCTTGGCGAAGGAGCCGAGGTGGACCACCCGGCGTGTGGTGTCCAGGGCCTTGAGGGTGGGAGGCGTCCCGTCGCCGCCGTGGAACACGCCGTAGGGGTTGTCCTCCAGCAGCAGGATGGACTCGCGCTCGGCCAGCGCGAGCAGTGCCCGCCGTTGGGTGAGGTCGATGCTGAGGCCCGACGGGTTGGCGAAGTCGGGCATCACGTAGCACGCCCGGGGGCGCAGGCCCTGTGCGCGGGCCGCGCGGATCGTGGCCGTCAGGTCGTCCAGGTCGATCCCGGCCGACCCGGCGGCGACCGGCAGGACCGGCAGGTCGACCAGCCGCGCGGCGCCGGTGAGGCCGACGTACATGGGCGAGACCGAGAGCAGCACGTCCCGCTCGCTCGCCCGCAGCGCGCGCAGGACCAGGAACATCGCCTCCTGGCAGCCGACGGTGATCACGACGGCCTCGGGATCGACCGTGAGGCCGTGGTCGCGGGCGAGGTGCCGGGCCACCAGCTCGTGGACGATGCCCTTGGTCCGGCCGTACTGGCACAAGGTCCGGCGGACCTCCTCGTCCGACAGGCCGCGCTCCTCGGCGAGGTGGCGGCTGAAGGTGCGCAGCCGGTGGTGCACCGATTCGAGGTCGAAGAAGTGCTCGACCGGGCGGCCGGGGGCGAAGGAGAGCGCTTCCGGGAAGCGCGAGGTCACCTCGTTGAGGAAGTTCATCGAGGTGAGGGCCGGATCCTCCAGTGAGCCGTGCAGGTCGGCGGTGGTCAGGTCGGCGGTGGTCAGATCGGCGGTGGTCGGGTCGGCGGTGGTCGGGTCCATGGCGGTCGGGTCCATGGCGGTCAAGTCCGCGGTGGTCGGGTCCGCGAACGGTGCGTCAGGCACGGGGTGCCAGCCTCTCGGTGCGTAGGAGCCGCGCCGCCGCGAGGTCGGCGCAGCCGGCCAGCGTCATCGCCTCGGCCAGTTCGGTGTGCAGCAGGTCGAGGACGCGGGCGGCTCCGGCCTCGCCGCCCGCCGCCAGGCCCCACAGCACGGGACGGCCGAGCAGCACGCCGCGGGCCCCGAGGGCGAGCGCCTTGAGGACGTCGGTGCCGGTACGGATCCCGCTGTCCAGCAGGACCTCGCAGTCGCCGGAGACCGCGGCGACCACCTCGGGGAGGGCGGCCAGGCTGGGGCGTGCGCCGTCCAGTTGGCGGCCGCCGTGGCTGGAGACGACGACGGCGTCGGCTCCGAGGTCGGCGGCGGTGCGGGCGTCGCGCGGGTCGAGCAGGCCCTTGACCACCAGGGGCAGCGTGGTCCGGCGGCGCAGCCGTTCGAGGTCCGGCCAGGACAGGGCGGGCGCGAAGGCGGCGCTGGTGTGCACGGCGAGCGCCGAGGTGCCGCCGATCCTGCGGTGCGCCTCGCTGTCGGGGCCGGGACCGGTGTCGGGGCCTGAGCCGGGGCCTGGGCCTGGGCCGGCGTCGAGGTTGGCGGCGCGGACGTGCGGTGGCAGCGCGAAGCCGTTCCGCACGTCCCGCAGCCGGCGGCCCATCAGCGGCACGTCCACGGTGACCATCAGCGCCCGGCACCCCGCGGCCTCGGCCCGGCCGACCAGTTCGTCGTTCTTGGCCTGGTCGCGCAGGCAGTAGAGCTGGAACCAGGTGTCGGCCCCGGTGGCGGTGACGGCTTCCAGCGGGTGGCTGCTGAGCGTGCTGATGACGTAGGGGACACCGTGGGTCCGGGCGGCGCGGGCGGCGGCGGCTTCGCCCTCCTCGTGCAGCAGGCGCTGGTAGGCCATGGGTGCGACGGCGACCGGCATGGCCGCCGCCGTCCCGACCAGCCGCTCGGCGGTGTCCGCGGCGGTGGCGCCGGTCAGTACCCGTGGGACGAGGGCGAGTTCGGCGAAGGCGGTGCGGTTGGCGGCGAGCGTGGACTCGGTGCCGCTGCCGCCGTCGACGAAGTCCCAGACCGCGGGGTCGAGTACGGCACGGGCGGCGGCGCGGATGCCGTCCAGGTCCACCGCGGCGGTGGCGGCCCGGCGGTCGTCGTCGGCCGTCACCCGAGCCGCTCCGCTTCCACGGCTTCGTACAGGGCCTTGATGTTGCCGCTGCCGAAGGTCGTGGCCCCGATCCGCTCGATGACCTCGTAGAACAGCGTCCGCCGCGGGTGCGTCGTCCGGGTGAAGATCTGGAACAGCTGGCCCTCGTGGTCCTCGTCGACGAGGATGCCCAGGTCGGCGAGTTGCCGCGCGGTGTGCCGGGCCGGCCGCAGGCGGTCGGCGAGCAACCGGTAGTAGGCGGGCGGTGTCGAGAGGAACTCCACGCCCTGCTCCGCCATCGTGCGGACGGACCGCACGGCGTCCTCGGTGCGGAAGGCGATGTGCTGGACGCCGGAGCCGCCGTGGTTCTTGATGAAGTGGTCGATCTGGCCGGGCTCGCGGCTGGTGTCGGGCTCGATGAGGGTGAGCGTGAGGCCGCCGGACGGGGACTGCACCACTTCGGAGTCCATCGCCTGGGCGCCGACGACGATCCTCTCCGTGAAGGTGTTGCGCAGGCCCAGGACCTGCTCGTAGTACTCGACGGTGGAGCGGAGCCGGCCGGCCTCGACGCACACCGCGAAGTGGTCGATGTCCAGCAGGCCGGTGTCCGTTGCCGGTTCGGCCCGGCGTACGGGGGTGAACCCGGGCAGCAGCCGCGGGTCGGTTCCGCCGGGGCGCTGGACGAAGGTGTGCCGGACGTCGCCGAAGCCGGCGACGGCGGCCGTGACCACGCCGTCGGCCTCGGTGGGAGCCGCCAGTGGCCGGGCACCGCGCCGGACGGCCGCGGCGAAGGCCTCCGCCGTGTCGACGGTGGTCAGGGCGATGTCGGCGACGCCGTCCCCGTGCTGCCGGGTGTAGTCGGCGGCGGGGTGGTCCTCCGCCCGGGCCTGGGTGAGGACCAGGCGTATTCGGTCCCGGCCGATGGCGACCGAGCGCGCGTCGCCCGGCTGGTCGGAGCGGGCGTACGCGGTGAACCCGTAGGCCTGGGCGAAGCGTCGCGCGGTGGCGTCGAGGTCCTCGACGTACAGCTCGACGTGGTCGACGGACAGGTCGGCGTGGTCGGTGGACAGGTCGTGCGGGGCGCTGTTCGGGTGTGCCGTCACGATGCTGGTCTCCTTCGGGTGGGGTGGTCGGCCGGGAGGTGCCGGTGCCCGGGTCCGGCCGGTCCGCCGCGGGATCGGTCACGGGCACCGGCAGGGCCCGCTACCAGGGGTCGACGCCGAGCAGCCGGCGGCCGAGCGGCGTCATCGCCGCGGTCTGCAGGCCGTTGTAGGAGTGGCCGGCCGGGCGGTCACCGGGCCGGTCCCCGGCTTCCCAGGGCTGGTCGTCCCGCGCGTAGCGGACGAACTGGGCGACCCGTGCCTCGGGCCGGCGGTTGTGCGAGGCGGCGTGCGGCATCAGGTGGTGGGTCAGCACGAAGTCGCCTGCCTCGCCGGTGATTTCGATGCTCTTGAGGTGCGGGATGTTCCGCCACTTGTCGTGCAGCTGCCGCCCCCGGGGAACGGCTCGGGCCTCCGCCTCGACGATGTGGTGGCCGCCGGGCACGACGTGGATGCCGCCACCGCCGGGAGCCACGTCCGTGAAGTAGTAGCAGCCGCCGATCTCGACCTCCTCGGGGGTGAGCAGGAACTCGTCCACGTCCTCGGGTACCGCCGGGTCGATGTGCAGGTCCTGGCTCAGCTCGCTGGTGTGCGCGGTGTCGTTGCGCATGGTGATGGCGACCGAGCCGTCCCGGACGAGCAGCCGCGGGTGCTCCAGGAGCTGGGCCGTCACCCGGTAGAGCAGCTCGTTCTGGAGGAGCGGGATGAACTCCGGGCCGTCGAAGGTCTGGTTCCCGGGGGTGTTGTAGGGCTTGAACCGGCCGTCGTACGCCTGCCAGTGCTCCGGGACGCGCAGGTCGCGCGGGAGCAGGTCGAGGATCAGGCCGGCGTGGTGCCTGGCCTCCTGCCTGGTCAGGACGCCGCGGATGAGCAGGTATCCGTCCTGTCGGAAGCGGTCGACCTCCTCCTGGGACAGGATCGGCTCCGGCATGGCGATCGTCATGGGTGCTCCGATGGTTCGGTGGGTCGGGGTTCGGGCTGTTCCGGCGCTGCCGTCGGGCTCCGGGCGGTTACGGCGCGCTGCCGTCGGGCTCCGGGTCAGCCCGTGGTGCCGCGGGCCGGCTCCCGGCGGGAGGGGACGGGCGGAGTTCCCGGGCCAGGCCGCGCAGAGTGGTCATGCCGCTGACCCGGGTGAAGCCGGGCGGACGGTAGCCGCTGCGGCTGATCAGCTCCGCGAACCGCGGGTAGCGCTCCAGCCGTCCGCCCGCGCGGACGTAGCAGAGGTCGAGGTCCGGGTCCGGGACGAGACCGGACTCGGCCAGGATGCCGAGCAGGGTGCCCTCCGCCGCGGTGACGGGGGGCCGGCGGGTGGTCGCCCGGCCGTCGGAGGCCTCGCCGCCGTCGATCTCGAACCGCTCCGGGACGGCCAGGAGTTCGCCCGTGTGGACGGCTCCGAGCAGTTCCTCCCGCAGGTCGAGCGGGGAGAGCACGGTGCCGTCGACGGGCGTGACCCGGGCGGTCAGCCAGGCGGCGCCGGGCGCGCCGCCTGGCGCGAGGGCCACCGCGGCCTCCGCCACCCCGGGCAGGGAGCGCAGTCGCTCCTCGATCGCCCCGAGGTCGATCCACCGCCCGCCGGCCCGCTGTTCGCGGGGGCCGCGGTCCACCCGGACCAGGCCCACCTCGGCGGCGACGTCCTCGGGCGCGCAGTCCTGCCCCGCGGCGATCCGGGTCAGGACGAGTTCGATGCCGCGCAGCAGCGCCGCGCACTGCTCGGGCGACAGGACCCGGGAGTCGCCGTGGACGGAGAGCCGGACGGTCCGCGGGTCGGCCCACCGGACCGACAGGCTCACCCCGTACTCGTAGGAGGTCTCGTCGGTGGCCGCCCAGCTGATCCCGGAGCCGGTCCGGTCGCTGCCGCCCTGTTCGGCTTCGAGCAGCTCCGCCCATCCCTGGGGCGGTGGAATGAAGTTGAAGGCGAGGTCGGTGGAGAGGCAGAGGCCTCGGCGGTGCTGGGCCTCGATCCGCTCGCCGATCAGGTCGAACGGGTCGTACCGGCCGTAGGCGGGGTGTCCCTCGGCCAGGGTCCGCTGGACCTCGTCGGCGGCCTCCAGCAGGCTCCGGCTCCGGCCGGGAAGGGCCACCGGAGAGCGCTGCGCGGTGGCGCACAGCACCCTGCGGAGGTCGGCGTTGTGGCGGTTGTCCAGCGACACGTTGACCGTGCACCCGTCGGTGTCGCTGCGCCCGCAGAGCAGTTGGGCGAAGGCCGCGAGCACGACCGCCGAGGGCAGCAGTCCGGCCCGGGCCATGACCCCGGCGAAGAGGCCGTCCGCGCCCGGGAGGGTGAGCGTGCTCCGGTAGTAGCGGCCTTCCTCGCCGGCGGCGGGCGGACGGTGCGGATGCAGCCGCGCCGGGGCGGAGGAGAAGTGCTCCCGCAGGTAGTCGAGCGCCCTGGCGCGTTCGGCGTCCTCGCCCGGGTCCGTCTCGCGGCGGGCCTGCTCGGCCGGCTGGATGCCCGGGCGCCCCTGGAGGACGTCGGTGGCCGGACCGTCGGACGGCTCGCCCAGCAGCTCGGTGATCGCCTGCTCCACCACGCCGTGGAAGCCGGCGTCCACGGCCACGTTGTCGGCGACCACGGCCAGCCAGTACCGGCCGTCCTCCCGGAGCAGCCGGAACTGCACGAGGAACCGGCCGAGCCGGCCGTGGACGTGCGCGGTGAACTCCCGTACCAGGTCGGCCATGCCCTGGTGGACGGTGCCGCCCGGCACGAGGTCCACCACCTCCACCGGGGAGCCCGACAGGTGGACGACCTGCCGCAGTTCACCGTCGATGACGGCGAGCGAGGTGCGGAGGATCTCGAACCGCGCCTCCAGGGCGTGTACCAGCCGCCGGGCGGCGGCCTCGTCGGTCGATGCCGGGAGCCGGCGGAGCCCCTCGGCCAGCCCCTTCTCCAGGAACCACTGGAACTTCTGCGCCCTGGTCAGGGGCGCGCTCACCACCGCGCCGCCGCTCATGCCGGGCTCCCGGTCGGGCTCGGCTCCGGAGCGCCGCCCGGTGGCCGGGTCGCACGGGAGGCCAGCTGGGAGAGCCGGCGGATGGTCGGCGAGCCGAGGACGTCGCGCACGGTGATCCGGACTCCGGACGCCCGGGTCGCCGCCGTGGCCACGCGCACCGCCGAGATGGAGTCTCCGCCGAGCGTGAAGAAGTCGTCGTCGATCCCGACCTCCGCGACTCCGAGCATCTCGCGCCACAGCTCGGCCAGTTGCGCCTCCAGCGCGTCGCGGGGGGCGGTCGCGGGGTTCGAGGCGTCGCCGCGCTCCTCGGCGGGGGCCGGCAGCCTCGCCGGATCGAGTTTGAGGTTCGTGGTGAGCGGGATCGCCGGGATCACGGTGATCGAGGCCGGGTGCTGGTACGGCGGAAGCGCCGTCGCGATCCGCCGGCGCAGCTCGGTGGTGAGCCCGGCGACGGACTCCGGCCCGCCCTCCGTACCCGGTCCGGTCGACGCGGACGAGCGGACGACATAGGCGTCCAGGCGCTTGTCCCCCGCGCCGTCGTCCCGCGCCACCACGACCGCGTCGTTGACCAGGGGGTGCCGGGTGAGCACGGCCTCGATCTCGCCCGGCTCGATCCGGTGGCCGCGCACCTTGATCTGCCGGTCGGCGCGGCCCAGGAACCGCAGGGCGCCGTCCGGGCCCCGCCGGACGAGGTCCCCGGTCCGGTACAGCGGCCCGTCGGTGTCGCCGTGCGGGTCCGGGACGAATCGCTGGGCGGTCAGTTCGGCCCGGTCGAGGTAGCCGCGGGTCATCCCGGCGCCACCGATGTACAGTTCGCCGGTCCCACCGTCCGGGACGTCCTCGCCGTCCGGCCCGAGCACCCGGATCCTGACCCGGTCGATCGGCCGGCCGATCGGGATCATCGTCGCGTCCGGCGCCATCGCCCGGACGTCCTGGTGGGTGGCGAAGCCCGTCGTCTCGGTCGGCCCGTAGAGGTGGACCAGCCGCCCCCCGAAGGACTTCTTCGCGAGGTCCGCCACGTCCGCGCGCACGGAGTCCCCGCCGAACAGCAGCGTGTGCACGCCGGAGAGGTCGGCGAAGTGCGCCGGCTCCAGGAGCCGGAAGACGGGGCTGGTCAGGTGGAGGACGGAGACGGCGTCCTCGCGGACCCGCCGGCAGAGCGCGGACGGGTCGACGCCGCCGAAGCTGTAGACGACACAGGTCGCGCCGTTGAGCAGCGGCCCCCAGATCTCGAAGGTCGAGGCGTCGAAGGACAGCGTGGCCAGCGCGGCGACCCGGTCCTGCGGCCCGATGGAGACGTAGCCCTGGTCCGTGACCAGGTTCAGGACGCTGCGGTGCGGCACCAGCACGCCCTTGGGCGTTCCGGTGGATCCGGAGGTGTAGATGACGTTGGCGAGATCGGGCCGGCCGACGGCGGGTGGGTTGCCAGCAGGACGGGCCGGGTCCTCGTCGTCATCGAGCAGGGCGAGCGCCGCCTGGTGCGGGGGGAGGCGGTCGACCAGTCGGCGTTGGGTCACCAGCACCGGGACGGCGCTGTCCCGCAGCATGAAGTCGAGCCGCTCCGCGGGGTATCCGGGGTCGATCGGGACGTACGCGCCGCCCGCCTTCAGGATGCCCAGCAGCCCGACGATCATCTCCGCGGACCGTTCGACGCAGATGCCGACGAGCGTGTCGGGGCCGACGCCCACGTCACGCAGCCGCCAGGCCAGTCGGTTCGCCCGGGCGTTCAGCTCGCCGTAGCTCAGGGTCCCGTCGTCGGCGACCACCGCCGTCCGGTCGGGAGCGCGCTCCGCGTGCTCTTCGAACAGGGCGTGCAGGGTGGTCGGCCCGGCCCCGGTCGGCCCGTCGTTCCGCTGAATCACTGGCTGACTCCGTCCTCTCGTGCGATGACCGGGCCGGTGGACACGGCACCGCGGAATTCGTGCTGATGAGTCCGAGGCCGGCGCCGCACGGGCGTTCGTGAATCCTGGAAGCCGGCGGGCGGTATCGCTCTCGGCGAGGTTCCGGCCACTCGGAGCGGGATCGTCGGAATCAATGTCCTGATCGGCTCCGGGCTCGAACGGCGCCTCCGACGGCACCGCCCCTGGGACACCCGGGAATTCCCTCGGCGTTCGTTACCGCCGGAACGGGTTTCCGGCGTCGGAACCCCCAGGAGCCTAAGCAATCCGGCGATGTCCCGCCACCCTCTCCCAGGGAATTCCGGCAATCATGCGCTATGCCCGATCCATACCAATCACCCCGATCGCCGGAGTTTCCCGCCGACCGAGGGCAGGTGATCCGACGATCCGTCAACCGTCCGCCGACGAGGGCCCGTCGAGCCTCCCAAGCCCCGGTTCACCTCGTGGATTCGCCTGCCAAAACGGTTCAAACTCTCCCATAACCCTGCACCATCAGTGCGATGTGTAATGTGCCATTGCACATCGCCGACTTGTCATGGACTATGGATCAAGAGCTGCGACGCCACAGTTCCGAAGCCGACCGGGGGGTTCGCTTGTCCGCCGCAACCTGCCGGGCCCGCGACGAGAGACGGCTCCCGCGCACTCCTGAAATCACTCGCCCGGGTATTCGCGAGGGATTCCACGGGGGCGAATTCCCCGTCCCGGTAGTGCCCGTAGCACTGCACTTCCGAATCGACGCATGACCCCCTGCGGCTGGAAGGCCCGATTCCAAAGGAAGCCTCATGTCTGAGAACCAGTCCTCGGCCCTGATCATCGGCGCGGATCCATATTTGATCCGCGCCTGCCTCAGGACCGGAATCAAGCCCGTCGTGGTGTACGGTCCCGGCCTGCACGACTGGGGGTTCATCAGGATCCCGGACGGGGTCGAGGCCGTCTTCGCCGAGGACACCTCCAGCGTGGAGAGCGTCCTGTTCGGCCTGCACCGGGCCGGCCTCGCCGACCGGGAGTTCGACTGCGTCCACACCGGGGACGAATACGCCCTGGTCACGGTGGCGGCCCTGGGCCGGATCCTGGACGCCCCGGTCGCCGTGGACCCGGACACCGCCGTACGGTTCCGGGACAAGTGGCTGCAGAAGCGGGCGCTCGCCGAGGCCGGCATCGAGGTCACCCGATCCCGGCTGATCGAGGACATCCACCACCTGGACCCGGCGACCGTCGAGGAGTTCGGCAAGGCCGTGCTCAAGCCGATCGCCGGAGCCGGCACCAGGAACACCTCGGTCGTCGAGGGCCGCGCCGGGCTGATCGCCAAGTGCGCCGAGTACCGGCGCACCGGCATGCCCCAACGCACCTTCGTGCTGGAGGAGTTCGTCTCGGGCGACGAATGGATCGCCGACGGCGTGGTGTTCGACGGGGAACTCCGCTTCCTGAGCGTGAGCACGTACGGTGAGCCCTGCCTCAGCACGGTGGACTTCAACCGGGCGCTCCAGGTCGAGGTGCTCGACCCGACCGCCGACGCCGCCGCCTACCAGCTGGCGCGCTCGGTCGTCGAGCCGGCTCTGCGGGCGCTCGGCCTCCAGCGCGGCACCTTCCACATGGAGCTCTTCCACCAGCCGGACACCGGACGGCTGGTGTTCGGCGAGTGCGCGGCCCGCACCGGCGGCCTGCTCCAACCCGAGCTGGTGGAAGCCAAGTTCGGTGTCGACCTCGCGGTGGCCGCGCTCCGCTGCGCCGCGGGGGCCGATCCGCGGATCGAGCCCTCGGTGCGCCCCGACACCGTCGGCTCCACCTACCTCAACAACCGCCCCGGCGTCCTGGTCGGCTACCCGACCCCCGCCGAGGTGCGAGCCCTGCCGGGCGTCGAGTACCTGCGGCTGGAACTCCCGTACGGCTTCCGGATGTCGGACGCGCTGGCGAGCACCACCGAGGCCGTCGGCCAGGTCGTGCTGAGCGGCCGCACCCGGGAGGAGTTCCGCAGCCGCCGCGACTTCCTGACCCAGTGGTTCGACGAGCGCCTGCTGGTCGTCCCCGCCCACGCGGGCTACCCCGGACTGCGCCGCTGGCAGCAGGAGAACTGGCCGGATTCCGTCTCCTCCTTCAGCACCTACTCGGACGACTGAGGGCACCCGACGACTGAGGGTCATCCGACGGCTGAGGGCCACCCGACGGCTGTCGCCCGCACCGAACCACGTCCCCGCACCACGTCTTGAAGGACCAGCATGCAACGCCGCCACCGTCTGATCCGCTCCTTCCGCCACCTCACGACCGACGCCCTGCCCGCGGACGCCCCCGTCGTCACGCTCTTCAGCGGCGGGCTCGACAGCAGCTTCCTGCTGCTACGACTGAAGAACGCCGGGTTCCGGGAGGTCCACGCGCTCAGCGTCGACCTCGGCGAGGACGAGACCAGCGAGCAGAAGCGGCAGATCGCCGACGAACTCGGCGTCCGGCTGCACATCGTGGACGGCCGTCAGGCCTTCGCCGACGAGTTCGTGCGGGCCGCCGTCATCAGCCAGGCGGTCTACCTGGGCACCCACCCGGTGAGTTCCACCCTGAGCCGGCCGCTGATCGCGCGGTTCGCCGTCGAGCTGGCGCGGCGCCTGGGGGCGTCGGCCGTCCTGCACACCGCCAACCGCTCCCAGAACACCATGCGCAGGCTCAACGGAGCACTGGAGCTGCTGGGGTTCGACGGCGCCTACGGCAGCCCGTACGACCTCGACCCGGTGAGCCGGGAGGTCAAGAGCCAGGAGCTGAAGGAGGCCGGGCTCGCCCAGATGAGCGAGCGCGTCGTCAGCGGCGACTCGAACCTGTGGTGCCGCGAGTTCGAGTCCGGGATCCTGGACGACCCCGAGCAGCACGCGGTGCCGGAGCAGATGTTCCGCTGGAGCGCGCGCCGGCCCGGCGCCGTGGAGGACGGCATCGAGGTGCGCTTCGAGGGTGGCACCCCGGTGGCGGTGGACGGCGTCGAGCTGCCCCTGGTCCGGCTGATCGGCGAACTGAACCGGCGGGTCGGCGCCTTCGGCCTCGGGCGTTACAGCGGCCTGGAGCACCTCGGCGGAGGTGAGAAGGTCCTGGAGATCCGGGAGATGCCGGCCGCGTGGCTCCTGCTGCGCAGCTACCGGCACCTCGAAACGGCGGTGCTCTCGGCCGAGACCATCCGCGAGAAGATGCACCTGGAGCAGGTGTGGCTGCGGGAGGGGCTGGAGGGCCGCTGGTTCGGTGAACTGCGCGCGGCCGCCCAGTCGTTCATGGACTTCTGCGCCCGTCCGGTGACCGGTTCCGTCCGCTGGCGGCTCACCCCGGGCGGCGCCGAGACCCGGTCCATCACCGCGGACCGACCGCTCTACCTCCGCGACCGGGAGGCCTGGGAGCAGGAGTCCGTGCGGTCCGAACTCTCCGCGCTGGCGGGGGCCTGATGGGCGGTCGGCACCGCGCGCCGGAACCGCCGTCGGCCTGCCGCTCCCGCGTCAGGCCGACGGCGAGGGAACGGAGGCCGTCAACCGGTGCGGGTGTCGAGAAGGTCCCAGGCCAGCAGGCCGGCGCCCAGGCACCCGGCCGCGTCGCCGAGCGCGGCCGGCACGATCTCCGGCATCCGCTGGAAGGTGAGCCGTTCCTCGACCGCGGCGCGCAGCGGACCGAACAGGGCGTCCCCGGCTTCGGCCAGTCCGCCTCCGATGATCACCCTGGCCGGGTCCAGCAGGGTGACGGTGACGACCAGTCCGTCGGCGAGCGCGGCCACCGCGCCGTCCCAGACCTCCCGGGCACGGGAGTCGCCGTCCTGCAACGCCCGGACGCAGTCGGCCGCGTCCGCGCCCGGTCGGCCCGAGGCGGCGGCCCAGGCCCGTCCGACGGCCGCCGCCGACGCGTACTGCTCCAGGCAACCGAGGCCGCCGCAGGCGCAGGGAAGGCCACCGGGGCGAACCGCGATGTGGCCGATCTCGCCCGCGCCTCCGTGCGCGCCGGGCTCGATGCGCCCGCCGAGGCCGATCGCGCCGGCGATGCCGGTGCCGAGGGCCAGGAAGACGAACCGGTCGACACCCCGGCCGGCGCCGATCCGCTGCTCGGCGAGCCCTCCGGTGCGGACGTCGTGGCCGAAGGCGACCGGCACGCCGTCCAGGCGCTGCGCCAGCAGCGTGCCGAGCGGGACGTCGCGCCAGCCGAGGTTGGCCGCGTACACCACCGTGCCCGTGCCGGAGTCGAGGATGCCGGGCACGGCGACGCCGGCCGCGAGCGCGGACTCGCCGAAGCGGCGCTCGCCCTCGGCGCGCAGTTCGGCGGCGAAGTCGAGGACGGACGCCACGACGGCGGCGGGACCGCGTTCACGACGCGTCTCCCGGCTGGTGCGGTGCAGTGGCTCCCCGTCGATTCCGACCAGGGCGGCCTTGATTCCGGTTCCGCCCACATCAAGGGCTATGACGTGTTTCATGGGGAATGAGTATGAAGCCTGCCCGGACATACTGGCAAGCATCCTGGAAAACGGGCCGGAAGAATCCCGTTGACACCCGTCCGCCGCTTTCCCGAACATGCTGGAAGAGTGGGAGCAACTAGTGATCCTGACCGGACCAGAAATCATCGAATCCGCCCACGACGGCAGGATCTCCATATCCCCTTTCAACCGGGACCAGGTGAACCCGAACAGCTACAACGTCTGCCTAGGCGAAACGCTGATCACCTACTCGGGCGACGTCATCGACGCGTACCGGCCCAACCCGACGGACGCCGTCAAGATCGACTCCGACGGCTTCGTGCTGCGGCCGGACGAGCTGTACCTGGGGCACACCGTGGAGGAGGTCGGCTCCGACGTCTTCGTGCCCCTGCTCTTCGGCCGCTCCTCGGTCGGCCGGCTCGGACTGTTCGTGGAGATCACCGCCCCGATCGGGGACATCGGCTTCCACGGCCAGTGGACGCTGATGCTGTCGTCGGTCCGGCCGCTGCGCGTCTACCCGGGCATGAAGATCGGGCAGATCATGTTCTTCGACACGCTCGGCGAGATCGAACCCTATTCCGGAAAGTACCAGGGGGCGGTCGGCCCCCAGGAATCGCGCTACTGGCGGGACAAGTTGGGGCAGACGTGATCCTCACCCGGGCGGAAATCGCCAGATCGGTCGCCACCGGCGATATCGTCATCGAGCCGTTCGACCCGCGCCGAATATCCCCGAACGCCTACGACTGGCGGCTCGGCGACACCATCCGGGTGTGCGACTCCGAACTCGACGCGGCGCATTCCTCGGAATTCGTCGAACACGCCATCCCACCGGACGGAATGGTCCTGGTCCCGGGCAAGCTCTATCTCGGGGTCACCCACGAGCGCACCCACTCCGAGCTGTTCGCGCAGATGATCAACGGCGACCGCACCGTGGGCGCCCTGGGCGTCTGGGTGCACGTCTCGGCGCCGCTCGGCCATGTCGGCCACGCCATCCGGTGGACGCTGGAGATCCGCGTCGTCCGCCCGGTGCGGATCTACCCGGGCATGACCTTCGGGAAGATCATCTTCCTGAAGACCCTCGGCTCCACGGCCAGTTACCAGCACATGGGCCGGAAGTACACCCGGACCAGCGGCATCGACACCTCTCGCCTGTACGAGGAGCTCGCGTGACCATCCTCACCGGGATCGACCTCCCGCCGGACAGCCCGGGCGGCAGCGTGGAGCTGCTGCGCGACCTCTACGGCGGACCGGACCCGCTCATCCCCGCGGACGTCTTCATGCTCGCCCGGGAGAACGCGCCGACGACCGACGGGCACGGCTCACCCGCGCTGCTCCCGGTGACCGGCAAAGCCGTCTCGGGGCCCGACTTCTGGTCCTACGTCGACCGGCTCGGCGCCGCCGTCCGCGACCGGTTCGCCGCCGCCGACCCCACCGTGCTCCACCTCCAGCACCTGGCCTTCGGCGCGACGGCCGCCCTGCAGCAGGTCTTCCCGGACCGGCCGAGCATCGCGCTGGTGCACGGCACCGACCTGCTGTTCGCGGCGGACCACCCCACCCAGGCCGCCGTCCTCCGGGAGACCGCGGCGTCGGCCGACGCCGTCGTCGTCCCCACCACGGCGATGGCGGACCGGCTGCGCCGGCTCACCTCCGTCCCGGCGGACCGGATCGTGCACATCCCCTGGGGCGTCCCCGACCGGCTGCTCGCCGAACGCCCCGCCCGGCCCGGCGACCGCACCGACCGCGCGGCGGGCGCCCTGCGGGTGCTCTACGCGGGGCGGCTGACAGCCGAGAAGGCCACCTCCGGACTGATCGAGGCGGTGACCGGCTTCGACGGGGTCGAGCTCTCGGTGGCGGCTCCCCGGGCGGAGTTCACGGCCCTGGCCGCGCGCTCCGACCTGACCCGGGCGCGCTACCTCGGCTGGCTGTCCCGGGAGGAGCTGTGGCGCGAGTTCGGCCGGCAGGACCTCCTGATCGTCCCCTCGCTCCGGCTGGAGGCGTTCGGACTGGTGACCATCGAGGCGCAGGCCTGCGGCCTGCCGGTCGCCTACCAGCCCGTGCCCGGCCTGACCGAGGTGCTCGGCCGCACCGCGCTGCCGATCGACTTCGGGGACCTCACGGCGCTCCGGGACCACCTCAAGCAGCTCGCCCACGCACCGGAGCGGCTGGCCGGCCTGGCCGCCGCCGGCCTGGTCAACAGCGCGCGCTTCCCGCTGTCCCGCACCGCCACGACGCTCGCCGAACTGTCCGACCGGGTCCGGCGATGACGCCCGCACCGACCGCCGGCCCCCCGATCCGCTGGGAGCCCGCCATGGCGGACCGCACGCAGCCCACCCCGGATGACCACCCACGGCCCGCGGACTGCGTCTTCTGCGCCATCGTCCAGCGGCGCCAGCCCGCCGCCGTCGTCCACGAGGACGAGCTGACCATCGCCTTCCTCGACATCACCGCGGTCATGGACGGGCACACCCTGGTGATCCCCAAACGCCATGCCGCCGACCTCTGGGAGATCACCGCGGAGGACGCCGCCGCGGTGATGGCCACCGTGCACCGGATGGCCGCACGCATCCGCGACGTCCTCGCACCGGACGGCCTGACGCTGTTCCAGGCGAACCGGGAGGCGGGCTGGCAGGACGTGTTCCACCTGCACGTCCACCTGGTGCCGCGGACGGCCGGCGACCACCTGCACCGCCCCTGGAAGGCCGCCCCGGTGCCGCTGGAGCGGCTCTCGGCGACCCGCGACCGCCTGTCCCTGCCGCCCGGCGGCCAGCCGGGCCGGCACCGGGCGTGACGGCACCAGGCGCGACCGAACCGGGCGTGACAGAACCGGGCGCGAGCGAACCAGGCCTGACGGAACCGGGCGCGAGCGAACCAGGCCTGACGGAACCGGGCATGGCGGTTCCCCGATACCGCCGAGGGAAAAGCGAAAGGCACCCTTTGCACACCGATCTCTCCATCCTCCGGGAGCGCTCGTTCCTCCTGCTGTTCTCCGCCCGCTCCGTCTCCCTGCTGGGGGACGCGATCGCGCCGGTCGGGCTGGCCTTCGCCGTCCTCGGCATGCCGGACGGCTCGGGCACGACCCTCGGGATCGTCACCGCCGCGCGGCTCGCCGCCCAGGTCGCGTTCCTGCTCTACGGCGGAGTGCTGGCCGACCGGCTGCCGCGGCACCGGGTGATGGTCTGGGCGGACCTGGTCGCGGGCGCGGCCCAGGGCGCGATCGCGGTCCTGGTGCTGACCGGGACCGACTCGGTGGCCGGCCTGGTCGCCCTGTCGATGGTCGGCGGCGCCGCCACCGCGCTGTTCACCCCGGCCTCCCGGAGCGTCACGGTGCAACTGGTGCCCGCCGAGCGGATCCAGTCGGCCAACGCGCTGGTCCAGCTGTCGATGAACGCCGGCAGCATCGGCGGCGCGGCGCTCGCCGGTGTGCTGGTCGCCCTGTTCGGCGCCGGCTGGGCCCTGGTGGTGGACGCGGCGACCTTCCTGCTGTCCGCGGCCCTGCTGGCCGGTGTCCGGCCGACCGGCGCGGCGGACCGGACCTCGCCCGCCGAGGAAGGCATCTTCTCCCAACTCAAACACGGGTGGCGCGAGTTCAGCAGCCGGACCTGGCTCTGGACGGCGGTGGCGCAGCTCGCCCTGGTGAACGTGTGCATCGGCGGCGGCTTCGTCGTCCTGGGGCCGGTCGAGGCCGACGAGCACCTCGGCGGCGCGTCCGCCTGGGCCGCCGTCCTCACCGCCCAGGCGGTGGGATTCGTCGCGGGCAGCCTGCTGGCCATCCGCCTGCGGCCCCGGCGGCCGTTGCAGACGGCGGTGCTCTGCACCCTGGGAATCGTGCCCTCCCTGATCAGCCTCGCCTGCACCGCGCCGGTCGCCGTCACCGCCGGGGCGATGGCGGTCACCGGCCTGTGCATGAGCCTCAACGACGTCACCTTCCTCACCGCGCTCCAGAAGCACGTGCCGGCGGAGTCGATGTCCCGGGTGATGTCCTACGACGCCTTCGGGTCCTTCGTCTTCCTCCCGCTCGGCCTGGCGGTCGCCGCCCCGATCGCGGACCGCGTAGGCACCGGCACCGTCCTCCTGGGCGCGGCCTGCCTGGTCGCCGCGACCGCGGCCGTCGTCCTCACCGTCCCGGGCGTCCGCACCCTGCCGTACGAGCCGACGGCCACGGCGGGACCGGACCGTCCTGAACCAGCCCCGGCAGCAGTACCGGGATCCATCCGAACAACCGAGGAGGAACGATGACCGACACCATCGAGGAGCAGAGCGGCCCCGGTTCCACGGCGACCCCGGCATCCGCCGGGCCGCCGCGCGACTCGCTCCAGGAGACCTTCGCCCGGATCTACTCCAGCGGGGCCTGGACCCTCACCGAGGACAGCGTCTCCGGGGACGAGGGCGAGGAGGACGGTGAGTCCCGCTCCGGCCTGGGGTCGAACCTGGCCCAGACCGCCGCGCTGCGGGCCGAACTGCCGTCCCTGCTCGCCGACCTCGGAGTCCGGAGCCTGCTCGACGCGCCGTGCGGCGACTTCTTCTGGATGTCCAGGGTCGACCTGGGCGTCGACCGCTACATCGGCGCGGACATCGTCCCCGCCGTGATCGAGCGCAACCGGGCGCTCTTCGCCCGCGCCGACCGCGAGTTCCGGGTCGTCGACCTCACCCGCGACCGGCTGCCCCGGGTCGACCTGGTGTTCTCCCGCGACTGCCTGGTGCACCTCGGCGACGACGACGTCCACCGCGTACTGGAGAACGTCCGCCGCAGCGGCTCGACCTACCTCGCGACGACCACCTTCACCGGGCGGGCCGAGAACGAGGCCGCCACCGAGGCGGGCGGCTGGCGCCCGCTCAACCTCCGGCGGGCGCCCTTCCTGCTGCCCGAGCCGTTCCGGGTGATCGACGAGAGGTGCACCGAGGTCTACCTGACCGAGGAGAACGGCACCCGGGTCGAGCACCGGTTCGCCGACAAGTCGATCGGGGTGTGGCGGGTCGCGGACCTCTAGAGCCCGTCCTCAGGCCCGTTCGCAGGCCCGTCTTCGAACTCCCGCCTCCCGGTTCCCCCCTCACGAAGGAGAAGTCTTGCCCCAGGACCAGCCCCAGGACCGGCCCTCGGCCCTGCTCATCGGCACCGACGCGTACGCGATGCGCGCCTGCCTCCGGAACGGAATCACCCCGTACGTGGTACACGGCCCGCACCTGAACGACTGGGGCTACCTGACGCTCCCCGACGGGGCCGTGGGGGTGTTCGCCGAGGATCCGACGAGCATCGAGAGCATCCTCCTCGCCCTGCGCCGCACCGGAGCCGCCGACCACCCGTTCCGGTTCCTCCAGACCTCGGACGAGGAGGCGCTGGTCACGGCCGCGGCGCTCGCCCGGATCCTCGGCCTTCCGACGGCCGTGGACGCGGACACCGCCCCGAACTTCCGGGACAAGTGGCTGCAGAAGCAGCTCGTCGCGGCGGCCGGCCTGGACGTCGGCGGCTCCTGGGTCATCGAGGACATCCACCACCTGGACCCTTCCGCCGTCCCCGAGTTCGACCAGGCCGTGCTCAAGCCCATCGCCGGGGCGGGCACCCGGAACACCTCGGTCGTCCGGGGGCGCGGCGACCTGATCGCGACCTGCGCGGAGTACCGGCGCCGCGGCGTACCGCAACGCACCTTCGTCCTGGAGGAGTTCACGCCGGGCGAGGAGTGGATGGCCGACGGCGTGGTCTTCGACGGGGAGCTCCGCTTCCTCAGCGTGGGCACCTATCTGGAGCCGTGCCTGACCGCCGTCGACGCCAACCGGGTGCTCCAGCTGGAACGCTTCGACCCGACCGAGGACGCACCCGCCTTCGCCCTCGCGAGGCCGGTCGTGGCAGCGGCGCTGCGGGCCCTCGGCCTCCGGCAGGGCGTGTTCCACATGGAGCTCTTCCACCAGCCGGACACCGGCCGGCTGCTGTTCGGCGAGTGCGGCGCCCGGACCGGCGGCGGGCTGATCTCGGAGTCGGTGGAGTTCAAGTTCGGCGTGGACCTGGGCGAAGCCGCCATCCGCTGCGCGGAGGGGATCGACCCCGACCTCAAGCCGTCCGTCCGCCCGGAGAGCGTCAGCACCCTCTTCCTCGCCAACCGGCCCGGGATCCTGGTCGGTTACCCCTCCCCCGATGAGATCCGCGCCCTGCCCGGGGTCGAGCACGTCCGGCTCGACCTCCCGTACGGCTTCCGGACGGGGGACGCGGTGGAGGACACCACCCAGGGCGTCGGGCAGGTCATGCTGAGCGGGCGCACCCGCGAAGAGGTGGGCAGCCGACGCGAGTTCCTCACCCGGTGGTTCGACGAGCGCCTCGTGGTCGTGCCCGCCCACGCGACCTACCCGGAACTGCGCGGCTGGCAGCAGGCCAACTGGCCGGGCACCGCCTCCACCTTCCGCACCTACGCGGCCCCCGAGGCGTAGCACCGATCCCCCATGCGTCGGAAGGAACCGACCCGTCGGCGGCCTCCGACGCATGGGGGCAGCGCAGCCGCACCACCGGCCGAGGCCGCCGAGGAACCACGGCGGCTGCGCGTCCATGGTGACGGTCCCTCCTCGCGTTCCGTCGGTCCGGTCGGGCCGGCAGGAGGACCTTCGCAGGCGCCGATCCACAGCTGATGCACGGAGCCGATCCGCGGGACGGGGCCGCCAGGGTCACCGTTCATCGGTGACGCGGCCCTTGCCTGGTCCCGGGCCTTGGCGAGCGGGCGGAACCGGCGCCGCGCACACTCTTGCCGTGACATATAACCTGTGACATTGTTCTGACCCTGATTCCGGTGACAGACACACGTCAGCTCCCCCTCCGCCTCGTGGCTGACGCCGCGTCACCTCCCCCACCTCAGGACAAGGACACCGCAGTGCGCCTGCGCCAATCCCTTCCGCTCCTGGTGGCCGCCGCCCTCGCCGGCCCCGCCACCCTGCTCCCCACCCCCGCCCTCGCCGCCTCCACCGCGACCGTCGCCGCCCCCACGGCGCAGGCCCCCACGGCCCACGCCCCGGCCGCGCCGAAGCCGTTCGGCGCCGAGGTCGCCGCCCCCGCCTCCGAGGAGCTGGGCCGCACCGCCGCACCGCTCCCGTCCGAGCAGCTCGGCCAGGCGCTCCAGCCCGCCGGCACGGCCGTCCAGACCACCCAGCACCCGACCACCCCGGCGGCGGCCAAGCACGCCCTGACCGCCCAGGCCGCGCCGGTCGCGGCCGGCTGCACGCCCGCCGACTTCGGCTCCCGCAGCGGCGCCGACCTGGTCTCCTTCGTCCAGGGCTCGACCACGGACTGCGTCAGCACGCTGTTCAACGTCACCGGCACCGACGCGCGCAACGTCTTCCAGCAGTCGCAGATGCTCACCGTCGCCAACGCCTTCAAGGCCCAGGCCGCGAACTACACCGGCGACAACTCCGCGAACCTGCTGCAGCTCGTGCTCTTCCTGCGGGCCGGCTACTACGTCCAGTCCAACAACGCGAGCACCGTCGGCCCCTACGACGCCTCGCTCACCGGCGCCGTCAAGGCCGGCCTGGACGCCTTCTTCGCGGGCTCGCACTGGAAGGACGTCAGCGACGCCAACGGCACCGTGCTCAACGAGGTGCTGGTGCTCACCGACAGCGCCAACATCCAGAGCCAGTACCTGACCGTCTACCAGCAGGTCCTGAACGGCTACGACAACGGCTACAACGCCTTCCCCAAGATGGTGAAGGCCGTCAACGCCGTGCTGTACGCGCCGCTGTGGCGGGCCAACTGGAACCCGGACTACGTCAGCGCGATCGGCGCCGACCCGGGCGTGATCACCGCCCTGGCGAACTTCGCCCAGAAGCACAAGGACCTGCTCGGCACCGCCAACCAGTTCCTCGACGTCAACGCCGGCAACGACCTCGCCCGCACCGCCGGCGACGGCGGCTCCGTCGCGGCCCTCGCCCGGCCGCTGGTCAAGCAGCTCCTCGACGGCACCCCGGTCACCGGCAGCACCGGCCCGCTGTACGTGTACACCGCGTACAACGCCAACCGCTACGACGGCGCGCAGTGCACCACCTACGGCACCTGCGACCTGCCCGGCAAGCTCACCGCCGCCGTACTGCCCAACACCCTGGAGTGCGACAACCGCACCATCCGCGGCGAGGCCCTGTCCGCCGCCGACCTGGCCACCGTCTGCGCCAGCCTGCGCGGCGAGGACGGCTTCTTCCACACCATGGTCAAGGACAACGGAGCGATCCCCGGCCAGTACGGCAAGACCATCACCCTCGCCGTCTTCAAGAACCAGGCCGACTACCTGACCTACTCCTGGGCCATCTACAACAACTCCACCAACAACGGCGGCCAGACCGTCATGGACGTCACCGACCCCAACAACAAGCCCGTGTCGGTGATGTACCAGAAGTCATGGAACGACGGCTTCCCCGCCAACGTGTGGAACCTCAACCACGAGTACACCCACTACCTCGACAACATCTACGACATGAAGGGCAACTTCGGCACCGAGATCTCCGTCCCCGACATCTGGTGGATCGAGGGCGTCGCCGAGTACGAGTCCTACAGCTACCGCGGCACCACCGACACCCAGGCGATGGCCGAGGCCGCCGCCCACCGGTACAAGCTGAGCACCGTCTTCCAGAACACCTACGACAACTCGGACACGGTGCGCACCTACCCGTGGGGCTACCTGGCCGTCCGCTACATGCTGGAGAAGCACCCCGCCGACGTCCAGAACATGCTCGGCCACTTCCGCACCGGTGACTACCAGGGCGGCTACGCGGTCTACAACGGCCTCGGCACCACCTACGACGCCGACTTCGACACCTGGCTGAACGCCTGTGCCGCCGGTGCCTGTTACGCCGACGGCCCCACCGCGCTCTTCGGCCAGTCCGTCGACGGCGCCACCGTCACCCTCACCGACAAGTCCGTGGAGACCAACTCGCAGGCCTCGCTGACCTCCTGGCACTGGACCTTCGGTGACGGCAGCAGCTCCGACCAGCGCAACCCGGTCCACACCTACGCCGCCCCCGGCACCTACACCGTGGCCCTGACCGTCACCGACAGCGCCGGCAAGACCGCCGCCACCCCAGCCTCGGTCACCGTCACCACCGGTGGCAGCACCGCCCTGCCGACCTGCACCGACCCGCGCACCGACGCGCTCGGCCAGAACTGCTCCCGGCCCGACCAGGCCCGCACCGCCGGCGGCCTCGACTACTTCTACGTCTACCTGCCGGCCGGCACCACCACCCTCAAGGTCGCCAGCTCCGGCGGCACCGGCAACGCCTCGCTCTACTACAACGCCGACACCTGGGCCTCCCCCACCGCCTTCACCGCCTCCTCCACCAGCCCCGGCACCGCGCAGACCCTCACCGTCACCAACCCCACGGCCGGCTACCGGTACATCAGCCTGTACGCCAACACCGACTTCAGCGGTGTGACCGTCAGCACCCAGTACTGACAGGCCGGTTGCGGCGCGCTCTCGCCCTCGCGGCGGGGGCGCGCCGCCCGCGTCGCGGGCCCGGGACTTCGCCGTCCCGGGCCCGCGGCACACCGCTCTCAGACCGCGTAGCGCTTCGGGTCGAACAGGTGGAGGTGCTCGGCCACCCAGGCCGAGGTCTTGGCCAGACCCTCCTCCAGCGGCACCTCCGGCTGCCAGCCCGACCACGTCCGGGCCCGGGCGTTGTCGGACAGCAGCCGGTGCACCTCGCTGCCGGCCGGGCGCAGCCGGGCCGGGTCGACCGTGATCTCGACGTCCGTACGGCCGGAGGCGGCGATCAGCGCGCCCGCCAGGTCGCCGATGGAGATCTCCTGACCGGTCCCCAGGTTGACCGCCTCGCCCACCGCGCGGTCGCAGTCGGCCAGCGCCAGGAAGCCGGCCGCGGTGTCGGTGACGTAGGTGAAGTCCCGGGTCGGGGTGAGCGAGCCCATCCGCAGTTCCCTGACCCCGGAGTGGAGTTGGGCGAGGATCGCGGGGATCACCGCGCGGGCGGACTGGCGCGGCCCGTAGGTGTTGAACGGCCGCACCACGGTGACCGGCAGCTCGAAGGCATGGTGGAAGCTCAGCGCCATCATGTCCGCCCCGATCTTCGAGGCGGAGTACGGGGACTGGGGCTGGAGCGGGTGGTCCTCCCCGATCGGCGCGCTGAGCGCGGTGCCGTAGACCTCGCTGGTCGAGGTGTGCAGGACCCGGCGCACGCCGTGGCGCCGCGCCGCCTCCAGCACGTTCTGGGTGCCGACCACGTTGGTGTGCACGTACGCGCCCGGGGAGTCGTAGCTGTAGGGGATCCCGATCAGCGCCGCGAGGTGGAAGACCGTGTCGCAGCCCGCCACGGCGTCCGAGACCCGGCCGGCGTCGCGGACGTCGCCGGCGAGCATCTCGACCCGGTCGCTCCCGAGGTGGCCGGCGAGGTGACCGCGTTCGGCGTACGGCTTGTAGTGGACCAGGGCGCGGACCCGGGCGCCGCGCGCGACCAGCAGGTCGACCAGGGTCGAGCCGATGAAGCCCTCCGCCCCGGTGACCAGGACGGTACGGTCGGCCCAGGCGTCCGTGTTGGTGGCGGCGGTGCCGCTGGCGGCAGTGGCGGTGGTGGCAGTGGCAGTGGCGGCAGTGGTGTCGGTCATTCTGCGAGCTCCGTTTCGAGGGTGGGGTTCAGGTCGTGGGACCGGCCGGCCAGTCGCCGGACCCGGTCGGCCAGCAGGTCGGCGGCCTGCGCGTGGGTCCCCGCGGTGGCGGCGACACTCATGGCGGCCAGCAGGGACGGCTCCGCCAGCAGCGGATCGAGCACGGCGGCGAGGGAGTCCGCGTCGGTGTCCTCGTCGCGCAGGATCCGCGCCGCCCCCGCGTCGGCGAGCACCTTGGCGTTATGGAACTGGTGGTCGCCGGGCGCGTGCGGATAGGGCACCAGCACGGCGGGCACCTGGACCGTGGCGAGTTCGGCCACGGTCGCGGCCCCGGCCCGGCAGACCACGATGTCGCCGGCGGCGTAGGCGAGGTCCATCCGGTCCAGGTACGGCACCGCCTCGGCGACGGCGTCCCCGCCGCTCCCGGCCAGCCGCTGCCGGGTGGCGTCCAGGGCCTGCGGGCCGGTCTTGATCAGCAGCCGGACGTCCGCCCGGCCGCGCCAGCGTTCGGCGAGGCCGAGCGCCGCCTCCGTCAGCCGCTGCGCGCCGAGGCTGCCGCCGTTGAACAGCACCAGCCGCGCCGCGGGCGGAAC
>NZ_MECK01000620.1 GCF_014596465.1 Streptomyces sp. CBMA123 | reverse complement strand
AGCGTCGGCAGGGCGTCGAGCACCACGAACCGGGCCGGCGTCATGACCCGGGGCAGCGAGCGGGTGCAGTGCGCCCGCAGCTCGGCCGGGGTCGGCCGGACGGGCGGGGTGGGCCGGGCAGCCGGGTCGGCCGGGCCGGTGGGCGCCGTCGGGGTGACGAAGGCGACCAGCGCGGGCCCGCCGGCCGCCGAAGCGTCCAGCACCACGGCCGCGTCGGCGACCTTGCGGTGGGCGCCGAGGACGGCCTCGATCCCGCCGGGCTCGATCCGCTCCCCGTCGATCCACACCTGGTCGTCGGCCCGGCCCAGCCAGTGCAGGTCGCCGTCGGCCGTCCAGCGGGCCAGGTCGCCGGTGCGGTACATCCGCTCGCCCGGCGCGCCGAACGGGCAGGGCAGGAAGCGGTCGGCGGTCAGCTCGGGGCGGTTCAGGTAGCCGCGGGCCAGGCCCGGCCCGGCGAGGTGGATCTCGCCGGTGACGCCGGGCGGGACGGGGCGCAGCTCCTCGTCCAGGACGAACAGCCGGGAGCCGGCGATCGGCTCGCCGAGCGGCGGTACGTCCTCCCCGGACGGCAGGACGCGCAGCGGGCCGGACAGGGCGCCGAGCACGGTGGCCTCGGTCGTCCCGTAGGCGTTGTGCAGCCGGCGGCCGCGCCCCCAGCGGGCCACCGGCTCGGCGTCGAGCGGCTCGCCGCCGCTCACCAGCGCGCGCAGCGCGGGGAACGCCCGGTCGGGCAGCCCGGCCAGGGCGCTCGGGGGCAGCACGGCGTGGCTGATCCGCCGCTGCTCCAGCAGCAGGGCGAGTTCCTCGCCCCGCACCGGGTGGGCGGGCGCCACCACCAGGGCGGCCCGGGAGCGGAAGGCCAGCAGGAGTTCCAGCAGGTACGGGTCGGAGGTGGGGGAGGCCTGCTGGAGCACCCTGGGCTGCTCCCCGTCACCGCCCGCGATCCGGTGCAGCCGCTCGCCGAGCGGGGCCAGCCCGGCGTGGGTGACCACGACGCCCCGGGGCCGCCCGGCCGACCCGGAGGGGTACCGCAGGTACGCGGCGTTCGCGGGGTGGACGGGTGCGGTGGCCGGGCGGTCGCCGGAGTGGTCGGCGAGGGCGTCCAGCAGGTCCGGGTCGTCCAGCAGCAGCGCGGGCGGGGCGCCGACGGGCAGGGCGGCGGCGCCGGCCTCGTCGGTCACCACCAGGGCGGGCCGGGCGTCGGCGAGCACGAACGACAGCCGCTCGACCGGGAACCGGACGTCCAGCGGCAGCACCACCCCGCCCGCCTTGGCCACGGCCAGCACGGCGAGCAGCAGTTCACCGCCGCGCGGCAGGGCGAGCGCGACGGTGCGCTCCGGGCCGACGCCGCGGGCGACCAGTTCGGCGGCCAGCCGGTTCGCCTGCTCGTCCAGTTCGGCGTAGCTGAGGGCGAAGTCGTCCGTCTCCAGGGCAGGGGCGTCCGGCGCGGCCGCCACCGCCTGCTCGAACTGCTCGGCCAGGGTGGCCGGTTCGGGGGCGGGGGCGCCGGTGCCCCAGGCGCCGAGGACGGCTTCGCGCTCGCCCGGGAGCAGCAGCTCCCACCGGGAGATCGGCAGGTCGGGCTGCTCGGTGGCGACGGCGAGCGCGAGCAGCAGGCGCCGGGCCAGTGCCGCGCCGCCCGCCTCGTCGAAGCGGTCGGCGCCGACCGTCAGGGTGCCGCTGATGGTGGCGCGGGCGCGGTCCTCGGTCAGCTCGACGATGACGTCGAACGGGGTGGCGGGGGTGCCCAGGTCGAAGGCCTCGGTGGGCAGCCCGCCGAGCGCCGGCACCGGCTCGGGCTCGCCGTTGAGGCTGGTCATCACCTGGAACAGCGGGTTGCGGCCGGGCCGGCGGGGCGGGTTGAGGGCGGTGACGATCTCGTCGAAGGGCAGGTCCAGGTGGTCGTGCGCGGCGAGGTTGGTCTCCCGCACCCGGGCGATCAGGGTGCGGAAGCTCGGGTCGCCGGAGGTGTCGGCGCGCAGCACGGCGGTGTTGATGAAGCAGCCGACCAGCTCGTCCAGCGCCTGGTCGGAGCGCCCCGCGGTGGGGCTGCCCAGCGGGATGTCGGTGCCGGCGCCGAGGCGGGTGAGCATCGCGGCCACTGCGGCCTGCAGCAGGATGAACACGCTGGCGCCGTGCTCGTGGGCGGCCGCGGTGATCCGCCGGTACAGCTCGGGGCCGGTGTCGACGGGGGTGGGCAGGCCGCGGAAGGTCGGCGCGGCGGGGCGCGGCCGGGCCCCCGGCAGGGCGAGTTCCTCGGGCAGTCCGGCCAGCGCCTCGCGCCAGAACGCCAGGCTGCGGCCGAACGGGCTGTCCCGGTCCTCGGCCCGGCCCAGTTGCTGTGCCTGCCAGAGCGCGAAGTCGGCGTACTGGAGGGGAAGTTCATGCCATTCGGGGGCCCGGCCGGCGGCCCGGGCGGCGTAGCCGGCCGCCAGGTCGCGGCAGAGCGGGGCGAGCGAGAGCCCGTCGCAGGCGATGTGGTGGACGTCCACCAGCAGCACGTGGGTGCGCGGGCCGGTGCTGAACACGTGCAGCCGCAGCGGGACTTCGGCGGTCAGGTCGAACGGGGTGTCCAGTGCCGCCCGCAGCGCCCGCTGGAGGTCGTCGGGGTGGACGGCGACGGTCCGGACCACCCCGGCCAGGGCCTCGGGCGGCTGAATCGACTGGCGCGGCGCACCGGACCGGGTGTCGGCGGGGAAGAGCGTCCGCAGGATCTCGTGCCGCCGGCCGAGGTCGACGGCGGCCGCGGCGAGCGCGGCGAGGTCCAGGGGGCCGTCGATCCGCACCGCCAACGGCATGTGGTAGAAGGCCTGTTGCTGCTGCTGCCCGAGCCGGTTGACGGTCCAGATCCCGCGCTGGGCCATGGACAGCGGAAGCACCTCGGGCCGGGGCCCGGTGGCGGCCGGGATCGCGCTGCGGGCCGGGGCCTCGGCGGGCGCCGCGGTGGTCTCGTCCAGCAGCCTGGCCAGGTCGGCGAGCACCGGGGCCTTGAGGACGTGACGGACGGACAGCTTGACCGACCACTGCCGGCGGATCCGGGCGACCAGCCGGGTGGCCAGCAGGGAGTCCCCGCCGTCGCGCAGGAAGTCGGTGTCCCGGCCGACCGCCTCGGTGCCCAGCAGCCGGGACCAGATTGCGGCGAGGGCCCGCTCGGTGGCGGTCGCGGGGGCGGTGGACCCGGCGGACCCGTCGGTGGCCGGGGCGGGACGGGCGGCCGGGGCCTGCGGGTCGGCGGCGTACTCGACCCGGCCGTCGGCCAGGACGCGCGCCCGGCGCCCGCTCGGCGCGCCCGCCAGCAGCAGCTCGCCGTACACCCCGGTGGGCGCCCGGTTGCCGTACCGGTCGCGGACCTCCGCCTCGGCGCCGTCCGCCGTGGCGGGCCCGTGGGTGCCCAGCGGCAGCCGGCCGACGCCGGTCGCGGCCGTCGGGCCCGTCCCGTCCGCCGTGTCGGTGTCGCCCTCGGCGAGGAAGGCCTCCAGCAGGGCCAGGTAGTCGGCGGCGAGCCGCTCGACCGTCTCCCGCTCGAACAGGTCGCTGGCGTAGTCGAAGGCGAAGCCGACCTCGTCCGCGGTGTAGCTGACCGCCAGCTCCAGGTCGAACTTGGCGGAGTCGTTGCGCATCTCGGTGATCTCGACGGACAGCCCCGGCAGCTCCGGCGGCGGCACCACCTGGTTGACGCTGCACATCACCTGGAACACCGGGTTGCGGGACGGGTCCCGGGCGACGCCGAGCGCCTCCACCACCCGGTCGAACGGCACGTTCTGGTGGGACAGCGCCTCCGCCGCCACCGTCCGTACCTGTCCCAGCAGTTGGCGAAGGCTCGGATCGCCGGCCAGGTCGACCGGCAGCGCCAGGGTGTTGGCGAAATAGCCGATCACCGGCTCCCACTCGGCCCGCGGCCGGTTGGCCACCGGCACGCCGACGACCACCCGGTCCTCGCCGTTGTAGCGGTGCAGCAGCGCGGCGAGCACCGTCACCGCGGTGGCGAACAGCGAGGCCTCGTGCCCCGAGCCCCAGGCGGCCAGCCGCTTCTGGAGGTCCGCCGGGACGGGCACCGTGACGGTGGCGCCCTCGCCGCTGAGCAGCACCGGCCGGGGCAGGTCGGCGGGGATCCCGGCCTCCTCCGGCAGCCGGGCCAACTGCTCGCGCCAGAAGGCCAGCTGGCCCCGGTAGAGCTCCACCGTGGCCGGCTCGGCCTCCCAGGCCGAGTAGTCGGCGTAGCGCACCGCGAGCGGCGCCGGCGCGGTGGCCGGGCCGCCGGCCCGGGCGGTGTAGCAGGCGCCCAGCTCCTGGAAGAGCAGCCCCTCCGACCAGCCGTCGGTGATCGCGTGGTGCAGGGTGACGGCGAGGTGGTGCACCGAGGCCCCGACGCGGATCAGCTTCACCCGGAACAGCGGCCGGCCGGCCAGCGCGAACGGGATCCGGCTCTCCTCCTCGATCAGCGCGATCGCGGCCGGCTCGCCGCGTTCGGTCAGGTCCAGCTGCTCCCAGGGCAGTTCGTCCGGGTCGAGCAGCAGCTGGAAGACCTCGTCCTCGTCGCCGGCGAAGGTGGTGCGCAGACCCTCGTGCCGCGCGACCAGGTCGCCGACCGCGAGCCGCAGGGCCTCGGTGTCGAGCTCGCCGGCCAGCCGGAGCCGGAACGGCACGTTGTAGGTGGAGTTGGGTCCGTTCAGCTGCTCCAGGAACCAGAGCCGCTTCTGCGCCAGCGACGCGGGCGCCCGTCCGCCACCCGGGTGGGCGGCCTCGGTGGCGGGCACGGTGACGGGCGTGGGGGTCGCCTCCTCCGCGAGTGCGCGGGAGAAGACGGCGTCCAGTGCGGCGCGGCCGACCGCGTCGGTGTCGTTCAAGAGACCTTCTGGCCTTCCTGGTCGTGGGGGAGGTGACGTAGCTGACGAAGTGTCAGATGGTGGCTGGGGTGGGGGTGGGGGCCTCGGCGGGGGCGCCGGTCGCCCGGCGCACCGGGGAGAGGCCGAGCAGCAGGGCGGCCAGGCCGATGCCGCCGGCGCACACCACGATCGCCGGCCGGGTGCCCAGGAGGGCGCCGAGGGCGCCGCCGGCCATGGCGCCGAACGGGGTGCCGGCCATCACGATCATCCGGGTGGAGGCGTTCATCCGGCCCTGCATGGTGTCCGGGGTGATCGCGGCCTGGTAGCTGCGGATGTTGACGCTGCTGGAGATCACCAGCACGGCGTAGGCGATCTGGACGAACATCAGCATCGCGAAGGCGATGCCCGCGGGCATCAGCGTCGCGGCGGGGATGACCAGTTCGACGGCGGTCATCGCCACCGTCACCCAGACCACCATCCGGCCGAACGGCAGCAGCCGGCCCAGCCGGGCCGCCAGCAGGGCGCCCACCAGGGAGCCGGCGCCCGTCCCGGCCAGCAGGGCGCCGACCAGGATGCCGGGCAGGTCCAGGGTGCGGGTGACGAAGACCAGGAACAGCGGGTCGATCGCGATGGCGGAGAAGTTGATCAGGAAGGTGGCGGGCACCAGGAAGCGCAGTGTCGGGTTGCCGAAGACGAAGCCGAGGCCCTCGCCGATCTCCTGCCAGAGCGAGGACGGCTCGCCGCCGGTGGGCCTCTCCGGCACCGGCTCGCGCCGGCGGATGCGCAGGGTGCAGGCCGCGGCCAGCCCGAAGGCGAAGACGTCGAGCAGGATGACCACCGGGCCGGTGAGCAGTTGCACCAGCAGGCCGCCGACGGTCCGGCCGCCGATGTTGGAGACCGAACTGCTCAGCTCCAGCTTGCTGTTGCCCTCGACCAGGTCCTCGCGCTCCACCAGGGCGGGCAGGATCGAGGCGCTGCCGATGTCCGAGACGGTGCTGCAGGCGCCGGTGCCGAACACCACCACCAGCAGCAGCGGGACGCTCAGCAGGCCGGCCCAGGCCAGCAGCGGGACGGACAGCAGGATCAGCGAGCGCGCGACGTCCGCCGCCACGATGATCAGCTTCTTCGGCCGCCGGTCCAGCCAGACCCCGACGAACAGGCTGATCAGCAGGTAGGGCAGGAACTCGGTGGCCAGCAGCAGGCCCATCTGGAACACCGAGGCGCCCAGGCTGACCGCGGCGAGCAGCGGGACGGCCACCGCCACCATGTTGGCGCCCAGCGTGGAGAGCGTCTGCCCGGCCCAGAGCCTGCGGAAGTCCGCGTGCTCCCACAGTCCGTCGAGCTTCACGCCGTCGGTCCTTCCTGCGTCGTGAATGCGGAAAGTGGTGGGGGTGCCATGGAAGTCGGATGTCCGGTGCCGCACGTCCGCCGCACGTCCGTCGCGCGTCCGATAAGGCGGGGAACTCGATTCGGCGCCCCTGGAAGCCGCCCCCGGAACGCCAGCATACAGCCGGTAAATGGCCCGGCAAGGGGCAAGATCTCACGTCGCCGGTAAGGGAATTGACCTCTGTCATGATCGCTGCGAGTAGGGTAGTCTCGCCGGGTCTTGCACTGATGAGAGCCGGGGGATCAGTCCAATGCACGACCGTGTCGTTCCGATCTCGCCGCAACAGCGGAGGCTGTGGCTGCTGCACAACCTCCATCCGCGGCTTCCGCTCTACAACGGCCCGGTGGCGCACGAGATCCGCGGAGAACTCGACGTTCCGGCGCTGGAACAGTCGATCCGTGCACTGATATCCCGTCATGCCGCCTTACGCACCGGCTTTTCCGTGATGGACGACCAACCCGTCCAAGTGATAGCCGACCGGCTGGAGTTCAGCCTTGCCGTGCACGACCTGAGGGGGGATCCCGATTCCCTCCGGGCCCGGGTGCGGGAGGCCGCCGCGACGCCCTTCGACCTGGAACGCCCCGGACTCTTCGACATCCGGCTGTTCCGCTCGGCGGACGACGCCTGGACGCTGCTGGTGAACCTGCACCACATCGTCACCGACGGCTGGTCGAACGCGGTGATCAGCACCGAGATCGGCCGGGACTACGCGGCCGCCCTGGCCGGCCGCCCGCTGCCGGTCGCGGAGACGGGGAACGGCTACGGCGCGTACGGCGTCGCGCTGGCCGAGCGGCTGGCCGGTGGACTGGCGGAGCGTCAGCTCGCCTACTGGGCCGAGCACCTGGCCGACGCCCCCGACCTGCTGCGACTCCCGCTGGACCGCCCCCGCCCGGCCCGGCAGCGCTTCCACGGCGAACTGCTGCCCATCGCGCTCGACGCCGCCCTTATCGAGCGGGTGCGGCAGACCGCGGCCCGGCACCGGACCACGGACTACGTGGTGCTGCTGGCCGCCTTCACCCTGCTGATGCACACCTACACCGGCGAGCGGGACGTGGTGGTCGGCGCGCCGGTGTCCACCCGGGACGACGCGGCCCTCGACGAAACCGTCGGATTCTTCGTCAACATCCTTCCGCTGCGCAGCCGGAGCCGGATCGGCGAGAGCTTCTCGGAGTATCTCCAGCGTTGTCGCGCGACGTTCATCGGCGGTTTCCGCAACCAGTCCGTTCCTTTCGACGACATCGTCAAGATGACGGCCAGTCAGGGATCCGTCAGCCACTCGCCGTTGGTGCAGGCGGTATTCGGATACCACCAGGAGCCGGCGCCGGCCCTGCCATTGGACGGCCTGCGGACCAGCCGCTGGAACGTGCCGACCGGATTCGTCCAGACGGACCTGGAGTTCGACCTCACGCGGGCCGCGGACGGTTCCGTGACGGGCGTCATCGCCTATGACAGCGACCTCTTCGACGAGGCCACGATCGCCCGGCTGGGCGCGAACTACCGTGCCCTGCTGGAAGCGGCGCTGGCCGATCCGCAGACACCGCTGGCCCGGCTCGAACCGCGTTCCGCGGCGGAAATCCGGCTCGCCGGCGAGGTGAACGCGACCGACGCCGAGTTCCCGGCGGACGCCTGCCTGCACGAGCTGTTCGAGGCCCAGGCGGCGCGCACCCCGGACGACGTCGCCGTGGTCTCGGAAACGGCCCGGCTCAGCTACCGGGAACTGGACGAGCGGGCCGAGGCGCTGGCCCGGGAGCTGCGGGCCCGGGGCGTGGGCCCCGAGCGGGCGGTGGGCATCTGCCTGGAGCGCTCGGTGGAGCTGGTGGTCGGGCTGCTCGGCATCCTGAAGGCCGGCGGCGCCTACCTGCCGCTGGACCCGGCCAGCCCGCCGGCGAGGATCCGCCAGATCCTGGCCGACGCCGGAGCCCCGGTGCTGCTGGCCGCCCGGGCCCTGGGCGAGGAGATCGACGCGGCCTCGGCCGGCGCCGAGACGCTCGACCCGACGGCCGGCGCCGAACCGCTCGACCCGACGACGCCTCCCGACGCCCCGGTCTCCGCCCCGGCCTGCGCCTCGGCGTTCGAGGCCCCGCACCCGGAGAACCTGGTCTCGGTGTACTACACCTCCGGCTCCACCGGCATGCCCAAGGGCGTGGCCAGCCGGCACCGCGGCTGGGTGAACCGGATGGTCTGGATGCAGCGGCAGCACCGGCTGGCCCGTGGTGAGACCGTGCTGCACAAGACGACGCTGACCTTCGACGACTCCGCCCTGGAGATCTTCTGGCCGCTGTCCGTCGGCGGCCGGGTGGCGGTCCTCGAACCCGGCCGCCACCGGGACCCGGTGGCGGTGCTGGAGGCCGCCACCCGCTACGAGTCGGTGTACCTCCAGGTCGTCCCGAGCATGCTGAACGCGGTGCTCGACCTGGTGGAGCAGGCGCCCGACCGGGTGCCGCCCCGGCTGCGGAACACCACCTCCAGCGGTGAGGCGCTCACCGCCGCGACCGTCGAGCGCTTCCACCGGCTGATGCCGGGCGCGCTGCACAACACCTGGGGCGCGACCGAGGTGTCGATCGACTCGACCTGCCACACGTGCGGCCCGGCCGACGAGACCGCCGCCGGACCGGTGAGCCTGGGCCGCCCGTTCGACAACAACACCGTGCACGTGCTGGACCGCGAGCTGCGGCCGGTCCCGGTCGGCGTGGTCGGCGACCTCCACATCGGCGGCCTCGGCCTGGCCCGCGGCTACCTCAAGGACCCGGCACGGACGGCCGGTGCCTTCCTGCCCGACCCGTTCCGCCCCGGCGAGCGCCTCTACCGCACCGGCGACCAGGGCTTCCTGCACCCCGACGGCGCCTTCCGCTTCGTCGGGCGCAGCGACCACCAGGTGAAGATCCGCGGCATGCGGGTCGAACTCGGCGAGATCGAGACCGTGCTGCTCGGGCACCCGCAGGTGCGGGAGGCCGTGGTGGTGGTCGCGGCCGAGGGCCCGGCGCAGCGGCTGGTGGCCTTCGTCACCGCCGCCGACCCGGCCGACCCGCCGGGCTTCGAGGCGGTCCGCGAGCACGCCAAGGAGTGGCTGCCGCACTACATGATCCCGGCCCAGCTGGTGGTCGAGCGGGCCTTCCCGCTGAACGCCAACGGCAAGGTGGACCGCCGGGCACTCACGGTGCCCGAGCCGCCGGCCGGTTCGCAGGCCGCCGGGAGCGAGGCGCCGCGGACGCCGTCCGAGCAGTTCGTCGCCGGGGTGTGGCGGGAGTTGCTCGGGGTCGAGCGGATCGGCGCCGAGGACGGCTTCTTCCTGCTCGGCGGGCACTCGCTGATCGCCACCCGGTTCACCGCGCGGGTGCGCCAGCGGCTGGGCGTGGAGTTCCCGCTGGTCACGCTCTACTCGGAGCCGACGGTACGGGCGACGGCCAGGACCCTGGAGGAGCTGGTCACGCGGAAGCTGGCCGCCGACGCCCGGCCGGCCGCGGCAGGAGAGCCCGCGGAGGCCCAGGCGTGAGCGGAGGCTGGGACGCCGTGGTGGTGGGCGCCCGGGTCGCCGGCGCCGCCACCGCGCTGCTGCTGGCCCGCAGCGGCCACCGGGTGCTGCTGATCGACCGGGCGGCCTTCCCCTCGGACACCGCCTCCACCCTCTACATCCACCAGCCCGGGGTGGCCAAGCTCGCCGAGTGGGGCGTGCTCCCGGCGCTGCTGGACTCCGGCTGCCCCGCGCTGGACACCATCGGCTACGAGGTCGGCGGCGTCCGGCTGGCCGGCCCGGCGCCGGTGATGCCGGGTGCGCCGGCCGCCTTCGCGCCGCGCCGCCGGGTGCTGGACCAACTGCTGGTCGACGCTGCCGTCAAGGCGGGCGTGGAGTTCGCCGACCGGGCCAACCTCCAGGAGCTGGTCCACTCCGACGGCCGGGTCACCGGGGTGCGCTTTCGCACCGCGAGCGGGGTGCGCACCGAGCACGCCCGGCTGGTGGTCGGGGCCGACGGGATGCGCTCCCGGGTGGCCCGACTGGTCGACGCCCCGGTCGAGTCGGGCGACCCACGGGCCAGCTGCGTGTACTACACCGGCTGGACCGGCCTCAGCACCGGCTTCGGCTTCCACGAGAGCCCCGGGAACTGGATCGTCCGGATCCCCACCCACGACGACCTCACCCTGATTTCCACCTACTTCCCGCAGGACCGTTTCACCGAGATCAGACAGGACCCGTTCCGCCACCACCTGGCGGCCGTCCGCGCCACCGCGCCCGGGCTGTACCAGCAGCTCACCGAGGCGGAGCAGGTCGAGCCGATCATCGGGACGGGCGACCAGCAGAACTACTTCCGCCGCGGGCACGGCCCCGGCTGGGTGCTGGTCGGCGACGCCGGGCACCACCTGGACACCATCAGCGCCCGCGGCATCACCAACGCCCTGCTCCAGGCCGCCTTCCTGGCGGAGGAGCTGACCGTCGATCCGGCGGACCCGGTACGGCTGGACGCCGCCCTGGCCCGGTTCACCCGCCGCCGCGACGAGGCGCTGACCGAGCCGTACCAGAGCACGCTGGAGCTGGCTCGGCTGACCGTCACGCCCGCCCGGCTGCGGATGCTGCGCGAGATCGCCGAGTCGCCCGCACTGACCGGCCGCTACTTCGCCGTCGTCGCCGGGATGCTCGGCATCGACGAGCTCTTCGACGACGAGGATCTCGACGACGACGAGCTCTTCGACGACGACGGTCCCGATGACGACGACGTGTGCTGATCCCACCCCTGGAGGAACCGCAATGAGTCCCGCTCCACTCTCGCTCTGGGGCGGCGAGTCCCGACCGCCCTGCCTCCTGGCCGCGTTCGAGGAGCAGGCCCTCGCCAGGGCCGGGGAGACCGCCGTCGTCGACGGTGGGCTGAGCCTGACCTACGGCGAGCTGCTGGCCCAAGTCCGGGGCATCGCCGAGGGCCTGGCCGCGGCCGGGATCGGCCCGGGGGACCGGGTCGCCGTCACCGGCCGGCGCAGCGCCGCGGTGGTGGCCGCGATGCTCGGCACCATGTGGGCCGGCGCCGCCTACCTGCCGCTGGACCGCGAGTACCCGGCGGCCCGGCTCGCCCACATGCTCAAGGACAGTGGCGCCGGCCTGCTGCTGTACGCGGACGAGCCGCCGGAGTTCGAGGTGCCGGTGCCCAGCCTGCCGATCGCCGGCCTGCCGACCACCGGCACGGCCGACCCGGTGGACTGCCGGCCCGAGCTGTGGACGTACATCATCTACACCTCCGGCTCCACCGGTCTGCCCAAGGGCGTCGCCGTGCCGCACAGCTGCCTGGACACGATGGCCGACTGGCAGCGCAACCACTCCGTCCGGCCCGAGCTGCGCACCGCCCAGTTCGCCCCGCTGAACTTCGACGTCTCCTTCCAGGAGGTGCTGGGCACCCTGTGCGGCGGCGGCACGCTCGTGGTGGTGCCGGAGGAGCTGCGCCAGGACCCGTTCGAGCTGCTGGAGTGGCTGGGCGAGCACCGGATCGAGCGGCTCTTCCTGCCGTACGTCGCGCTGCAGATGCTCGCGGTGGCCGCCGCCGAGGAGGAGTCGCTGGACCACCTGGCGCTGGCCGAGGTCAACGCGGCCGGGGAGCAGCTGGTCTGCACCCCGGACATCCGGGCGCTGTTCGCCCGGCTGCCGCAGTGCCGGCTGAACAACCACTACGGGCAGAGCGAGTCCGCGATGGTCACGGCGCACACCCTGACCGGCCCCAGCGACTCCTGGCCCGCCCTGCCGCCGATCGGCGCGCCGCTGCCGGGCTGCGAGCTGCTGATCGACCCGCTGGACGCGGCCGAGCCGAACGTCGGCGAACTGCTGGTGGCCGGTGCGCCGTTGTCGCCCGGCTACCTCAACCAGCCGGAGCTGAACGCCCGGCGCTTCGTCAGCGTCGACCCGACCCCGCAGGGGCACACCGCGGCCTTCCGCACCGGCGACCTGGTCCGGCTGGCGGACGGCGAGGTGACCTTCCTGGCCCGCCGGGACAAGGACGTGAAGATCCGCGGCTACCGGGTCAACCTGCTGGAGGTCGAGGTGCGGCTGCTGGAGCTGCCCACCGTCTCCGCGGCGGTCTGCGTCGCCCTGGACGACGCGCAGGGCTCGCGCTCGCTGCACTGCGCGGTGACCGTCGACGCGGGCGCCGGGCCGCTGGACGGCGCCCGGGCGGCGGAGGAACTGCGCCGCCACCTGCCGGATCCGTACATCCCGCGCTCCTTCAGCACGGTGGCCGTGCTGCCGCGCACCCACAGCGGCAAGGTCGACCGGGACGCGGTGGCCCGCACGCTCGCCGGGCGCTGACCGTACGCCGAAAGGGCCGGCTGGGAGGCCGGCCCTTTCGGCGTGCCCGGCCTCAGCGCAGCGACGGCCGGGTGCTGGTGCCGCGCCGCTCGGTGACGATGGCGGCGACCGCGGCCACGGTGTCGGCGGCGATCAGGTCGGCCACCTTCAGCGCGGTGCCGAACCGCCGGTTGAGCCGTCCGACGACCTGGATGGCGGCCAGCGAGTTGCCTCCCAGGTCGATGAACGAGGCGGCGGCGCCTGGGACTTCGGGCAGGCCCAGGACCTCGTGCCAGGTCTCGCCGACGGCGGTGCGGACGGCCGGGTCGGCGGGGCGCTCGGTCGCGGCGGGGGCGGTCGCGGCCTCGGCGGCGAGCCGTTCCAGCTCCGGTCGGGCGATCTTGCCGTTCTGGTTCACCGGCAGTTCGGCGAGCGCGAACACCCGGGCCGGGACCATGCTCTCCGGCAGCCGCGCGCGCAGGTGGGCGCGCAGCTGCTCGACGGAGGCCCCGGCGGTTCCGGCCACCGAGACGTAGGCGGCCAGTGACTGGGCGATGCCCGCCGCGTCGCGCACCGGCACCACGACGGCGTCCGCCACCGCCGGGTGCTCGCGCAGACAGGACTGGATCTCGCCCAGCTCGATCCGCACGCCGCCGATCTTCACCTGGTGGTCGACCCGGCCGATCAGCTCCAGCTCGCCGTCCGCCCGCAGCCGGGCCAGGTCGCCGGTGCGGTACAGCCGGGCGCCGGGGACGGCGGAGAACGGGTCGGGCAGGAAGCGCTCGGCGGTGAAGGCGGGCCGGTCCTGGTAGCCCCAGCCGACGCCCAGCCCGCCGAGGAACAGCTCGCCGAGCTGGTCCACCGCGGCGGGCGTGCCGAAGGCGTCCAGCACGTGGGCGCTCTGGTTGGTCATCGGCCGCCCGTACGGGATCGAGCGCCAGCGCGGGTCGACGGCCGTGACGTCGTAGTAGGTGCTGTCCACCGAGACCTCGGTGGCGCCGCCCAGGCTGATGAAGCGGGCCTGCGGGAAGGCCCTGCGGACGGCCTCGGGCTGGGCCAGCGGGATCCAGTCCCCGCCCAGCAGGAAGGCCCGCAGCGCGCCGGCCCGGCCGGTGCCCCAGGTGCGCAGGAACTGCGCCAGCGAGGACGGGACGGAGTGCCAGACGGTGATCCCGGCGTGCTCGACCAGCTCGGCCCAGTGCTCGACGTCGTTCTCCCGGCCGCGCTCGGGCAGCACCAGCGTGGCGCCGGTCATCAGCGCGGCGAACACGTCGTAGACCGTCATGTCGAAGCTCGGCGAGGAGACGCCGAGGATCCGGTCGCCGGGGCCGAGGCCGTAGCGGGCGCTGAGGTCGAGGATCATGCTGGTCCGGCCGACGTGGTCGAGCAGGGCGCCCTTGGGCTCGCCGGAGGAGCCGGAGGTGAAGATGACGTAGGCGAGGTCCCGGCCGGTCACCGGGACGTCCGGGCGGGGCTCCCCGGCGGTGGCCGACGGCGGTTCCCCGACCGGGCCGAGGACGATCACCGGGACCTCTTCGGTGCTGCCGTCCGCGCCGTTGGCGGCGCCCGCCGTGTCGGCGACCACCACGTCCACCCGGCCCAGCCGGTGCAGCACCGCGCGGCGGTGGGCGGGCAGCATCGGGTCCAGCGGGACGAAGGCCGCGCCGGTCTTCAGCGCCGCGTACGCCGCCACCACCAGCTCGACGCCGCGGGTCGCCGCCACGCCGACCCGGCCGCCGATCCCCACCCCGAGCCCGGCCAGCCGGGCGGCCAGGGCCTCGGCCCTGGCGTCGAGTTCGCCGTAGCTGAGGCTCACCGGGCCCTGGACCACGGCGATCCGCTCCGGGGCCGCGGCCGCCTGCCGCTCCACCCGGTGGTGCAGGCAGACCGGCTCGGACAGCGGTGGCTGCGGGCGGTTCAACTCCGCGACCAGCTCCCGTTCGGTGGTGGTCAGGTGGTCGACCCGGTCGATCCGGAGCTCGTCGGGGGCGTCGAGGCAGGCCGCCAGGTGGGCGGTGATCCGGGTCAGCGCCTGCGCGTCGTCGGGCCGGGCGGCGGCCCGCAGCCGCAGCGTCCAGCTGCCGTCGGCGGCGGGGGAGAAGGCGAACACGGCCGGTGAGGACTGGGGATCGACGGACAGCTCCAGCCCGCCCCGGAAGCCCGTCAGGTGCCGGGCGAAGACGGCCCGGCAGGCTCCGAGGGTGGGCGTGGAGGATCCGGTTCCGGCCAGTTCGGCGGGCTCGGTGCGCCAGGCCGTCCACTCCCGGGTGGCGTCGGTGCGGCCCCAGACGGTGACCGGCCGCAGGCCGCCGTAGCGCAGCAGCAGCGCGCACAGCCCGGCGGCGAGGTCCGAGGGCGCGGCCGCCCGCAGGCCGGTCAGCGGCCCGGACTCGACGGCGTCGGTGTGGTCGCTCCACAGCACCGGGAGGACGGGATCGGCGTGCTCGGTCATGTCGCGGCTCCAGGGTCTCCGGGGTGGGAATCGGATCGGGTGCGGGCGAGCAGCCGGGAGGCGCGGGCACCGGGGCGCTCCACGGCCGCCCGGAGCAGCCCCCGCAGCTGGTCGGCCAGGCCGGCGGCCCACGGCGCGTCGAACGCCTCGGTGGAGTACTCGATGCTGAGCAGGAAGTCCGGGCCGTCCTCGATGAAGGTCACCGTGGCGTCGAAGGCGTGCTGCCCGGGGTACAGGTCGACGTCCTCGCAGGCCACGCCCGGCAGTTCCGGGCGGCCCGGGGAGCTGCCGCCGGTGCGCAGCTGCAGGGTGACCCGGGCCAGCGGGTTGCGGCCGGGGCTGCGGGCGGGGGCGAGGCGGCGCACCACGGTGGCGAACGGCACCTCGTGGTCGATGGCCCGCAGATTGGCGGCGTTCAGCCGGGCGGCCAGCTCGCAGAAGGCCGGGTCGTCGGCGAGGTCGGTGCGCAGCACCACCATGTTGACGAAGTAGCCGATCAGCGGTTCGAGTTCCGGCTCGCCGCGGCCCGCGAGCAGGGTGGCGAAGGCGGTGTCGGGGCGGCCGGTGCGCTCGGTCAGGGCGAGTGAGAAGGCCGCGCCGAGCCACGAGAACAGCGACACCCGGGCGGCCCGGGCCAGCTCGGTGAGGGCGCGGCGCAGCCCCGGGTCCAGGCGCACCACCAGCCGGTCGGCGGCGAAGGACGGCCGGCGGGGGCGCGGGCGCCCGTCCGCCAGGTCGACCGTCGGCGCGTCGCGCAGCGCCTCCGCCCAGTGGCCGAGCAGTTCCTCCAGCTCCGGGCCCTGGAAGCAGTCCCGCTGCCACCGGGCGTACCGCCGGTAGGGCACCGGCAGTTCGGGCAGCGCCGCCTCCGGGTCCGTGCCGGCCAGCAGCGCCGCGTACCCGGCGGACAGTTCGTCGGTGAGCACCCGCAAGGACCATCCGTCGGTGGCGATGTGATGCATCACCAGGCTGAGCACGTGTTCCTCCGGGCCGAGCCGGAACAGCCGCAGCCGGAACGGCCGGCCCGCCGCCAGGTCGAAGGGCTCGCGCGCCTCCCGGTGCAGCGCGGCCGCCAGCTCGTCCCCGTCGGCGACCTCGTACAGCGGCAACTCGGCCTCGCCGGGCGGGAGGACCTGCTGGTACGGCTCGCCGTCGTCCTCCCGGAAGGCGGTGCGCAGCACCTCCTGGCGGCGCACCACCACCGTCAGCGCGGCCCGCAGCAGATCGGTGCGCATCGGGCCGCGCAGCCGGAAGGCGAGCGGGACGTGGTAGGCGGCGGTGCCGGGCGCCAGCTGCTCGAACATCCACAACGCCTCCTGACCGGAGGACAGTTCGTACCGCTCGGCCGGGTCGGTCGCGCCGACGGAACCGGGCATCGTGCTCCCATCGCTGGAGGGGGTCGGGGCGTTCGGAGGGCCGGGGCGAGTGCCGGGGCGGAGTGCAGGGGCGGAGGGCCGGCGCGTCGCCGTGCCGCCCGGGGCGTCGGGGCGGAAAGGGCGGGCCGGCCGGCGGGCGATCAAGGACCAGTCTGTCAGCGATGCGCACGCTGCGGAAGATCCTTCCGGGCGGAGGGCCGGAAAACTCCGGGGCGAAAGGAAGTTGGTTGTCATCCCTCGACGGGTGAGGTATCCCTTGATCCAGAACCTGTCCGGTGCATGCTCACTCTCGGGAGTCTCCAATGACCGGCCCACACACCGCCGGTGGCCTCGTCACGACGGCGGCCGTCGGGATGGTGCGGTTGCCGTGCGACCGGTGGCTCGCCGATCAGCCGGTCAGCCGCAGTGCTTCGGGTACGCACCCGCTCCCGGCGCCGGTCCTGGCACGCTTCCTGAGCCTCGGTCAGGAGCTGGGCGGCAGCCCGGACACCGGGCTCGCGGCCGTCCTCGCCGTCCTGCTGCACCACTACGGCGGCCAGGACGAGGTCATGGTCACACTGGAGCGGCCGGACGGCCCCGACGAGGCCCGGATCACGGTCGCCGACGAGGTGAGCCTGCGCCGGATCTGGCAGGACCTCGGCCCTGTCCGGCCGATCGTGCCGGGCAGATCGACCGGACAGGACCTCGGCACCCGACCCGCCGGGCCGGGCCCGGAGTCGGACGCCCCGCTGACCGTGCTGCTGCGCGCCGACGGCCCGGGCGCCGCGCTGGAAGCCTCGTACGACCCGGCGCTGCTGGACCGACCCACCGCCGAACGCGTGCTGGCCCACGCCGCCCGGCTGTTGGAGGCGCTGGTCACCGACCCCGACGCCCCGGCCCGGCGGGCCCGGTTCGGCTCGGCGGAGGAACGCGAGCGGATCCTCACGGACTGGAACGGCACCCGGACGCCCTATCCGGACTCCACCGTGGTGGCCGCCTTCGAGGAGCAGGCCCGGGCGACCCCGTCCGCGCCCGCCGTCGAGTTCGAGGGCGAGCTGCTCAGCTACGCCGAACTCGACCGCCGGGCGGGTCTGGTGAGCCGCCGGCTGCTGTCCGCCCAGGGATCCGGCTTCGTCGGCATCCACCTGGAGCGCTCGACCGAGCTGGTGGTGGCGATCCTCGGGGTGCTCAAGGCCGGGCTCGCCTACCTGCCGCTCGATCCCGAACTGCCCGCCGAGCGGGTGCGCCACCTGATCGAGGACTCCGGCGCCCGGACGGTGCTGTGCCGCCCCGAGGACCTCGAAACGTTCCCGGGTGTCACCGCGCTGACCGTCCGACAGGCCGTCGAGGACCCGGGGGAGGCCGTCGGGCGCCCGGAGATCACCGGCGACACCCCGGTCTACCTGATCTACACCTCCGGCTCCACCGGCCGTCCCAAGGGCGTGCTCAACCGGCACGCGGGCGTCTTCAACACCGTCCACTGGCGCCGGCAGCGCTTCGACCTCACCCCCGCCGACCGGGTGCTGCAGAAGACCCCGTTCGGATTCGACGTCTCCGCCTGGGAGTTCCTCTGGCCGCTGGTCTCCGGCGCCTGCCTGGTGGTGGCCCGCCCGGGCGGTCACCGGGACACCCGCTACCTCAAGCGGACCATCCGCGACCGGGGCATCACCGTCGTCCACTTCGTGCCGTCCATGCTGGACGCCTTCCTCGAAGAGGACGAACTGGCCGAGCACTGCGCCGGCCTGCGGCTGGTGTTCGCCAGCGGCGAGGCGCTCACCCCGTCGACCGTCCGGGCCTTCTTCGAGCGGCTGGACTGCGAACTGCACAACCTCTACGGGCCCACCGAGGCCTCCATCGAGGTCTCGCACTGGCAGGCCACCCGGGAGTTCGCCGGGCGTGACGTACCGATCGGCCGGCCGATCGCCAACACCGGGCTGTACGTTCTGGACGAGCGGCTCGAACCGGTGCCGGTCGGTGTGGTGGGCGAACTGTGCATCGGCGGGGTGCAGGTCGCCCTCGGCTACCACCGGCAGCCGGAGTTGACCCGGGAGCGGTTCGTTGCCGACCCCTTCACCCCGGGCGGCCGGCTCTACCGGACCGGCGACCTCGCCCGGCACCGCACCGACGGGCGGATCGAGTACCTCGGGCGACTGGACGACCAGGTCAAGATCAGCGGGTTCCGGATCGAACCGGGCGAGGTCGAGACCGTGCTGCGCGGCCTGCCGGGCGTCGCCCAGGCCGCCGTGCTCCCGGTCGGGCCGGACGGCGCCCGCCGGCTGGCCGCCTTCCTGGTCCCGACCGCGCCGGGTGCCCTCGACCCGGAGCGATGCCGTTCCGCGCTCGCCGGGCTGCTTCCCGGCTACCTGGTCCCCAAGCAGTTCACCGTGCTGGCCGCGCTGCCCACATCGGCCAACGGCAAGCTCGACCGCCGTGCCCTGGCCGACCTCGCCCAGCCGGCCGCTCAGCCCCAGGCCCAGCCCCAGAACCAGGCCCAGCCCCAGGCTCAGGCCCCCGCCGACGACGCCTGGGAAACCGGGGAAGCCGGGGAGACCGAGGACGCCGAGGACACCGGATCCGGACTGGAGTCGGCCCTGCGCGCGCTGTTCGCCCAGTCGCTGGGCGTCGCCGAGGTCGGCCGCCACGAGGACTACTTCGAACTGGGCGGCCACTCGCTGGCCGCCGTGAAGCTGGCGACCCGGATCCGGGCCGCGCTCGGAGTGGACCTCGACGTCTGGACCCTGTTCGACTTCCCCACCGTGGCCGCGTTGGCACGCGAACTCGCCCGGCCACTCTGACGAAGGACGATCCCATGTCAGCTTCACCCGCCCCCGCCCGCGCCCCGGAGGACGCCGAGGAGGCCGACGACTCCGAGGACATCGTGCGCGACCTGCTGCTCACCGGCGCCGAGCGGCTCGCCGCCGACGACCCGGAGCTGCACCGGGTGCTGGCCCGCGAGCAGGCCCGGCAGAACGCCACCCTCTCCCTGGTGGCCTCCTCCAGCGTGGTCGACCCCTCGGTGCTGGCCGCGCAGGCGTCCACCGCCGTGAACGTGACGGCGGAGGGCTACCCGGGCCGCCGCTACCACGCCGGCTGCGGTGTCATCGACGACATCGAGCGGCTGGCGATCGAGCGCGCCCGGAGCGTCTTCGGCGCCCGCTACGCCAACGTCCAGGCGCACTCGGCGACCACCGCCAACTACGCCGTCCTGTCCGCCCTGCTGGACCCGGGGGACACCCTGCTCGGGATGACCCTGGCCGAGGGCGGCCACCTGACCCACGGCAGCCCGGCCGCGTACGCCGGGCAGTACTTCGACGCCGTCGGCTACGGGCTGGACGCGGACGGGCTGATCGACTACGACCAGGTGGCCGGGCTGGCCCGGGAGCACCGCCCCCGGGTGATCATCTGCGGGGCGACGGCCTACAGCCGGATCGTCGACTTCGCCCGGTTCCGGGCCATCGCCGACGAGGTCGGCGCCTACCTGATGGCGGACATCTCGCACGTCGCCGGGCTGGTCGCCACCGGCCTGCACCCGAGCCCGGTCGACCACGCCCACATCACCACCGCCTGCACCCACAAGCAGCTGTTCGGCCCGCGCGGCGGCCTGATCCTGGTCGGCCGGGACCACGACGCCCCGGCGCCCAGGGGCAACGGCGACCTCGCCGCCTTCCTCCAGCGCGCGATCTTCCCGTACTACCAGGGCGCCCCCGCGCTGAACGCCATCGCGGCGAAGGCCCGCGCGCTGGCGATCGTGGCGACCCCGGGCTTCGCGGCCACCACCGGGCGGATCGTCGCCTTCTCCCGCGGCATGGCGGCCGAACTCGCCCAGCGGGGCTACCCGATCGTCTCCGGCGGCACGGACAACCACACCGTCCTGGTGGACCTGCGGGCCCGCGGCCTCAGCGGCCTGGTGGCCGAGGAGGCGCTGGAGGAGTGCGGGATCGTGGTCAACAAGAACCGGGTGCCCGGCGACACCACCCCGCCGCTGGTCGGCGGCGGGGTGCGGCTCGGCTCCAACAGCGCCGCGCACCGGGGGATGGGCGGGCCCGAGGCGGCCCGCTGCGCCGAGCTGATCGACACCGTGCTGTCCGCCGTCACCCCGCTAGGGCCGCGCAGCTACCTGCTGTCCGACGACGTCCGCTACGCGGTCTCCTCCCAGGTCGCCGAACTGGCGGCCAAGTTCCCCCTGCCCGGCTACCCGATCGACTAGGGCCTGTCTTCACACTCCCGTCGTCCGCCCGGAGGGCGGGCGGGGCGGCGTTGGGGTGCGTGCATCGCAAGGCGGAGGAGGACGACAATGCAGCGCATTGGCAACCGACGACAACGCGGCGAGGTGCGTGGCCCGGCGTCGCCCCGCAGGCGGGAGTGTGAAGACAGGCCCTTGGCCCTGTCCGGGCCTCTCCCAGGCCCCCAACGGAAGGAACGCACATGAGCGAGCTCGACGACGACCGCCGGCACCTGGTGGTCCTCAACGACGAGGAGCAGTACTCCGTCTGGCCGGCCGAGCGGGACGTCCCGGCCGGCTGGCGGGCCGAGGGCTTCGCGGGGACCCGCCAGGAGTGCCTGGACCACGTGGCGCAGGTGTGGACGGACATGCGCCCGCTGAGCCTGCGGCGCGCCATGGACTCCGCCCAGGGCTGACCCGCCCGGACGGGAACGCCGGAGGCCCGGGGCGGTACCCGCCCCGGGCCTCCGGCGTTCTCCGGCTCAGCCGGCCTCGGTGCCCAGCCGCAGCGCCCGCATGGTGTCGGCCACCTCCCGGTGCAGCCCCGAGCCGCTGTCGGCGAACCGGTCGATCACCCGCTGCCGGACCTCGGCGTCCTTCTCCTGGCTCAGCTTGAACATCGCCTCGACCTTGGTCACGGTGAAGTGGATGCCGCCGACCGCGCCCACGATCTGCCGGTGGTACTCCAGCGAGGGGGCGAGCGGCATCTTGTCCCCGAACCGGTCCTCCAGCGTCTGCGCGGTGGTGTGGACGATGGTCAGGGTCTCGTCGTCCCCGGCGAGTTCCACCGTGCCCTCCAGGTGGACCGCCACGTAGTTCCAGGTCGGCGAGACCATCGGGGCGGAGTAGAGGGTCGGCGTGACGTAGCCGTCCGGGCCGTGGAAGACCAGCTTCGCCGGGCCGCCGCCGTCGGCGACGAGCTGCCGGAAGTGCGGGTTCGCCCGGGTCATGTGGGTCCACAGGCGCATCCCGAGCAGCGGGCTGCCGACGGTGGTGTCCGGCGGCACGATCACCGGGATGTGGGTGGCGTTGGGCGTCGGGTGCCCGTTGCTGGTGAGCACCGCGAGCGGATGCCGCTCGACGACCCGCAGCGGCCAGTCGTCCCCGTCCACCTGGTAGAGCTTCGGCGTGAACACTCGTCCTTCTCCCTCTCAGCGGTTCGGCGCTGCGGCGTTGCGGCATGCCGGCGTTCAGGCGTGCCGGTGTTCCGGCGTGCCGGTGGCCCGGCGTCCGGGCGTGCCGGTGGCCCGGCGCGGCGCCCCGGTCAGCCGGACAGCGCCTTGACGAGCATGTCGCCGATCTCCCCGGCCCGGACGGCGGAGAGCGACAGCAGGGTCTCGGAGAGCCCGTGGCTGTGCTCGCCGAAGCCCTGGACGTAGATCCCGCACCGCACGCCGTCGTCGGTGACCACCCGGTGCTCCCGGTCCAGCCGCAGCCGGCCCTGGTCGTCGAACCGGCAGTGCGGCAGCAGGCCGTCCAGGAACACCGCCGGATCGGTGCGGGTGTACCCGGTCGCGCACACCAGCGCCTGCGCCTCGATGACGGTGCTGGTGCCAGAGGACAGTGATTCGACGTCGACCCGCAGACCGTCCGGAGTTTCCGCCACTTCGCGGATCCGGGAGACGTTGTGGAAATGCAGCCGGGGCTTTCCGGCCACCTTTTCCAGATACGCCTGCCGGAACAGCGAGTTCAGCAGATCGGCGTCCACCACCGCGTAGTTGGTACTGGCGTGATATTCGACGAGGCGCTGTCGGACGTCGTCCGGCGCGGTGTGGAAACGGTCCACCGCCTCGGGATTGAACACCTGGTTGGCGAACGGGCTGTCGTCGGCGACGCTGAAGCCGTACCGGGCGTGCACCGAGTGCACCTGCGCCCGAGGGAAGCGCGCGTGGAGGTGCTCGATCGCCTCCGCCGCGCTCTGGCCCGAACCCAGCACCACGAAGGAGCGCGGGTCCTGCGGCGCGATCCGCTCCACCTCCGGCAGGAACCCGGAGGTGTGCCAGATCCGGGCCGAGACCGGCAGTTCGGCGGGCAGCCGCGGCTCGATCCCGGCGGCGACCACCAGGTGGCGGGCGCGCTGGACCTGCCGGGTGCCGTCGGCCGCGACGAAGACCACGTCCAGGAACTCGATCCCCTGCTCGCCGGTGACCGGCTCGACCGCCACCACCCGCGACCCGTAGGAGACGAGGTCCGCGAAGCTCTCCGCAACCCACTCCAGGTAGTCGTGGAACTCCACCCGCAGCGGGTAGGCGGACTTGGTGTTGATGAAGTCCGCCAGCCGGTCCTTCGCCTGCAGATAGCACAGGAACGAGTACGGACTCCGCGGATTCCGCATCGTCACCAGGTCCTTGAGGTACGAGACCTGCATGGTCGCGCCCTCGATCAGCATGCCCCGGTGCCAGCCGAAACGCGGCTGCGCCTCGAAGAAGCGCGCGGTCACCGGGGCCCCGTCGGCGGTCTCCGCGATGGCGGCCGCGAGGGCCAGATTCGAGGGGCCGAAGCCGATTCCGGCCACGTCGACGATGCCGGTTCCGGCGACCACGCCGGACCGCTGCCGCTCACCCACGGACTTCCCTGCTCTCTCCCTTTTGGGGATGGCCTTGTCTGGGTCGACGCCGAGTCAGGCCGACCGATGACGGTGCTCAGGGCAGCACGCTGCCGCGACTCCTGATCACTCCATGACAGTAGGAGCTGCCCACCGGCTGTGCAAGCAAAAGAATGAACTCACGATCAATCGAGCTGACTTGGCGTTCTTCCGGCGAGGAGATCAAGACCACCCTTGACGGCGGATCGGCGCGCTGAATAGCATCCGAAGAGTTCGAGGTGGGGGCTGTCCGCACCCCAAGTCGGCGACTCGGCAGATGAGTTCGTCACCGGCTATCCGAACTCCATTCACTGACTTTCCATCAAGAACCGACCGGGCAGGGTTTCGCGCGTGCGGGGATCCGCGACCGCACCGTCCTGGAACGAGAGGCCTTCCCGCCGTGATCGAGCTGCGCAGCGACACCTTCACCCTGCCGACGCCCGCGATGCTCACCGCGATGACCGGGGCGCGGCTCGGCGACGACGTCTACGGCGAGGACCCGACGGTCAACGAGCTGGAACGCCGCTCCGCCGAACTCACCGGCAAGCAGGCGGCCTGCTTCTTCCCGAGCGGCACCATGGCCAACCTGGCCTCGATCATGGCCCACGCCCCGCGCGGCACCAAGGCCGTGGTCGGCGCCGAGAGCGACATCTGGCTGTACGAGGCGGGCGGCGCCGCCGTCTGCGGCGGAGTCGTCTACGAGCCGGTGCCGAACCAGGCCGACGGCACCATCGCGCTCGCCGACCTCGCCGCCGCCTTCCCGGACGACCCGGACGACCCCCAGTTCGCGCTGCCCTCGCTGATCTGCCTGGAGAACACCCACAACCGCTGCGGCGGGGTGGTGCTGCCGCTGGACTACCTGGCGGAGGTGCGCCGCTTCGCCGACGAACGGGGCGTCGCGGTGCACCTGGACGGCGCCCGGGTGGTCAACGCGGCGATCGCCGCCGGGGTGGAGGTCGCGGAGATCACCGCGCACGTCGACTCGGTGCAGTTCTGCCTGTCCAAGGGCCTCGGCGCACCGGTCGGCTCGATGGTGGCCGGCAGCGCGGAGTTCGTCGGGAAGGCCCGCCGGCTGCGCAAGATGCTCGGCGGCGGGATGCGCCAGGCCGGGCTGCTGGCCGCCGCCGCCCTGGTCGCCCTGGACACCCGGGAGCGGCTGGCCGAGGACCACGCCAACGCCCGGCGGCTGGCCGAGGGGCTGGCCGTGCTCCCCGGCGTGGAGCTGGACGTGGACACCGTCGCGACCAACATCGTCATCTTCGAGGTCACCGACGAGCGGTTCAGCTGGCGCACCTTCCTGGACGCGCTGGCCCACCACGGTGTGGCGGCCACCGAGTTCGGCCACGGCCGGATCCGCCTGGTGGTCCACAACGGGGTGAGCGCCGAGGACGTGACGGCCGCCGTCGCCATCGTGGCCCGGGTGCTCAAGGAGGGCCCGGTGGCCGGCTGAGCCCGGCGCTCTGCTGAGCCCGGCGGGCTGAGCCGGCCGGGCTCAGCGGACGGCCACCCCGACCAGGCAGGTGTCGTCGTCGGTGTCGGCGCTGCTGTACTGCAGCAGGTGGTCCAGGTGCCCTTCGAGACCGTCCGCGCTGTCGGCCGACAGCCGGTGGGCCCGTTCGGAGAGGGTCATCAGGTTGCTCAGCGACGCCTGGAGCGACTCGTCCCGGCGCTCGATCAGTCCGTCGGTGTACATCACCAGGGTGTCCCCGGCCTCCAGGACGAACTCGTCCTCCTGGTAGTCCGCCTGGTCCAGGGCACCGAGCAGGATCCCGCCGAGCTGCGGGAGGGTCCGCGCCCGGCCCTCGCGCAGCAGCACCGGCGGCGGGTGGCCCGCGCGGGCCCAGCGCAGCCGGCGGGTGGCGGGTTCGTAGAGTCCGCAGACCGCGGTGGCGGTGACGTTGTCGGTGAGGTGGTGGGTGACGCTGTTGAGCCAGTTCAGCAGCTGGGCCGGCCCGGCGCCGGTGGCGGCCAGGCCGCGCAGGGCGTTGCGCAGCGCGACCATGCCGGTGGCGGCCTCGATGCCGTGCCCGGCGACGTCGCCGACGCACAGCAGCACGTCGCCGGTGGGCAGGACGAGGGCGTCGTACCAGTCGCCGCCGACCAGGTGGTCCTTCTCGGCGGGGCGGTAGCGCACGGCCACGTGCAGGTCGTGGAGGTCCAGCGGGCCCCGGGCGGGCGGCATGATGGCGTGCTGGAGCTGGAGGGCCAGCCGGCTGCGTTCGGCGGCCTGCTGCTCGCTCTGGGCGAGCTGGTCGCGGGTGGCGGCCAGGGCGACCTCCGTCCAGTGCTGGGCGGAGATGTCCTGGTAGGCGCCGCGGACGACGCGCAGTCCGCTGCCGGGGTCGTGCACCGGCTCCGCCACCACCCGGATGTGCCGGGTGACCCCGTCGGGGCGTTGCAGCCGGAAGGCGGTGGAGGCCGGTCGCCGGTGGTGCAGCAGGGTGCGCAGGAAGCGGCCGATGGTGTGCCGGTCGTCCGGGTGGGCGTGTTCGGCGAGCTGCTCGAGGGAGATCGGCTGCGAGCCGGGAGCCAGCCCGTGCAGCTCGAACAGGGTCTCGTTCCAGGCGATCTGGCGGGTCCCCAGGTTCTCCTCGAAGCCGCCGATCCGGCCCAGGCGCTGGGCGTGCTGGAGCAGCCGGGCGACCCGCGGGGTGCCGTCGTCGAGCCGCCAGACCACCACCAGGTGGGTGCCGTGCCGGCTGATGCTGACCTGGGCCCGGGTGGTCAGCGGCACCCCGTCGACCAGTGCGGCGAGCCGCATCTCCTGGGTCCGGAAGGGCTCGCCGGTGGCGAAGACGTGCTCGATCATCTCGGCCAGGCCGCCCGGCTCGGCCGCCAGCGGGTACGCCTCCAGCAGCCGCCGGCCCACGATGGCCACGGTGGGGCGGCCGGCGAAGTCCACGAAGGACGGGTTGACGTGCCGGACCACGAACCGCGGCGGGAGCTCGTCGCCGTCCGGGGCCACCCGCAGGACCAGGCAGGGGTCGAACAGTCCGTCGGTCAGCTGCCGCAGCTCGTCGAACCGGGCGTCGGTGGGGTCGGTGGTGGAGAACTCCTGGCCGTCCCAGGACTCCAGGGTCGCGGCCGCGACCTCCGCGAGTGCCTCGAACTGCCGCTGCAGCGGCTGGGAGCGCTCGGGGAGCTCCTCGCGCCAGCAGATCTCCAGCACGCCGATCAGCCGGCCGCCGACGCCGGCCGGAACGGCCAGCCGGCCGCCCCGGACGTCGTGCTGGCCGATCGAGGGGAGCGAGGCGTCGGCGAGGGTGTGGTAGGCGACGGTGCCGCGTTCGTCCAGGGCCCGGCGGGCCGGGGTGGGGACGCCGGGTGGGACGTGCCGCCAGTGGCGGGCCTCGTCCGGCTGGAAGCCGGCACTGCCCGCCAGGGACAGCGAGAGGTCGGGGTGGGCGGCCCAGACGGCCACCGCGGCCACGCCGAGCGGGCGCAGGGCGTGCTCCAGCATGGAGCGCGCCGCCGTCGCGGCGTCGCCGCCCGCGAGGGTGTCCGCCTCGATGCTGCGCAGCCGCCGTGCGACCGGTTCCGCGGGCTGGACCGCCGTCCCGGCGACGAACTCGCGGGCGAGCGCGGAGATCCGGTCCGCCGCGACCTGGTTCACCAGGTCGGCGGCCAGCGCCAGGGTGGTCACCCCGGCCTGGGCGGCGAGGCCCTCCAGCTGCCGGGCGGCCTCGGTGGGGCCGCAGCGCAGGCGTTCCACCAGGACGCCCACGGCGAGTTCGACCACGGCGCGGCCCGCCGAGTCGGCCTGGGCCTGGTCCAGCTCCTGGCGCAGCCGATCCACCGTGCTGGCGAGCCGGCCCATCGCCGTCGCCGTGCGGTCCGCCTCCCGGCCGGCCGGTGGCTGCGGGTCGTCCGGGGTCCGCTGGGCGCCGACCCGGGGGAGGACGGGGCCCGGGTCGGCCGCCGGGGTGTGGTCGGCCGCGGGTTGCTCCTGGGGGTGCTGCACGGTGGTGGGCTCCTGGGTCGTGGACTGCGGCTCCGTACGGCGGTTACCGGGCGAGGTGGTGGGTGATCCGGTTGATCACCTCGTCGGCGTCGACCGGCTTGGTGATGTAGTCGCTCGCCCCGGCGGCCAGGCTCTTCTCCCGGTCGCCGATCATCGCCTTGGCGGTCACGGCGATGATCGGCAGTCCCTCGTGCTCGGGCATGGCGCGGATCGCCGCGGTGGCCGTGTAGCCGTCCATCTCGGGCATCATCACGTCCATCAGGATCACGTCGATGCGGGGGTGGGCGGTCAGCGACTCCAGGGCGGCGCGGCCGTTCTCGGCCTGGAGGACCCGCATCCCGTGCAGTTCCAGGATGCTGGTGATCGCGTACAGGTTGCGGTCGTCGTCGTCGACCACCAGGGCCGTGCGCCCGGAGAGGGCCGGCCCGGCGTCGGGGCTCCAGGCCTGGACCCGGTCCGTGTCGCGCACCGGTGGGAGGGCGCCGCCGGGGTGGTCGGCGCTCATGTGGAGGGCGATCCGTTCGCGCAGTTCGTCGAGGCTGGTGAGCAGTTCCAGCGGGCGGCCGTCCGGCCGTCCGAGGGTGTCCGGGTGCTCGGCGGTGACGCTCCGGTTGTTGTGCGCCAGCACCGGCACGGTGTGCAGCGCCGGGTCGCCCTCCATCTCGGAGAGCAGGGTCGCGGCCGTCCCGTCCGGCAGGTCCAGTTCCAGGACCACGCAGTGGCAGGGCGCGGTGGCGAGGGCGGTGGCGGCCTCCTGGGCGCCGACGGCGGTGACGATGTCGACCTGCCGGTGCCCCGCGGAGTAGCGGGCGAGGTCCGCGACGGCGTTCTCCGCCACCAGGGTCAGCAGGCCGTTCGGGCGGCTCTCGACCACGAGGAGCCGGCGCGGCTGCCCGGGGGCGGCGTGGTCGGCCGGGTCGTGGGGGTGGTCCGCGGTGGGCCGCGCGGCGCCGCCGGTGGCCGGTCCGGACGCCGCCGGGGCTTCGGCGGCGACCTCGTGTTCGACGGGCAGGTAGAGGGTGAAGGCGCTGCCCTGGCCCAGGGTGCTCTCCACGGTGATCGCGCCGCCGAGCAGGTAGGCGATCTCGCGGCTGATGGACAGTCCGAGGCCGGTGCCGCCGTACTTGCGGCTGGTGGTGCCGTCGGCCTGCTGGAAGGCGCCGAACACGGTCTCCAGGTGCTGGGGCGCGATGCCGATGCCGGAGTCGGTGACCCGGAAGGCGAGCACCGGGACGCCGCGCCGCACGCCGTCCGGCAGTTCGGCCTCGGCGGCGGGCTCGATGCGCAGCTCGACCTGGCCGTGCTCGGTGAACTTGACGGCGTTGGACAGCAGGTTGCGCAGCACCTGGCGCAGCCGGTAGTCGTCGGTGCGCAGTTCGCCGGGGACCCCGTTCGCGGTCCGGACGGAGAAGGCGAGGTTCTTCTGACCGGTCATCGGGCGGAAGGTGGCCTCGACGTAGTCCAGCAGGGTGTGCAGCGGCACCGCGTCGACGTTGAGGTCCATCTTCCCGGCCTCGACCTTGGACAGGTCGAGGATGTCGTTGATCAGCTGGAGCAGGTCGGACCCGGCGGAGTGGATGATGCCGGCGTACTCGACCTGCTTGGCGCTCAGGTTGCGGGTGGGGTTCTGCGCGAGCAGCTGGGCCAGGATCAGCAGGCTGTTGAGCGGGGTGCGCAGTTCGTGGCTCATGTTGGCCAGGAACTCGGACTTGTACTTCGAGGCGAGGGACAGCTGGTGGGCGCGCTCCTCCAGCTCCTGGCGGGCCTGCTCGATCTCCAGGTTCTTGGTCTCGATGTCCCGGTTCTGTGTGGCCAGCAGCTCCGCCTTGTTCTCCAGTTCGGCGTTGGAGAACTGGAGTTCCTCCTGCCGGGCCTGCAACTCGGCGGACCTCGCCTGGAGTTCGGCGGTCAGCCGCTGGGACTCGCCGAGCAGTTCGTCCGTCCGGGCGTTGGCGATGATGGTGTTGACGTTGACGCCGATGGTCTCCATCAGCTGGTCCAGGAAGTCCCGGTGGACCTGGGTGAACGGCTGTACGGAGGCCAGCTCGATGACGCCGAGGACCTGCTCCTCGACCACGATCGGCAGCACGATCAGGGACAGCGACTCGGTGCGGCCCAGGCCGGAGGAGGCGGCCAGGTAGCCGGGCGGCAGGGCGCCGACGGCGATGGTTCGCCGGCTGCGCGCGGCCTGGCCGACGAACGACTCGCCCAGCCGGAAGCGGGTGGGCCGCTCGCCGTCGGGGAACGCGTACGAGCCGACGAGCTGGAGTATCGTCCCGGCCCCGCTGTCCTCGGCGAGGTAGAAGGCGCCGCACTGGGCGCCGACCAGCGGGGCGAGTTCGTCCATGACGGACTCGGCGACCACGCCCAGGTCGCGCCGGCCCTGCATCAGCGCGGAGAACCGGGCGAGATTGGTCTTCAGCCAGTCCTGTTCCTCGTTGGCGCGGGTCGTCTCGCGCAGCGACTCGACCATGAAGTTGATGTTGTCCTTGAGGTCGGCGACCTCGCCGGAGGCGTCCACGGTGATCGAGCGGGTGAGGTCGCCGGCCGCGACGGCGCTGGTGACCTCGGCGATCGCCCGGACCTGCCGGGTGAGGTTGCCGGCCAGCTCGTTGACGTTCTCGGTGAGCCGCTTCCAGGTGCCGGAGACGCCCTCGACCTTGGCCTGTCCGCCGAGCCGGCCCTCGGTGCCGACCTCCCGGGCGACCCGGGTCACCTCGTCGGCGAACGAGGAGAGCTGGTCGACCATCGTGTTGATGGTCTCCTTCAGCTCCAGGATCTCCCCGCGCGCGGTGACGGTGATCTTCTGTGAGAGGTCGCCCTCGGCCACCGCGGTGGCCACCTGGGCGATCGCACGGACCTGCCCGGTGAGGTTGCCGGCCATGGAGTTCACCGAGTCGGTGAGGTCGCGCCAGGTGCCGGAGACGCCCTCGACCTTGGCCTGGCCGCCGAGCCGGCCCTCGGTGCCGACCTCCCGGGCGACCCGGGTCACCTCCCCGGCGAACGAGGAGAGTTGGTCGACCATCGTGTTGACGGTGTTCTTCAGCTCCAGGATCTCGCCCCGGGCGTCCACCTCGATCTTCTGGGTGAGGTCGCCGCGGGCCACCGCCGTGGTCACCTGGGCGATGCCGCGCACCTGCCAGGTGAGGTTGCCCGCCATCGCGTTGACCGAGTCGGTGAGGTCCGCCCAGGTGCCCGAGACGCCCGGCACCTGGGCCTGGCCGCCGAGCCGGCCCTCGGTGCCGACCTCCCGGGCGACCCGGGTCACCTCGGAGGTGAAGTGCGACAGCTGGTCGACCATCCCGTTGAACACCGAGGCGATCTCGCCCAGCAGCCCGTGCTCGTCATCGGGCAGCTTGGTGCTGAAGTCGCCGTCCCGGACGGCCGTGAGCCCCGCCAGCAACTGCCGGAGCTCGGGCTCGTTCACGAGTGCCGTGTCCGGCTCGTTTCCCGGGCGCTGCCGTGAACCGTCGGTCGTGGTCAGGCCAGCCATCGAACGTCGCCTCCGTAGAACGCGGGGCCTGGGCCCGGCATCCGGTCGTGGGCACCGCCGGGCGGGAACCGGACGGCGCCGGTCGATGCTCCGGGTGCGGTGGGTACCGCCACGGAGGCTACCCCAGCGCCCTCACCGCCGGAAATGGCCGCCGCCGGGGCGGGACGGGCCGCCGCGGGCCTTCACCGGACCTCCACGGAGCCGGGGCGCATCGATCCGCCGGGGCGGGGTAATAGAGCGCCCGTCGTGCCGTCGCATGGGAGGACCGGCATGCTCGCGCCCACCGGTGAACCCCTCGCCACGGCAGCTCCCAGCGGACGGTCCCCGGGATCGACCCCGGCGGGCCGGCTGCGGGAGGGGCCGGAGGGCGGCTGACGCCGCTCGGCCCGGGCCGGGCTGCGGTTTTGGCCGTCGCGTCCGGCCTGCGTAGGGTCGGGGTACGGACAGGGAGGGAACGACGATGATGCCATCCGAGGACGACCAGGGCGCCACGGCCCTGGCGGTTCCCGCGCCCCGGCCCGGCCTGGAGGTGCGCAGCCGCACCACCGACGAGGGCGCGGTGGTGTGCACGCTGGTCGGCGACCTCGACGTCGAGTCGCTGGTCCCGGCCGCCGGAGCGCTCGCCGACCTGGTCGCGCGGCGCCCGACCGCCGTGGTGATCGATCTGCGGGGAGTCGCCTTCTGCGACTCCTCGGGCCTGAACCTCCTGCTCAGGACGCGCCTCGCGGCGGAACGGGAAGGACTGGAACTGCGGCTCGCGGCGGTGGCGCCCACCGTGCAGCGGGTCCTCGAACTGACCGGCGCGCAAGCGGTCTTCTCCGTCCACGAGTCGGTCGAGGCGGCCCTGGCCCGTTGAGGGCGGTGCCCGCCGGGGCTCCGTCCCGGATCGGGCATAATCCCGGGGCCACCGGGAAACCGAGCTGCGAAAGCGTCGTCGATCCAAAGGGGTGCCCTCACATGACGATGAGCCGGGGAGCCCTGGACGGCGGCCCTCACGGGACCGGTCTCGTCCTGCCCGCCGGCGGTCAGCGGCGGCGCCTGCCCCTGCTCGGGCTGCCCAAGCCGGTCGCCCGGGCCCGGGCCCACACCGTCCTGGCGCTCGGCGACTGGTGCCCGCCCCGGACGGCGGACGGGATCGCGGAGGACATCGTCCTGGTGGTCGCCGAACTCGTCGGCAACGCCATGCTGCACGGCGGCGGTCCGCTGGAACTCGTCCTCGACCTCACCGGGGACCGGCTGCGGATCGAGGTCAGCGACCGCAGCGGCGACCTGCCCGCCCCGCGCGAACCGCACCATCCGGCCCTGCCCGGCGGCCACGGGCTGTTCATCGTGCAGCGGATCGCCGACCGCTGGGGGGCCGAACGGCACGCCCTGGGCAAGACGATCTGGGCCGAGTTCGACGCCGGCCGGCTCGACCGGGCGTAGCACGGCCCCGGTCGCCCCGGTCCCGCCCGCGGGCCGCGGTGTCCTGGCGCGCGGATCGGGGCGGGCCGTGTACGGAACGGTCTGCGGGGTAGCGGTCCGGGCATGCTGACACTCGGAGTCGAAGAAGAATACCTGCTGGTGGACCCCCGGGACGGGGTGCCGCTGCCCCGGGCGGCCGAGGTCCTGGCGACCGCCTCGCTGGCGCCCGCGCTGCGCCCCGCGGAGGCACAGCACGAACTGCTCCAGGTCCAGGTGGAGACCGCCACACCGGTGTGCGAGGACCTGACCGAGGTGGCCCGGCACCTGTCCAGGGTGCGCGCCGGACTGAACGCGGCCGCCGCGCAGCACGGGTGCCGGGTGGTGCCGGTCGGGTCGGCGCCGTTCGCCCCGGGCGGCCCGGTGCCGGTCACGGACGGGGAGCGCTACCGGCGCGCCCGCGACCAGGCACCGGCGCTGGTGGACGACCTGATGCTGAACGGGATGCACGTGCACGTCGGCGTCCCGGACGAGGAGGAACGGCTCGGGGCCCTGGTGCGGCTGCGCCCCTGGCTGCCGGTGCTGGTGGCGCTGAGCGCCAACTCGCCGTTCTGGCGCGGTGCCGACACCCGGTTCGCCAGCTGGCGGACGGTCCACTTCGACCAGTGGGCGGTCAGCGGCCCGCCGCCGGCCTTCCACGACCTGGCGGACCACCATCGGCGGGTGGCGGCGCTGAAGGCCGCCGGAGCGATCGTGGACGAGGGGCAGCTGTACTGGCAGGCCCGGTTGTCGAGCCGCTACCCGACCGTCGAGATCCGCGCGATGGACGTCCAGCTGACCGTCGCCGAAGCCGAGTTGTTCGCCGGTCTGGCCAGGGCACTGGTCGTCTCGGCGGTTCTGGACGAACGGGCCGGGCGCCCCCGCCCCGACGCTCCGGACGAACTGCTGCGCGCCGCCACCTGGCACGCCGCCCGCACCGGCCTGCACGGCCGGCTGGTCTCCCCGTCCGACGGAGTCGCCCGGCCGGCCGCGGCCGTGCTCGGAGAACTGCGGGCCCGTCTCGCCCCCGGGCTCGCGGCGTCCGGGGACACCGACCGGGTGGCCGAGCTGTGGCGCGGCCTGGAGCGCGAGGGCAACGGGGCCGACCGGCAGCGCCGCTGGTGCCGCGAGGGCGGCCGGAAGGGCCTGGTGGCGGGGCTGGTGGGGGCCACGGTGACCCGTACGCCCTGACCGCGGGCGGTGCCGGGGGAGCGGCCCCGGCACCACCGGCCGGTTCCGGACGCACCGCGGGGCCGCCCGGACGGACGGCCCCGCGGTGCGGAGCGGCCGGCCGTGCCGACCGCTCCGTGAGCGGCTACCAGCGGTACCAGCGACCCCGCGCGCCGGTCGACGACGTGCCCCGCGCGACGAAGCCGAGCAGCCAGACCACGAGCACGATGACGGCTGCCCACCAGAGCACCTTCAGGGCGAATCCGGCGCCGAACAGGATCAGAGCGAGCAGAAGGACCAGCAGGAGCGGGACCATGGTTCGACCTCCTCGGTTGGCGTGTGTGTCGTCGCTCCTTCTGCCCCCGGATCGCAGGAGTATGTCCCGGTTTGTTGGGCCGGGGCGGGTGCGCGGTCCGTCCCGCCGGGTACGGGCGCGTGGTCAGAACGCCTCTCGCAGCGCCGGCAGGAGGGTCTGCCCGGTGACGGCCGTCTCCACCAGGGCGTGCGGGCCCGGCCGCGCTCCGGGTGTGACGTTCACGAATCGACGGCGACGGGTAGTCGGATGGGTGCCGAGAGCAGCCGAGTGGGGGGTGATGCAGGGAGCGACGATGCCGGAGCACGAGGAGCGTGGCGCGCGGGCCGGAACGGACGGCCCGGACGGCCGACGGGTGCCGCCGCAGGGCAGGCCGGAGGAGGCCGAGGAGGCCGACCCCGTCTCCGGAAGACCGCCCGGGGCGGCGGACGGCGCGGTCCGCTGGCCCGAGCAGATGCTGCCGCTGCTGCGCACCCCGGCCACCGCTCACCCCCCGGCCGGGCACGGCGAGGGGGAGGACGGCGGCGCGGACGGGCCGGGCCCGACCGAGGTGACCGCCGTGCTCGGCCTGGCGCTGCTGGTGGGCGAGTTGATGCTGGCCTGCGGTGAGGCCGCGGAGGACGTCGAGGCGGCGATGCTCGCCGTCGCGCGGACCTACCGGGCCCGCGCCTGCGACCCCCAGGTGGCCTTCACCCGGGTCGCGATCTCCTACCAACCCGGCCACGGCGAACCGCCGGTGACGGCCGAACGCTTCGTGCGCCGGCCCGCCGAGGACTACGCGGGCCTGGCCGCCCTGTTCCGGATGGTCACCGAGATCACCGCGGGCGGGCTCGCCGTGGACGACGCCCACCGGCGGCTGCGGGCCGTGCGTCGGCACTGCCGCCACTACCCGGCCTGGCTGCTGGTGCTCTCCTCCGGCCTGCTGGCGGGCGGCGCCACCCTGCTGGTCGGCGGCCGGGCCGACGCCCGGGCCTGGCTGGTGTTCGTCAGCGCCGTGGTCACCACGATGGCGGGCGGTCTGCTGGCCGCCCAGGTCGAGCGGCACGACCTGCCGGAGTTCTACCGGATCGCGGTGGCCGCGACCCCGGCCGCGGTGGTCGGCATCCTGATGTCCTTCAACCACCTGCACCTGCGCGGCTCGGTGGTGATCACCGGCGGACTGTACGCGCTGCTGCCCGGCTGGCCGATGGTGGCGGCCGTGCAGGACGGCCTCGCGGGCTTCTACCTCACCGCCGCCGCCCGGCTGCTGGAGGTGCTGTACCTGCTGGCGGGCGTGGTCGTCGGGGTGATGACCGTGCTCTACGTCGGGGTCAACAACGGCGCCGACCTGGCCGCCCAGAGCGGCCCGGCCGCCGCCGCCAACCCGCCGCTCCAGCTGGCCGCCGCCGTCCTGCTGGCGCTGGCCTTCGCCGTGCTGCTCAACACCGAGCCGGCCACGCTGCCGGCCGTCCTGGTCAACAGTGCGGCGGGCTGGACGACGTACTCGGTGCTGGTCGGCGCGGGCGCGGAGCCGATCATGGCCACCGGCCTGGCCGCGGTGCTGGTGGGCCTGTCCGGCCAGCTGATGGCCCGGTACCGGGGCAGCTCGGTGCTGCCGTTCGTCACCGCCGCGCTGGGGTCGCTGCTGCCCGGGTCACTGCTCTACTTCGGGCTGCTCGCCTTCGTCCGCGGCGAGCCCGAGGCCGGGCTCAGCGGCCTGGGGCACGCCACGGCCACCGCGATGGCCCTTGCCATCGGCGTCAACCTGGGCCGGGAGGCGGCCCGGCTGTTCCTCCCGGCCCGGGGTCCGGCCCCGGCCGCCGGCCGCCGGGGCCGCCACCGGCGCCGAGCGGCGGCCGGGCCCCGCTTTCCGGACCGGGCCCCGGGCCTGGACGCGTCAGAGGTGCGTCACAGTGCGCCGCAAGCGCGTCAGAGGTGCGCCAGGGTCCGTGGCCGGGGGCATGAACGCGCGGGACGGGGTTAGACGACGGGGGACGACCCCCGACCGGAAGGAACCGCCGTGGCCGACCTCCCCCGCCTGCCCGAAGCCGCCGAGCGCCGCTGGAGCCCCGAACCGGCGGCGGCCTGCCGCCGCGCCGACCACGGGCGCCTGTTCCTGGCCGCCCCCGAGCGGCCGGACGCCGCGAGGGAGCGCGAGGAGGCGGCGAAGGCCGTCTGCGCCGGCTGCGAGGTGCGGGTGGAGTGCCGCCGGCAGGCGCTCGCGGAGCGGGAGCCGTACGGGGTCCGGGGCGGCCTGACGGCGGAGGAGCGCCGGGCCCTGTTCACCGGCGGTCCGGCCGCTCCGGCGGCCTGAGGCCCGCCGGGGTTTGCCCCGGCGCTGGGGCGGTAGACGCGGTTCATGGGCACGGCGGAGGACGTGACGGCTCCGCCACCCGGGCGGGTTTCGGTACCGAGCGTGCCGCGGCCGGCCTTCCGACCGCCGTCTCCACCACCCAGGGAGGACACAGTGATCGTCCTCGGCGTCATCCTGCTCATCGTCGGCTTCGTCATCGGATTCCCGATCCTGTGGACCATCGGGATCATCCTGGTCGCCATCGGCCTCGTCCTGTGGGTCGCCGGTTCCCTCGGGCACGCGGTCGGCGGCCGTCGCCACTACTACTGACCGGCACACCTCGCACCCGGCTCGGGCCGGCCAGGACACCCGTTCCTGGCCGGCCCGAGCCGGGTGCGGCCCGCTCAGCGGTCGGGTCAGTGGTCAGGTCAGCGGTCGGGTCAGTGGTCGGGTCGGTGGTCGTCGGAGCGCCGCCCGGCGCGCCGCGGGCCCTCGCCGTCG